>JBFJZV010000009.1:0-30450 GCA_041621915.1 Acidimicrobiia bacterium | reverse complement strand
GGTCTTGCCATGGTCGACGTGCGCGACCAGAGCGACGTTGCGGAAGGGGGAATCCGGCATCGGAAGCCCCAATGGTACCGGGCGTACACTCCTGTCGGAGGTGCGGATGCCGGAGTTCGACGTGGCCTACTTCAACAAGGTCTACGCAACGGTCGGTGCCGGGGCGGTGCTCGAGCTGGAGCGGCGGGTGCTCGGCTCCGACTACGGCGCCAACGGGTACACCGACGTGGCGCAGGCCGGGCGGTTGGTGGAGCTGCTGGGGTTGGACGCCGAGAGCCGCCTGCTCGACCTCGGGTGCGGGGCCGGATGGCCGGGGCTGTACGTGGCGGCCCAGGCGAGCTGCCGGGCCGTGCTCGCTGACGTGCCGATGGCCGGCCTGCGGGCCGCGGCGGCCCGCGCCAGGCGCGACGGGGTCGCCGCGACGCCGGTCGCAGCCGAAGGCGAGCTGCTGCCGTTCCGGGACCGGTCGTTCGACGCCGTCACCCACGCCGACGTGCTCTGCTGACTGGAGGACAAGCTCTCCGTGCTGAGAGCCTGCGCCCGCGTGCTGCGGCCGGGCGGCCGCCTGGCGTTCTTCGTGATCCGCAGCCGGCCCGGCCTGTCGCCGGAGGAGCTCGCTGAGGCGAAGGAGCGCGACTCGATGTTCGTCGTCACCGAGACGCCGTACGCGGAGCTGCTGGCACGCGCCGGCTTCGTCGACGTCTCGGAGGAGGACGTCACCGCCGCCTACCGTGCGACCGCCTCCCGATGGCTCGAGGAGGCGGCGGCGATGGAGGCCGAGCTGCGGGCGGCGATGGGCGCCGCGGTATACGAGGACAAGCTGCGGCGGCGGCGTTCCCGCATCGAGGAGGTCGACGCCCGGCTGATCGGGCGGGCGCTGCTCACCGCCCGGGCCCCCGGCTGACCGACGAGAAGAGACCCACCCGGAAGAACAGGTCGGGCCGGTGCGACCCGTAGAACGGGATCACCGCCATTCGGAACCCGAAGCCAGCTCGTATTGCACCTCGGGCGGCCCTTGCGGGCCGTGTGGCCGGTGCCTGCCACCGGGCACGAGCCGCCAGCCACGGCGCTCGTACATCCGGCGTGCCGCCGAGTTCGCTTCCAGCACGGTCAACCGCACTGTGGCCGCCCCCTCAGCAGCGGCCGCAACGACCGCTGCGTCGTGCAGCCGGCCGCCGATACCCTGACCCCATCGGTCGGGACGCACGTAGAGCCGGCCGAGCAGCCATCGCCCTTCCCGACCGCCTTCCGGCCGGAGCGCCGCTGCGCCAATCACCGTCGGGTCGGCGGCGACCAGCACCCGGGCCACCGGGTCGGCCAGGACCTCCTCCCACCCGTCCTGCAGCGACCGCAGCGTGGGCTTGGGTGCGTCCGGAGGGAAGATCGAGCCGAAGGCGACGAGCGCCGCTGCTCGCTGCACCCCCGCCAGGGCGGCGGCGTCGCCGGGCTCGCCGGGCCGGATCGTGACGGCTGCGTGCTCCATCGGCCGGCAACGTAGCGGCCGCCGGCCAATGTGGGCGCCGGGTCACGGGCTGCGGCCGCTGGTGGTGTATTGGTGTCCGAGGCGGGTGGTCCAGAGGTGGTCGCCGTCGGGGAGCAGTTGGTATGTCCAGCCGGGGAGGTGGCGGATGGCGTGGTCGCCGGGGCAGAGAGGGTTGGTGCACCCGGTGCAGGTGGTTCCGGTGGCGGTCCATTCGGCTTGGTGGTCGAGGTGGCACTGGCCGGCGGAGTGGCGGCAGCCGGGGAACACGCACCGGGGAGCGCGGGCGTGGATCTGGCGGCGCTGGTCGGCGGTGGGACGGCGGCGGGTGGTGCCGACGTGGATGGGTTGGCCGGAGTCGGGGTGACAGACGACGTGGCGCCATTCGGCGTCGTGGTGGGTGTCGGCTAGGTGGCGGGCGATGTCGGCGATGACGGGCCCGTAGCCGCCGAGGTCGCCGGGGTGGTCGTTCAGCTCCGCGAGGGTGGCCAGGTCGACTCGCAACTCGACCAGCCCGCCGGCGCCGCCGGGAGGCGCAGCGCCGTCGGGGGTGCGGCCCTGCAGCAGGTCGGTGGCGACGTCGGCGCAGAGCTGTTCCATGGAACGGGGATCGCCTGCTCGTTTGACGCTGCGGGCGATCTGGTGGATGTAGCGCATGGCGGCGGCGACCTCGTGGGGCGGGAGGTCGAGGCCGTAGAGGTTGGCGGTGCCTTCGACGGTGGGCTCCGCCACGACCCGCCGCTCCTGCACGGCCTGGTGGTAGCGGCGGGCGGCGTCGTCGGGGTCGGCGATGACGCAGAGCTCCCGCAGCCGGGCGGCCAGCTCGCCGGTGGTGAGCCGGGGCGCTTCTTCGATGACGAGGTCGACCACGCCCCGGGCGACGGGTTCGTCGAGGTGGCAGGTGCCGCCCGCGATCAGGTCGGCGCGGCGCTCGTCGATCAGGCCGCCCACCCACGCTGCGAGTACCTGGGGGTCGCCGGGCCAGGTCCAACACCAGCCCGAGGCGGGTGTCCGCCATGTAGCGGGTGAGGCGCAGCGCCAGGCGGATCTCGGCAGCCGCAGCTTTGAACGACGTCTCCGGGTCGTCGTCCCACTCCGCCGCCAGGTGATCGTGGATCGCCACCATGTCCCCCGACGCCATGGCCGCGTAGTGCGACGCCAGGCGCTCGTGGCAGGCCAGCACAGTCACCCGGTCGTGGGCCGACAGCCCGCCCAGGTCCAGGCCGGCTAGCGCGGCGGCCAGTTCGGGGCCGGGAGCCAGCTCCGCCAGGCCGGCGGTGAGGGTCGCAGGCGGCGTATCGAACATATGTTCGACCAAATCATGCTGCAACTGACCTGTCTAGACCCTCGTTCGCACCAATTACGAGAGCTGGCGTTGCACGTCCAGCAGGTGGTGCACCACCTCGTGGCGGGTGTGCACGGCGACCCAGCGAAGCGACCGCGCGGTCCGCTCCGGGTAGTTGTAGATCACCGTGCGGTCCCAGGCGGCGTCGTCGAGCCGGCCGAGCACGTTGGCGAACAGGAGCGCCGCGTCCTCGAGCTGACGGGCGACGTCGGCACGGTCCTGGCCCGAGTACCCGTCGTGCTCGACCCGGACGTCGCGGCCCATCGGCACGAGCGACGGCCCGTCCTCCCGGCGGGCCAGCAGCACCCGCTCCCGCTGCACCAGCAGCACGTCCCGCAGGTGGCAGCCGTACTCCAGCGGCGACCACACCTCGGGCGACCGGCGGCTCGTCAGGTCGCCACCGCCCCGTAGCAGCCCCGCCAGCTCCGCCGCCCCCGCCCGGATCGCGGCGCCCGCCGCCAACGCATCGCCCCCGTCGTAGACGTAGTCGCACTCGTCGCAGCGGTCCATCTCAGATCTGCTCGAAGTAGCGGTGCCGCTCCCAATCGGTGACGGCCCGGTCGTAGGCGGCCTGCTCGGTACGGAAGAAGTGGACGTAGTGGTCGACGACGTCGTCGCCGAAGGCGCCCCGGGCGAACGCTGACCCGGCGAACTCGTTCACCGCTTCGGCCAGCGACCCCGGCAGCCGCGGCAGCTCCCTGGCGGCATACACGTCGCCGGTGAACCGGGCGGGCGGTTCCACCTGGCGCCGCAGACCATCGAGACCGGCGGCGACGATCGCCGCATACGCCAGGTACGGGTTGACGTCGGCGCCGGGCACCCGGAACTCGATGCGCAGCGACTCGTCGCTGCCCACCACCCGGAACGACGCGGTGCGGTTGTCGCGGCTCCACGCCAGTGCGGTGGGCGCCCACGAGCCGGCCTGGAAGCGCTTGTACGAGTTGATCGTCGGCGCGAAGAACGGCATCAGCTCGGCCGCGTGCGCCATCCACCCACCCAGGAACCAGCGGAACTCGTCGGACTCCCCGGCGAACACGTTGCGCTCGCCGTCCCCGTCCCACAGCGAGACGTGGACGTGGCAGCTCGACCCCGCCAGCGACTCGTCGAACTTCGCCATGAACGTCACCGACCAGCCGAGGTCGTCGGCCAGGTCCTTGAGGCACAGCTTGTAGATCGAATGGCGGTCGGCCATCGCCAGCGCGTCGGCGTAGCGGATGTTCAGCTCGTGCTGGCCCGGCCCCCACTCCCCCTTGCTGAACTCCACCGGCACGCCGCTGGCCGCCAGATGGCGGCGGGCAGCGGCGTTGAGCGGCTCGGCGCGGCGGCCCGACAGCAGGTGGTAGTCCTCGATGTAGCCGCCCGACGGCCGCAGGTTCCGGTACCCGGCATCCCGGGCGTCGCGGTACGAGCCCTCGAACACGAAGTACTCCAGCTCCGACGCGGTCATCACCGTGTAGCCCTCGGAGGCGGCGGCGTCGAGCTGGTGGCGCAGGATCGTGCGGGGCGCGACCGCCACGTCGGCGTGGGTCGCGTCGTCGTGGACGTCGCACAGCACGAGCGCCGAGCGGTCGAGCCAGGTGGCACGGCGCAGCGTGGCCAGGTCGGGCACCGCGTGGACGTCGCCATAGCCCAGCTCCCAATTGGCGAAGGCGTACCCGGGGACGGGCTCCATGCCCATGTCGACCGTGAACAGGTAGTCGCAGGCGTGCATCCCGTGACCGGCCGTGTGGTCGAGGAAGAAACCGGCGTCGATGCGCTTGCCGAGTAGCCGGCCGTACGCGTCGGGGAAGGCGGTGACCACCGTGTCGATCTCGCCGCCGGTGGCGAGAGAGCGGAGCTCGTCGATGGTGAGGATGCCTGCCGTCATGCGGACCATCTTCGCGCGTCGCGGGCGGCGGCGAGGCCTGCATCCCAGCCGGGCGCGCGCCCGCCCGGCGGCGGGGCGATCCCGTCGATCGCGACGCCGCTGCTGGCCAGCAGCCAGGCGATCACCGAGTTCGAGTTCCACATCTCACCGGCACCCAGCTCGTCGCGGCCCCACGTCAGCGTCGGGACCGCGGCCACCAGGTCGAGCAGGCGGCGCGCCTGCGCCGGGTCGGCGCTGACGTGGCGGGGCCCGCCCACCGCCTCGCCGGCATCGGGGATCACCCCGTCACGCCAGCGGCGCACCTCGTACCGGAAGGGGCGCAACCGAGCTAGGCGTGGGTGGAACACAGGGCCGACGAACACTACGCCCCGGGAGGCGACGTCGCTGTCCGGGCTCGGCCACGCGTTTTCGATGACGTAGCGCTCGCCGGAGAGGACAACGTCGAGCGCCGTGTGGTAGAGGTCCCGCGGCCGCCTGCCGTCGAGCCGTGCCCGCACCGCCTCGTACGTCCGGCCGTTGAGCCGCACGAACCCGCGGCCGCCGGCGCCGAGCGGGATCCAGTAGAGGTTGACGCCCACCGCCCGGACGCTCGCGCTCACCAGGCGGGCGGCCCCAGCCGCTCCTCCACGGCGGCCAGCACGGCCGCCTCGGCCGATGCCGCCCGCTCCGCCACCGCCGTCGCCTGCGCCACATATGCCGAGCCGTCGTCCAGGTCCGCCACGTTGATGCTGACGTTGAGGTGGGCGCCCCGCACCGCGGCGCCTGCCAGCAGCGCCCCGACCCCGGCGTCGGACGCCGATGACGGGAGGCCGTCGCGGGCCATCGCCTCCAGCACCGGCAACGCCGCGGCCGCCGCCTCCATCACCGCCAGCGGCGCCTCGATGGCCCGCCGGGTGGCCGCCTCGATCGCCGCCTCGCGGGCCGCCACCTCCTCGGCGGTGCCCTTCGGCAGCCGCCGCGCCGCGATGATCGCGTCGAAGGCTGCGGTGTCCTCGTCGACCAGCCGCAGCAGCTCGGCGTGCAGGCGCTTGCCTTCGACGGCCCAGTCGGAGAACTCCTCCCACTGCTCGTCCCAGCCCCGCTTGTGCGACGACAGGTTGGCCACCATCGTCGCCAGCGCCGCCCCCAGCGCCCCGGCCAGCGCCGCCACCGACCCGCCGCCCGGCACGACGCTCTCGGAGGCCGTCTCCCCCACAAAGCCCTCGACCGTTCGGTCGACGAGCCGGGGCGGCGCACCGGCGGCCAGCCGGTACTCGATGATCTTCTCGACGGGGTCGAACGGCCGCAGGTCGTCGAGGCCAAGCGACTTCACCGCGATCTTCACCACCTCGGCGTCCCTCACACCGAGCGACCGCTGCTGCTTCCGCAGGTAGTGGTGGCCCGCGTCGAGCATGGCCCGCAGCGGCACCATCCCCACCAGCTCCGACCCGGTCACCCGCAACCCGCGGGCCGCCGCCTTCTCGACCACCTCGTCGAACGCCACGTGGATCGGGGTCGCCGCGATGTCGGTGAGGTTCATCGAGATCTGGGCGATGCCGTACTCCTCGATGAACCAGCCGATCGCCTTCACCGCCTGCAGCGAGCCCGGGATCCGCTCGCCGCCGCGCACCCGGCCCTTCTCCCGCACGTCGAACGCCACCGCATTGGCCCGGCGCACCGACGTGGTGTTGAGGTTGACGTTGTAGGCGACGAGGAAGTCGCGGGCACCGACCGCGGTGGCGCCCGACCGGCGATTGAACGCCGCCGGGCCGAAGTCGGGCTGCCACGCCGGATCACGCAGCTTGTCCTCGAGACCCTCGTACTCGCCGGCCCGCACGTCGGCCAGGTTGCGGCGGTGGTCGGCGGAGGCGGCGTGCTCGTACAGGTAGATCGTGAGCCCGGCCTCCCCCAGCCGCCTCCCGACCTCCCGGGCCAGCTCGGCCGTCTCCTCCATCGTGATGCCCCGCACCGGCACGAGCGGACAGACGTCCATCGCGCCGAACCGGGGGTGCTCGCCGGAATGGCGGGACATGTCGATGGCCCCCGCGGCCGCCACGCCTCCCGCCACGGCCCCCTCCACCACGGCGGCCGGCGACCCGACGAACGTCACGACCGTCCGGTTGGTGGCCCTGCCCGGGTCCACGTCGAGCAGCGTGACCCCGTCGACCGCGGCGATGGCGTCGGTGATGCGCCGCAGTGCCGCGGCATCGCGGCCCTCCGAGAAGTTCGGCACGCACTCGACGAGCGGCTCGGTCACAACGACGCCAACCCCGCCCCGAACAGCCCCGCCATCTCGGAGAGCTGGTCCTCGGTGATCACGAGCGGCGGCGAGACCTGGAGCGCCCCGCCGGCTACCGCCCGGGTGATGACCCCCGCCTCCCGGCACGCGGTCGCGGCCCGGTAGGCGAGGTCGGGGTCGGATGGGTCGAGCTGGATCGCGGCCAGCAGGCCGACGCCGCCCCGGATGCCGGTGACGGCGGGCAGCTCGGTGAGCGGCTCGAGCGCCTCCACCAGCCTGCCCTCCATGGCCAGCGCCCGCTGCGGGAGCTCCTCCCGCTCGAGGATGTCGATCACCGCCAGCCCGGCGACGCACGCGGCGGTGTGACCCGAGTACGTGTAGCCGTGGCGGAACACCGCGTCGCCGTGGTCGAAGAACGGGGCGGCGACGTGCGGAGCGGCGATCACGCCGCCCAGCGGCAGGTAGCCCGACGTGACGCCCTTGGCGAAGGTGATCAGATCGGGCTCCAGCCCGAAGCGGCCGGCCGCGAACCAGTCTCCGATGCGGCCGAACCCGGTGATGACTTCGTCGGCGACGTACATGCCGCCGGCCGAGCGCACCGCATCCCGCACCGCATCGAGGTAGCCGGGTGGCGGTGGGCGCACCCCACCGGCGCCGATCACGGCCTCGACGAACACGCCGGCCACCCGCTCCGGGCCGACGTGGTCGATCGCCTTCTCCACCGCCTCGGCGTCGTCCCAGGGCACGGTGACGATGCCGGGGACCAGGTCGCCGCCGTAGCCCTCCCGGTTGCCCTCCATGCCGAGGCTGGTGCCGTAGGCGTGCATGCCGTGGTAGCCGAACTCCCGGGAGATGAACACCGTGCGCTCGGGCTGACCGGTGGCGGCGAAGTAGCGGCGGGCCAGCTTGGCCGCCGTGTCGATGGCGTCCGACCCGCCGCTGGTGAGGAACACCTTGCTGGCCGGATCGGGAGCGATCCGCGCGACACGGGCGGCCAGGTCGAGCGTGGGGCGGGTGGTGAAGTCGACGAACGAGTGGTAGGCCTCGAGTTTGCTCATCTGGGCGACGATGGCGTCGGCGACCTCGGTGCGGCCGTGGCCGATGTTGGCGTACCAGAGGCTGGCGGAGCCGTCGACGTAGCGGCGGCCCTGCTCGTCGTAGACGTAGATGCCCTCCCCCCTGTCGACGACGAACGGGGCGGCGGCGACCGTGTGCATGTCGGCGAACGGGTGCCAGAAGCTGCTCATGGCCCACCAGTCTCCCTGCCCGAGACGCCGGCGGCAAGCAGGGCCTCCGGGATCTCGACCACCCGGGCCCGCAGCCACTCGCCGAGGCTCTTCGCCTGGGCGTCGGGCCGGGGCGACGCCGCCACGCCCTCCCCCAGCAGCCCGTGGATCACGAAGTTGAGCGCCCGGAGGTTGGGCAGGCGGTGGCGGCCGATCGCCGGCTCGGCCGCCTCGGGCAGCAGCTCTCGCAGTCGCTCGACGGTGAGGAACCCGTCGAGCCACGCCCACGCCTCGTCGCTGCGGGCGAAGACGCCCAGGTTGGCGTCGCCGCCCTTGTCGCCCGACCGGGCGCCGGCGACCCGGCCCAGTGGCGCTTCGACCGTGGGCCCGCCCGGGGCCACCACGGCTGGCTCGGGCGCGGGCTCGACTGCTACCTCGCCGGGTGGCGCCACCGAAGGCACCTCGATCGCCTCGCCGTCCAGGTGTACGGTCTGCGGCACCAGCTCGGCGGGGACCGCGGCCGCCCGGAACACGCCGTACGGCCGCCCCGGGCCCGGGGCGCCGCTGGGGGCGTAGAAGCCGGGTATTGAGGCGAGCCCGGTCTCGATCATCGCGCCGGTGAACGCCCGGCCCACCTTCGCCTCGTCCGGGTCCATCACGGTGAGGCGCCACACCGCGGTGGCCTGCTCGTTGGAGGCCGGGTCGGGGCGGTCGGTGCGGATGACCCGGCTGTCGACGACCGCGAAGTCCTCGGGCGCCCATGGGCAGGCGTCCCAGAACGCCGCCTGCGCGAGCGCCGCCTTGTCCTCGACGTCCAGCCCGGTGAGCGCGATCTCGACCGTGTTGCGGAACCCGGCGAGCTCGTTGACCCCCACCTTGAGCGTGGCCGGCGGCGGCTCGCCGCGCACGCCGGAGATGCGCACCCGGTCGAGGCCGGCCTGCTCCAGCCGGATGGTGTCGAAGCGGGCGGTCACGTCGGGCCCCAGGTAGGCCGGCGGGCCGATCTCGTAGAGGAGCTGCGCGGTCACGGTGCCGATCGACACCTCGCCGCCGGTGCCGTCGTGCTTGCCGATCACCGCCGAGCCGTCGGCGGCCACCTCGGCCCACGGGAACCCGAAGCGGGGCCGCTCCCGCCACCCGGGGATCTCCGTGAAGAAGGAGTAGTTGCCGCCGGTCGCCTGCACGCCGCACTCCAGGACGTGCCCTGCCACGACCGCCCCGGCCAGCGCATCCCAATCGTCGCGGGCCCAGCCGTGGTGCCACGCCGCCGGGCCGCACGCCAGCGCCGCGTCGGTGACCCGGCCGGTGACGACGACGTCGGCGCCCCGCCGCAGCGCCTCGGCGATGCCCCAGCCCCCGAGGTAGGCGTTGGCGGTCAGCGCCTGTTCCCCCAGACCCAGGTCGCCGAGCCGGCCCATGAGGTCGTCGCCGCCGATCCAGGCGATCCGGGGCGCCAGTCCCAGCCGGCCGGCGAGCTGCTCCACGGCCGCCGCGCACGCCTCGGGGTCGAGCCCCCCGGCGTTGGAGACCACGCGGATGCCATGGTCGAGGCAGGTGCTCAGCACCTGCTCCATCTGAGCGACGAACGTGCGGGCGTAGCCGCCGCCCGGGCGCTTCATCCGGGCGCGGGCCAGGATGAGCATCGTGAGCTCGGCCAGCCAGTCGCCGGTGAGGACGTCGATCGGCCCGCCCTCCACCATCTCCCGCGCCGCCGCCAGGCGGTCGCCGAAGAACCCGGAGCAGTTGGCGATGCGAATCGGGTCTGCCACGACCTGGGCAGTCTGCCAGGATGGGCGGGTGCCGCCGGCTGCAGACCTGCGTAGGGCTTTCGAGCTGTTGCTGGAGCACGCGCTGAGCTACCCCGAGGCGTGGGAGGACCACCCCTGGGGCGAGTCGGTCGCGAAGGTCCGCAAGAAGGTGTTCGTCTTCTTCGGCGTCCCCGGCGACGACCCCCGCCTGCACGTGTCGGTCAAGCTCCCCGAGTCCGCGGAGTTCCTGCTCAGCCAGGACTGGGCGCAGCCCACCGGGTACGGCCTCGGCAAGGCCGGCTGGGTGAGCATCGAGGTGGGCCCCGACACCGCCGACCCTCCCGACGTCGAGCACCTCGAGGATCTGATCGACGAGAGCTACAGGGCGGTCGCCCCCAAGACGCTCGTCAGGCTGCTCGACGCGGAGGAGGCCGGATAGGCGTGGCGCATCCGATCGAGATCATCCTCCTCCGCCAATGGGCGAGCTACATCGCAGTGCCGATGTGGATCCAGGACGAAGGGGGGAACATGATCTACTACAACGAGGCCGCCGCCCAGCTACTGGGGCGACGCTTCGACGACTCCGGCGAGATCCACGTCAGCGAGCTCGCCACCGTCTTCGAGACCACCGACCTCGACGGCAAGCCCATCCCCAGCGAGGAGCTGCCGGTCGCCATCGCCCTGGCGCAGCGCCGGCCAGCCCACCTCCCCGTCCGCTTCCGGGCCTTCGACGGGCCCTGGCGCGAGATCGAGGTGACCGCCGTCCCCGTCGAGGGCCAGGAGGGCCGCCACCTCGGCGCGCTGGCCGCCTTCTGGGAGCGAGTGTGAAGATCCGCTTGGTGGGCACGCGCGGCTCCGTGGCCAGGGCAGGGATCACCACCGTGCGGTACGGCGGCGACACGTCGGTGGTGCAGGTCACCGCCGAAGGCGGCCGGGTCGTGGTGCTCGACGCAGGCAGCGGGCTGCCTCGCATCCAGCCCGATGGCGACCGCATCGACATCCTGCTCTCGCATCTCCACTTCGACCACATCCAGGGGCTGGGGTTCTTCAAGCCGCTGTTCGACCCCGACGTGGAGACCCACATCTGGGGCCCGGTGTCCACCACGATGGACCTCAAGCAGCGACTGGTGCGCTACCTGTCGCCGCCGCTGTTCCCGGTGCGGCTGCGGGACCTCCCCAACACCCACCTCCACGACGTTGCGCCCGGCACCTTCTCCCTCGGCCCCTTCGAGGTCATCTCGGACCTGGTGTGCCATCCCGGCCCCACCCTCGGCTACCGGATCACGGAGAACGGCCGCAGCTTCGCCTACCTGCCCGACCACGAGCCGGCGCTGGGGGTCCGCAACTTTCCCCCGGCGCCCGAGTGGCTGTCCGGCGCCGACGTGGCCCGCGACGTCGACGTGCTGCTCCACGACACGCAGTACACCGAGGACGAGTACCGCGAGCGGCAGGGCTGGGGGCACAGCACCCTCGAGCACGCGGTCGGATTCGCGCTCACGGTGGGGGCCCGCCGGCTGGTGACGTTCCACCACGACCCGGAGCACGGCGACGCCCAGCTCGACCGGCGGCTGGAGGGAGCGGCCGCGAGCCTCCGGGGCGACCTAAAGCTGATCCCCGGGACCGCCGACCTGGCGCTCGCCATTTGACGGGACGACGCGCAACATCTACATTGCGCATTGGCAAGAGCAACATGAACGTTGCGCGTACTCGGAGGTGGAGCATGGGGAGAGTGGATGCGATCGAGCGGACGGTGACCGTGGACGCCCCGGCGTCCCGGGTGTGGGCGGCGCTGACGGTGGCGGAGGAGCTCGCCCAGTGGTTCGGCGACTCCGCCGAGGTCGACCTGCGCCCCGGCGGCGCCATCAAGCTGGGCTGGTCGGAGTACGACGCCACGGCTGCCGGACGGGTGGAGGTGGTCGACGAGCCGCGCACCTTCGCCTTCAGCTGGGACGTGGGCGCCGACGACGACGGCACGATATGGAGCACGAAGGTCACGTTCACGCTCGACGAGGAGGCCGGCCGCACGGTGGTGACCGTGGTCGAGTCCGGTCTGGCGACGCTGCCCGACGACCTCCACGAGCGCACCCTCCGCGAGAACGCGTCGGGGTGGGAGGGCGAGCTGGCCGACCTGGAGCGCTACCTGGAGAGCGTGCCCGCGTGAGTCGGGCCGGGCAGCTCGCCACGTTCTGGGCGCTCTCCGACCCGCTGCGCCTGGACATCGTCGACCGGGTGGCGGCCGGATCCGAGCGCACCGTCACCGAGCTGGCGGCGGTCCTGCCGATCACCCGCCAGGCGGTCACCCGCCACGTCCGCACCCTCGAGGAGGCGGGGCTGCTGGTCGGCGAGCGGCACGGGCGCGAGCAGCGCTACCGCGTCGACCCGGCGCCGCTCGACGAGGCGCGCCGCTGGATACAGGCGCGGGCGGCGAGCTGGGACGACGCGCTGGCTCGCCTCGCCCGCCACGTCGAGTGCCGGTAGGCCTGAGCTGCCCAGGGGCGCGCACACGCCCGGCCGGTGGCCGGGCGTGCGAGCGTGTCGGAGGGCTACGCCTTGGCGGCCTGCGCCTCGATCTCGATCTTGACCTTCTTGCCGACCAGCCAGCCGCCCGCCTCCAGCGCCTGGTTCCAGGTGAGGCCCCACGTCTCGCGGTCGATCTCGGTCGACGCGCTGAACAGCGCCTTGTCGTTGCCCCACGGGTCGGTGACGAGGCCGTGGTAGTCCAGGGCGAGCGTCACCGGGTTCGTCGTGCCCCGGATGGTGAGGTCGCCGTCGACCTGGTAGCCATCGCCCTTCTCCCGCACCGCGGTGGAGACGAACTCCAGTGTCGGGTAGGTCTCCACGTCGAGGAAGTCGGCGGACCGGAGGTGGTTGTCGCGATCCTCGACGCCGGTGTCGATGGAAGCGGCGTCGATGGTGACCTCGACCGACGACTCGCCGAGCGTCTCACCGATCGTGACGGTGCCGGAGAACTTCTTGAAGCTGCCCCGGACCTTGGCCGCCATCAGGTGGCGGGCGCTGAAGCCCACCGTGGTGTGGGCGGGATCGAGGTTCCAAGTGCCGGTGTCGGGCCGGGTGGCGGTCGGAGCGCTGGTGGTCATCGAGCTACCTTTCTCGTCAACATCTGCGTGCGCAGGAAATATAGCGACGAGATACCTGCGCTGTCAACTACTGCGTGCTAAGATACCTCCGTGGCACCAAAGACCGACCTTCTCGCCGACGAGCGCATCACCTCGTACGGCCGCCTCGTGGAGGCGCACCGGCGGCTCAACCGCATCTTCGACCGGGCGCTCCGCGACCACAGCGGGCTGTCGGTGGTGTGGTTCGAGGCCCTGTTGCGGCTCGGGCGCTCCCCCGACCATCGGATGGCGATCACCGAGCTGGGCGAGCAGATGGTGCTCACCTCGGGCGGGGCCACGCGCCTCGTCGACCGGCTCGAGGAGAACGGCTACATCGAGCGGATCTCGTGCCTCACCGACCGCAGAATCCACTGGGCGCAGCTAACCGACGAGGGGATCGCCGTGCTGACGGAAGCCCTCGCCGCCCACCTCGACGACCTCGAGCAGCACTTCGCGAGTCAGCTCAGCGAAGCCGAGCGCCAGGCGCTCGACAGCATCCTCGACCGCCTACGCGAGGCCCCTGCGTAGAGTCCACACATGAAGCGAGCCACCGCCCTCCTGGCCGTCGCGCTCGCTGCGTGCTCCAACGGAGCCGGGCCCACCACCACCACCACCACCACTCCCCCGGCGACATCGCCTCCGGCGACGACCTCGACGCAGCCGGCGGCGACGACCGTCGCACCGGCGGAGCCCGCAGAACCGGTGACCACCACGACCGTGACAACCGACCCTGCGGCGGCGACGACGCTGGTGACGACCATCCCCGCGGCCGTGCCGCCGGACGAGCTGGAGCTGGTCGCCTACCCCGTGCCGCCCGGGTCGCGCCCGCACGACGTGGCGCCCGCCGCCGACGGCGGCGTGTGGTACACGGCGCAGGCCTCCGGCGAGCTGGGCTGGCTCGACCCGGTGACCGGGGAAACCCGCCACGTCGAACTCGGCCCGGGCTCGCGCCCCCACGGTGTGATCATCGGTCCAGAGGGTCTCCCCTGGGTCACCGACGGCGGCCTCAACGCCATCGTGCGGGTGCAACCGAGCGGAGAGCTCGACGTCTGGACCCTCCCGGAGGAGCGGCCCGACGCCAACCTCAACACCGCCGCGTTCGACGGGCAGGGCCGCCTGTGGTTCACGGGGCAGAACGGCATCCACGGCGTGCTCGACCCTGGCAGCGGCGCCATCGAGGTGTTCGACTCGCCGCGGGGCCGCGGCCCGTACGGGATCGCCGCCACCCCGCTGGGCCAGATCTACTTCGCCTCGCTGGCGGGCAGCTTCGTCGGGCTGGTGGCCCCCGACGGCTCCGTCACGGTGCTCGACCCACCGACGCCCGACCAGGGAGCGCGCCGGGTATGGGCCGATTCGGCGGGCGGCGTCTGGGTGAGCGAGTGGAACTCGGGGCAACTCAGCCGGTATGCACCCCAGACCGACGAGTGGTCGTCCTGGCCGCTGCCCGGCGACGCACCGCAGGCGTACGCGGTGTACGTCGACGAGACCGACACCGTGTGGGTGAGCGACTTCGGCGGCAACGCCATCCACCGGTTCGACCCGGGCACGGCCATGTTCACGACGTTCCCGCTGCCGTCGACCCCCGGCAACGTGCGCCAGATACTCGGCCGGCCGGGCGAGGTGTGGGGCGCCGAGTCGGCCGCCGACCAATTGGTCGTCATCCGGCGGCGGGGCTGATCACAATACGGGCATGAGCACGTCGCCGCCCGGCCGGCAGGGCACCCTGGGCACGTTCGCCGGCGTGTTCACGCCCTCGATCCTCACGATCCTCGGCATCATCCTGTTCCTGAGGATGGGCTTCGTGGTGGGCAACGCGGGGCTCGCCCTGTCGCTGGTGATCGTCGGCATCGCCACTGCCGTGTCTGTGCTCACGTCCACGTCGCTGGCGGCCATCGCCACCAACATCGAGGTGCGGGGGGGCGGCGACTATTACCTCATCTCCCGCACGCTGGGCGTGGAGTTCGGCGGCGCGATCGGCGTGGTGCTGTTCCTGGCCCAGTCGGTGTCGGTGGCCTTCTATGCGATCGGCTTCGGCGAGGTTCTCGCCGGGCTGCTGGGCCTCGACTCCACGCTGGCGGTGCAGGCGATCGCGCTGGCGGCGGTGCTCGGCCTGTTCGGGTTCGCGTGGGCGGGGGCCGACGTGGCCACCCGGTTCCAGTTCGTGGTGATGGCCTTCCTGGGCTTGGCGCTGCTGTCCTTCTTCGCGGGAGCACTCGGCAGCATCGATGCGGGCACGCTCGGCAGCGGCTGGTCGCCGCCGGCCGAGAAGCTGGGGTTCTGGGCCGTGTTCGCGATCTTCTTCCCCGCCGTCACCGGCTTCACCCAGGGCGTGAGCATGTCGGGCGACCTGGCCCATCCCAGCCGCAGCCTCCCGAGCGGCACGTTCGCCGCGGTCGGCCTGTCGACCGTCGTCTACGTGTCGGTTGCGGTGCTGATCGCGGCCGGAGCGTCGCAGGGGGAGCTCGTCGACGATACGGGGCAGGCGATGCGGTCGATCGCCGCGTTCGGCCCGCTGGTGCTGCTCGGCGTGATCGCCGCGACGCTGTCGTCGGCCATGGCTTCGTTCCTCGGGGCGCCGCGGATCCTCCAGTCGCTCGCAGCCGACAAGGTGTTCCCGGGACTGGGCCCGTTCGCCAAGGGCCACGGGCCGCAGGGCAACCCGCGCCGGGCCGTGCTGCTCTCGCTCGCGATCGCGGTGGTCACGCTGAGCCTGGGCGCGCTGAACGCGATCGCAGCGGTCGTCTCGATGTTCTTCCTCATCTCCTACGGCATGCTCAACTACGCCACCTACTGGGAGGCCCGAGCCGCCAGCCCGTCGTTCCGGCCCCGCTTCCGCTACTTCGACAAGCGGCTGAGCCTCGCCGGGGCGGCGGCGTGCCTGGGCGTCATGCTGGCCATCAACGTCGTGGCGGGCGCGGCGGCGCTGGTGGTGCTGTTCGGGCTCTACCAGTTCCTTCACCGCCGGCGGGCGCCGGAGCGCTGGGCCGACGCGGCCCGGTCGCACCACTTCGCCCGGGCCAAGGAGAGTATCCGGGCGCTGTCGCGGGAGGAGGCGCATGCCCGCAACTGGCGCCCGCAGGTGGTGGCCTTCTCCGCCGATCCCACCCGACGCGAACGGCTGTTGCGGTTCGCATCGTGGCTGGAGGGCGGCAGTGGCCTCACGGTTGCGGTGCGGATCATGGAGGGCGAGGGCGCGCTCGCCCGGCGGGAGCGGGAAGAAGAGCAGGCCCGGCTCGAGCAGCAGATCGACGAGTTGGGGCTCGACATGTACGCCCGCACCGTGCTCGCCGCCGACGGCATGGAGGCGCTCCCCGTGGTGGTGCAGTCGCTGGGACTGGGCGGCCTGCGGGCCAACACCGCGCTGTTCGGCTGGCCGGAGGGCGCCGGGCCGGGCCGGCGGGAAGCCTACGCCCGCCTGCTGCGGGAGGTCGCCCGGTTTGGCGTGAACGTCGTGGCGATGTCGAGCGACGCGCGCAGGTGGGAGGCGCTGGCGGCGATACCGGCCCGCAGCCGCCGCATCGACGTCTGGTGGAACGACGATGACTCCAGCCGTCTGGCGCTGCTGGCGGCGTACCTCTTCACTCGCAACGCCGCCTGGGCGGGCGCGGGGATCCGCGTGCTCGCGCCGGCGCCTCCCGGAGAGACCGAGCGAGTGCGCGGCGAGCTGGAAGCCATGCTCGCCGAGGCCCGGATCCCGGCCGACCCGCACTGCGTCGCCGGCGCCGACGAGGCCGCCAGAGCGTCGGCGGAGGCCTCCCTCGTCTTCGTGACCATGCGACTGCGCGACGACGCCGTGCTCGACCCTGCCGGTGCCCCGCTCGACGGGCTGCTCGGGCGCCTGCCGATGACGGCCGCCGTCTACGCCGGCGAGCCGATCGACCTCCTGGCCGGACCGGAGTCCGGCCGCCACACCACGCTCGCCGAAGCGGAGGCGGCGCTGCAGGGCGCGGAGGAGCGGCAGGAGGCGCTGGAGAAGGCCCTCCGCGAGCTGGACGACGAGATCCGCTCCGCCCATGCCGGGGCGCAGAACGGAGACGGTGAGGCCGCGACCCGGCTGGAGGACCTCATGGAGCGGCGGGAGACCGTCGTGCGCCGGGTGCTCAAGGCGCGGGCCCGGGTGAACGCGGGCCGTGCCGAGGTCGACGCGCTGCTGAACGGGGACGGCTAGGCCAGGGCGTTCTCGCTGCCGGAGCCTTGCACGAACACCGCCGAGCTGCGGCCCGTCAGCATCAGCGAGCGACACGCGTCGAAGTCGAGCGTCTGCGGCATCCCGAAGACATTGAGGTCGGCCGGGTGCTCCGCCACTGCGGCAGCCAGCTCGCCGGCGACCACCACGCCGGCGCCCCGGATGCGGGAGAGCTGCATGAGCTCGCGGTGGCGGGCCCGCTGCTCGGGGATGTCCGCCTCGTCGTCGACCACGGTGACGAAGTGGAGATCGGCCCCCCAGTTGCTCCGCAGCACGTAGGACACGAGCAGCGCCAGGTCGAGGTGGGTCTGCTGCTTGTCGTCCTCCCAGGTCCGCGACAGCGGCCGCACCCAGAGGTTGATCGTGGACTCCAGGCCCAGCCCGGCGCGGGGATGCTCGGCGAACAGCAGCACCCCGAGCCCGTAGGCGCCGGCGGTGAGCACCAGCCGCCGCATCGTCTCGGCGCGGTCGGGCTTGTCGGGCAGTGGGGCGAAGAGGAGGTTGGGGCGGAAGAACGCCGACGACAGCGCCTGCATCGACGACGCCACGCCGCCGCCGAACTCCTCGGCGCGCACCACCGACGCCGACGCGAAGACGCCGGCCCGCTGGAAGTTCTGCACGTGCACCGGGAGCCGCTTGCGGAGCTGGTCCTCCTCCCCGGTGGTGGTCAGCCCGAGCAGCTTGGCGCTGCCCCGCGGGTAGGTGAGGGATGTGATGAAGCGGAACAGCCCCCGCACCTCGCCGGGATCCTCCACCGGGACCAGCAGGTTGGGCTTCCACGCCCGCTCCGACGAGTCGGGCAGCACACTGACCTTCTTGGCGGCCCATTCGGCGACCGCCACGAACAGGCCGCTGCGGCTGTCCCCGAACGGCGCCCGCAGGTGGCGCCGCAGCAGCACCGAGTACGTCGCCACCGCCACTCCGGCGGCCACGAGGGAGAACACGGGGTTGATGATGAACATCGCGAAGAAGCACCCCAGGGTGCCGGCGAGCGAAACGAAGCGGGGGATGCGCATCGTGGGCCGGAAGCTGAGCAGTCCGAGCCGCTGCTCGATCAGCACCACCACGTTGATCATCGCGTACGTGATGAGGAAGAACATCGTGATCAGCGGAGCGATGGCGTTGAGGTCGCGCACCAGCAGCGCCGCCAGGGCGATGGCGCCGGAGACCCATATGGCGGTGCGGGGCTCGCCGCGGCGAGACAGCCGGGCCAGCCGGTCGCCGTAGGGCAGGACGCGGTGCGAGCCGAGCGCCTGCAGGATGCGGGGCGCGCCGACGATCGAGGCGATCGCCGACGAGAGGGTGGCGCCCAGCAGCCCGGCAACCACCGCAGGCCCCCACGCCGCCTTGTCGATCATCACCGTGAAGTTGCCGACCAACTCCTCGGTCGTGGCGGACCGGGCGAGCCAGTAGGCGAGCGCCCCGTAGACCACGGTCGACACCCCGATCGCCGCCAGCGTTCCCACCGGGATCGAGCGCCGCGGGTTGGTCAGCTCGCCGGACATGTTGGCGCCGGCGAGGATCCCGGTGACGGCGGGGAAGAACACGGCGAACACCACCCAGAAGCCGGACCAGTCGAGGTCGCTGCCGACCCAGGTGATCGGCTCGGTCATGGAGCCCTGGACGGCCGCCACGGCGACCGACACCAGCGAGGCGGCGATCACTGCCAGGATGACGTACTGGATGCGGAACGCCAGGAAGGCGGAGACGTAGGCGATGCCGAACACCGCGGCGAACGCGCCCAGGTCTACGAGCAGGGCCGGGTGGTCGGGGAAGATCCACTGCCACCCCTCCCGGAAGCCGAACACGTACATCGCGACGACCAGCGCCTGTGACAGGAACAGCGGGATGCCGATGGCCCCGCCCACCTCGAGGCCGAGCGACTGGGAGATGATCGAGTACGGCCCGCCCGCCCCGATGCGGATGTTGGTGGTGATCGACGACAGCGACAGCCCGGTGGCCAGCGTGATCCCGACCGCCAGCCCGATGATCAGCCACGCCCCGGCGAGGCCGGCGTTGCCGACCACCCACCCCTCCCGCAGGTACATGATGACGCCGAGGATCGTCAGCAGCGTCGGGGTGAACACGCCTTCGAAGGTGCCGAACGTGCGGCGACGCCACGGGGCCGCGGCGGTCTCTGCCGGCTGCATGCCACTACCTTCGTGAAACCGACACCGCGTCGGTGAGCGTGAGTGTATCCGATGAGGCGCTGCGGCGGCACCCCTATCTTTCCGGTTCGGAGAGAGGACGGCGATGCCCCCGATCATCGAAGCCAGCGGTCTGGTCAAGCACTACGGCGACGTGGTCGCGCTCGACGGGCTCGACCTGACCGTGCCGGAGGGAGCCATCGTCGGGCTGCTCGGCCCCAACGGCGCCGGCAAGACCACGGCCGTCTCGATCCTCACCACATTGCTGGCCCCCGACGCCGGCACGGCCACGGTGGCGGGCCTCGACGTCGTCGCCGACGCCGGCGAGGTGCGCAAGCGCATCGGGCTGTCGGGCCAGAGCGCAGCCGTCGACGAGCACCTCACCGGGTTCGAGAACCTCGACATGATCGGGCGCCTGTACCGGCTGGGACGCACGATCGCGCGGGCGGGCCCGCGAGCTGCTGGAGAGGTTCGACCTCGTGGACGCGGCGGACCGGCCGGTGAAGGGCTACTCCGGCGGCATGCGGCGCCGCCTCGACCTCGCCATGGCGCTGGTGGCGGAGTCGCCGGTGCTCTTCCTCGACGAGCCGACCACGGGGCTCGACCCGCGCAGCCGCACCGAGCTGTGGAACGTCATCCGGGAGTTGGTGAACCGGGGCAGCACCCTGCTGCTGACGACGCAGTACATGGACGAGGCCGACCAGCTCGCCGACGACATCGTCGTCGTCGACCAGGGCCGCGAGATCGCCCACGGCAGCCCGGCCGAGCTGAAGCGCCAGATCGGCGGCGAGCGCATCGAGGTGAAGGTCGCCGACCCGGGGACGGTCGCCAGGGCGGCCGAGCTGCTGGAGCCCATGGCGGTGGGCGAGCTGTGGGCCCACGAGCGCACGCTGGTGGTGCCGATCACCGGCGGAGCGCGCACGCTGACCCACGCGCTGCGGGCGCTCGACGGCGGCGGCGTGGAGGTCGACGACGTCGGGCTGCGCCACCCCACCCTCGACGACGTGTTCCTCACTCTCACCGGGCACGTGGCCGAGCCCGCCCCTGAAGCCGAGAGCCAGCACGAAGAGGCGCCCGTATGAACGGCGTCTACCAGGTGCTGGCCGACGGCGCCGTCATTGCCAAGCGCAACATCATCAAGATCAAGCGGGTCCCCGAAGTGCTGGTCTTCGTGCTCATCTCGCCGATCCTGTTCGTGCTGCTGTTCGCCTACGTCTTCGGCAACTCGATCCAGATCCCGGGGGGCACCTACCGCGAGTTCCTCATCGGCGGCATCTTCGCCCAGACGGTGGTATTCGGGGCGACGTTCACCGGCGCCGGGCTGGCCGAGGACATGCAGAAGGGCATCATCGACCGCTTCCGGTCACTGCCGATGTCGCGCTCGGCGGTGCTGGTGGGGCGCACGGCCAGCGACGTGGTCTACAACGTGCTGTCGCTGCTCATCATGGGCGGCACAGGGCTGCTGGTCGGGTGGCGGATCCGCGACGGCCTGCCGAGCGCGCTGGCCGGCTTCCTCCTGCTGCTGCTGTTCGCCTACGCCTTCTCGTGGGTCATGGCCTACGTCGGGCTGCTGGTGCCGAGCCCGGAAGTGGTCAACAACGCCAGCTTCCTGGTGATCTTCCCGGTCACGTTCATCGCCAACACGTTCGTCCCAGCCGAGAACCTGCCGGGACCGCTCGAGACGTTCGCCGAGTGGAACCCCGTGTCGGCGGTGACCCAGGCGGCTCGCGAGCTGTTCGGCAACATCCCGCCCGGCAGCCCCGAGCCGGCGACGTGGTCGCTGGAGAACCCGGTGCTGTACACATTGATCTGGGTAGTGATCATCGTGGCGATCTTCGCCCCGCTGTCGGTGCGCCGCTACGTGCATGCCAGGCAGAGGTAGGAACGGCGGCGGCGATCAGTCCAGGCAGAACGTCTGCACCTCGGCGACGGCCAGCACCCCGTCCCCGATGAGGGCCGCGGCCGCCTCGGCGTCGGCCTCGGTGGCGAAGTACAAGCCGGACGCAAAATGCCCGCCGCTCGGGTCCACGCCGAGCGCTTCGGCGGCGCCCTGATCGCAGCCGACGTCGCCCCAGCCCTCGACCTCGTACCCGACCGCCGTCGCCGGCGCCGCGGCTTCGGCACGAGCAGCCTCGTCGGGCGCTTCGTCCCAGAGGCCCAGGTACACGGCCCAGGCGAGCTGGCCGTGCGAGATGGCGGCGGTGGGTGGAGGCGCGGCCACGGCTGTCGTGGAGGTGGTGGTGGGGGTGAGCGTCGTGGTCGTCGTCGGGGCGAGCGTGGTGGTGGGCGGGGTGGTGGTGGTGGTGGGCGGCTCGGGCGGGGCGGTGGTGGTCGGAGCCACCGTCGTCGCGGGGAGCGTGGTGGCCGGCGGGTCGGCCGTGTCGGCGCAGGCGGCGAGTGTGAACGCGGTGAGGACCACCGCACTCACCGTCGATACGAAGTTTCCCATGGCCTGGTCTCCTGAGATGTGAAGCAAGTGATCCGCGGAAAGTATCGCGGTTCGGGCCGGGCTTCCAGTAACGATCGGGTAACGGCTCCGCACCGCGCCGTCAGGCCAGCGGCTTGGACCACACGAGCTGCACCTCGCCGGGCAGGTCGGGATAGGCGAAGCGGTCGATCCCGGCGAGCTCGCAACCCATCCGGCGATAGAACCGGCAGGCGGGGACGTTGACGTTCTGCGTCTCGACCAACAGCGTGCGGCTGCCCTGGCGGGCCGCCCAGCCGGCGACTGCCGCGAAGAGCGCGGCGCCGACCCCGCGACGGCGGGACTCCGGCCGGACCCGAAGATCCCACAGCGCAGCGGTGTCGCCACGATCCCGCAACATGTCCAGCCCGGGCGTGGTGCGGGCGACGACGGCAGAGCCGACCCATCGGCCGCCGTCGCGGGCGGCCAGCAGCCCCCAATGGGCGACGTCGAAGCGGTCAGCCCACGTTGCCGGGTCGTTCCGGAGGTCGTAATCCTTCACCCACGGCGCGGCGACGGGTTCCTCGGCCAGCGCGATCCCACCGAGCCCGCCATCGACCGGCGCGACCCGGAGCACGGCCGCCACCTCGAAGGCGCTCGGGATCCCCGCCACCTCGCCCAGCAGGCTGATCGGCTCGTCGCGAACGTCCACCCGGCGACGTTACCCATTCGTTACGAAGCGCCTGGAACCTTTACGACCGTCCAGTCGTCGGATTGGCAGACGAACGGGATACGGCCCGTTCCCGCACGAGAAAGCGAACCCCCCCATGCGTCCCTCCCGAACCCAGCTGGTGGCTTCGGCCCTGCTGGTGCTCCTGATCGCCGTCGCCTCGGCCGGCGCCGTGGTCCTGAGCGAGTCGACGGCGCGCGCCGGCCGCCGCCCGCCCGTCGTGACCCCTCCGGTGGTCGACCCGCCGACGACGAACCCCCCTACGACCACCCCGCCGACGACGGCGCCCCCGGTCACCACGCCGCCCACCACCATCCCACCGGTGACCACCCCGCCGACGACGACCCCGCCCACCACCGTCCCGCCGACCACGCTGCCTCCAACCCCGGTGTTCGGGACCGAGACGCCCGGCCGCTGGCAGGTCAAGGGCATCGCGTCCGGAGGGGCCGTCAACGTCCGCTCCGCCCCGGGCACCACCAGCCCGGCGGTCGCCACCCTCGCCCACGACGCCGACGGCATCCGCTCCACCGGCAAGGTCGCCACGCTCGACGCGACCCTGTGGCGTGAAGTGGAGTACCGGTCGGGTCGCACCGGCTGGGTCAGCGCCGCGTTCCTGGAGGCGCACGTCGAAAAGCCGGTCTTCGGCACCGAGCCCAAGGGCAGGTGGGACGTGACCGGCGTGGACGCCGGCGACAAGCTCAACGTCCGCTCCGGCCCCGGCACGAGCCACAAGGTCGTGTTCGGCTTCGGCCATGACACCAACGCCATCGAGTCGACCGGGCGCAATGCCAAGCTCGGCGACGCGCTGTGGCGGCAGGTGCAGTGGAACGACACAGGTGAGTTGGGCTGGGTCAATGCCCGGTTCCTGAAGGCCCACGCCGCGGTCCCTCCGCCGGTGCCCGGCACCGTCGTGATGGGCGACTGGGACGGCAACGGCACCGAGACCGCCGCCGTCTTCCGGGACGGGGTCTGGCACGTGTGGCTGAGCCACCACTCCGGGCCGGCCGACCTGACCTTCGAGTTCGGCGCCGCCGGTGACAAGCCGGTGGCCGGCGACTGGGACGGCAACGGCACCGACACCCCCGGCGTCTTCCGGGGCGGCAGCTGGCACCTCCGCAACGCCAACTCGTCGGGTGGGGCCGACCTCGTCTTCAGCTTCGGCGACCCCGGCGACAAGCCGGTGGTGGGCGACTGGGACGGCAACGGCACCGACACCCCCGGCGTGTTCCGGGGCGGCACGTGGCTGCTGCGGAACGCCAACTCCAGCGGATCCGCCGACGTCGTGTTCGCCTACGGCGACCCGGGCGACAAGCCGGTGGCCGGCGACTGGGACGGCAACCGCACCGACACCCCCGGCGTGGTGCGCGGCCAGCGCTGGCTGCTCCGCAACGCCAACTCGGAAGGCGCCGCCGACCTCGACCTCTCGTTCGGGGCGCCGGCCGGATCGCCGGTGGCCGGCGACTGGGACGGCGACGGCGACGACACGCCCGGCGCGGTGCAAGGCTTCACCGTGCACCTGCGCAACTCGGCGTCGTCGGGAGGCACCGACCTCGCGTACGCCTTGCCCGAGCGCCCCTGACCCTCATCGGCTGCGAAAGGCCGGCCTTCCCCTACGGCGGGCCGGCTCAGCCGCGCCGGGATACCGCGATGGGCACGGCGCAATGCGCCGGGTGCACAACGCGCCTCAAACCTGTCAGCGACCGAACCGCCCACCAACCGTGGATCCAGGCATACGCGGTCCGAACATCCGCACCCCCCTCGTTTCGGCCTGCGGGCCGAGCCACTCCCCCGCAAGCGGGGGGAGAAGTCGCATCGCGGGACCCTACGTCGTCACGTCAGGGCCCCGACTGGCTCGCGGCCCTCGACGGGGCGTTGCGCCTCGGTCCATGCCACGATGCCGCCGTCGAGGTGGCTGACCCGCCGGTATCCCATGTCTTCCAGCGCTGCGGCGGCGAGCGCCGACCGGCTGCCCGACTTGCAGTACAGGATCACGCGCTTGTCAGGGTCCAGCGGCGCCATGTGATACGGGCTGGACGGGTCGGCGTGGAACTCGAGCATCCCGCGCGGCGCGTGGATCGATCCCGGGATCCTGCCTTCGCTCGTCAGCTCGGCCGGTTCGCGCACGTCGACGAGCACCACGTCGGGTGACTCCAGCTCCGCGGCGACCTGGTCGACGGTGAGGTTCTCCACCCGTGCCTTGGCCGAAGCGACCAAATCCGATACGCCCATTGCAGTTCCTCCTCCGTGCCCATCGGGATGCCGCCCGCCGCTGACCCAGCCCGCGGCCGGGGCGGCCCCGCCGAAGCGATTCCGAATTGCGCGGAACGTATACCAATGCGAGGCGTCCGTCCAGACCCAAATTCCTTCGCCGAGGCCTCCGGCGGCCGCGCCAAGGGAGTGCCGGGGGCGGAGCTCTACTCGATCGGCAGCCCGGCCTGCAGCCAGGCGAGGATGCCCCCGTCGACCTCGGTCACGTCGGCGAAGCCGAGCTCCTCGAACAGGCCCATGGCCTGGCTGGATCGGTTGCCGGACCGGCAGTAGACGACGTAGCTCGCGTCCCGGTCGAGGGCTGCGATCTGGTCGCGGAAGTCGGATGCGTAGAAGTCGAGGTTCACGGCTCCGGCGATCTGGCCCTCGGCCACCTCCTCGGGAGTGCGGATGTCGAGGAGGACCGCGCCTGGCTCGGCGATCGCTTCGGCGGCCGCCACCGGGCCGACGGTGTCGAGCTGGGCGGTCGACGACCCGCCGCAGGCGCCGACGACGAGCGTCACGGCCAGCAGCAGCGCCGCGGCGATCGGGCGGGCGGGTCGGGTCATCGTGTCCTCCTCGAGCTCTTGCGGGTTGCCATCGGGAGCTGCCGTCGCTGCCACGCCAGCATGCCGCCACGAACGTTGAGCGCGTCGATGCCGTGGCGGCGGAGCAGCGCCGCCGCCCGGGCGGAGCGGTTGCCGGACCGGCAGATGACCAGCACCTGGGAACCCTCGAGCCTGCGGAGCGAGGCGGCCAGGCGCTCTTGCGGGATGTGGATCGCCCCGGCCGCCATCCCGGCGCGAACCTCGTCCTTGCGACGGACGTCCACGAGCATCGCATCGCTCGCAGTGCGTTGTGCCGCATCGCGGACGTCGATCGAGTTTCGGCGGAATCGCATCTGGCAAGCACTCCTTGCAGCGAGGGGATGATACTATACCCCCTAGGGTATCAAGAACATCCACAGAGGAGCGACCCGATGAACGACTACGGCCTGAAAACGCATGTCCCTCACGGTCTGGAGGAGGCGGAGCGCATCACCCGTGAGGAGCTCGCCAAGGAGGGTTTCGGCATCCTCACCGAGATCGACGTCGCGGCGACGCTGAAGACGAAGCTCGGCATCGACGTGGCGCCCTACCGGATCCTCGGTGCCTGCAACCCGTCGCTGGCCGCCCAGGCATTGGAGGCGGAACGAGACATCGGCCTGCTGCTCCCGTGCAACGTCGTGGTCTACAGCGAGGGCGGGGGCACGGTCGTCGCCGCCCTCGACCCGGGTGTGATGGTCGCCCAGACCGGCAACCCCGACCTCGACCCGGTTGCCAAGGAGGCGACGGCCCGGCTCGAGCGCGTGATCGCCGCGGTGGAGGCGGCTGCATGAGCGTCCGCATTCCCGAGGAGAAGGCCGACCAGATCAAGGCCCGGCTCCGGCGGATCGAGGGGCAGCTCAGGGGCATCGAGGGCATGCTCGACGACGGCCGTGAGTGCGGCGAGGTGGTCACCCAGTTCGCAGCCGCCACCCGGGCGCTCGAGCAGGCGGGGTACCAGTTCTTCGCCGCAACGCTGGCCCAGTGCGCCTCCGATCCCGACATCGCCGCCAACGCCGGCTACTCGGCGGAGAAGTTGGAGAAGATGTTCCTCCAGCTCGCCTGACGACGACGCCAGCCGCCGGTCGAGCCCGGGAGGGCAGCCGCGGCGGCCGACCCTCGACGCTTCCGCACCAGCGTGTCTCGTGATACAACCTCGTCCACCGAACGAGGAGCGTGACCACGGTGGCACAGGTCGGTGCGGATCGAGTGAAGGTGCTCCAGCCCGGAGGGGGTCGGGCCGGAGACCTGGGCGACGGGATCGGTGTCGTGTTCAAGATCGATGGCGAGGACACCGGTGGCGCCCTGTCCATCGTGGAGCATCCGTTCGAGGTGGGTGCCCTCGTCCCACCCCACGTCCATCACCTCGAAGACGAGATCTCCTACGTCCTCGAGGGCCAGATCGGCTTTCGCTCCGAGGACCAGGAAGTCGTGCTCGGACCGGGCGGGTACATCGTCAAGCCGCGGGGCCAGGTCCACGCCATGTGGAACGCCGGCCCGACGCGCGCCCGCATGATCGAGATCATCACTCCGGCCGGGTTCGAGAACTTCTTCCGCGGCCTGGCGGACATGACCGGCGCCGGCGAGGTCGACATGGAGGCCCTCGGCGACCTGGCAGCGCAGTACGACCTGCCCTTCGCAGAGCCCCCCTGGCTGAGCGACGTCATCGCCCGCTACGGCCTCACTCCCCCGCCCATGTGACTGCTCGTAGGCTTACTTCCACAGCCGTCATCGGTGGTCCCGGTACCCGGTGGTGATGAGGAGCCCCGGCTCCAAGACCGAAGCCCCGCCGTCGACGAAGGGCGCGCAGCGCTCAACGACCTCGGCCTCGAGCGCGGCCCGCTCCAATTCGTCGAGATCGGCGGTTGCAGCACCCAGCGGCGTGCTCTGCACGTACTGCCAGAAGAAGTCGGCTGGCGGCGGCACGCGTAGCGGCACCGACGTGGTCTCGACGGCGACGCGATCGAAGCCCGCGACCTCCATCAGCTTTCGGGCCTCGTCGGCGTCGTGCAGCGAGAACACGGCGTGGACGAACATCGACGCGCCCGGTCCGACGTGGTTGGTGAGAGCCTCGTCGATGGCCTGGAACAGGGGCGGTGTCGGCCCAGGGGTGCACCACACGGCTCGCCCGCCGGGTGCGAGCACCCGGTACATCTCGCGTACCGCCCGCTCCTTGTCGGTGAAGAACTGCAGTCCCATCGAGCACAGCACGAGGTCGAAGGAGGCGTCAGTCGCCGGGACGTCCTCAGCCGGCGCTTCGAGCCAGTCGATCCCGTCAGGGGTGACGCTGCGCGCAACGGCGAGCATGCGGGGGTTGGCGTCGAGGCCCGCGACCGTTCCCCCCGGACCGACGGCCTGGGCGGCCAGGCGGCTGACGATGCCGGTGCCGCAGGCGACATCGAGCACCCGCTCGCCTGCAGTGGGCCTGGCGGCGTCGACCAGACGGCGGCCGATGGGCTCTCCGATGGCGGGCACGAAGTGGCGCTCGTAGTTCTCGGCGGCGCTGGCCGCATATTCCTCGTACAGGGATTGGGCGGGTGGGGTCGTCATGGGTCCTCCTCGTGTACGAGCGGGCTGGGCAACCGTACGACACGATCGCCCATCCGACTTCGGGAGGATCCGCCAATTTGTTGAGGGGCCGCATCAGGGAGAACCCCCACGCGTCGCGGCGACGGCGTTACAGCAGCCCGAGGTCGTAGGCCTTGGCGGTGGCCGCGGCCCGGTTCGGGACGTCGAGCTTGGTGAAGATGTTGCTCAGGTGCCGCTCCACGGTCTTTTCGCTGATCGCCAGCTCGCGGGCGATCTGGCGGTTGGTGCACCCCGCCGCCACCAGGCGGAGCACCGCGAGCTCCCGCTCGGTGACCGCCTGGCCACGTCCCGGTTGTGTCGAGGAAGCTGCCACGTGCTGCGACGTGTCGGCCACCAGCCCCTCCAGGCGGGCAAGCGCAGGCGCGGCGCCCAGTGCGTCGAACGCGTCGCGCGCAGCATCACACTCCAGCTCGGCACGGTTCCGGTCGCCGAGCTGGAGGCAGGCGCCGGCCAGCAGCACCCGCACGCGGGCGGCCTCGTAGACGGCCCGCAACTGCTGCCAGGCCCGCAGCGCGTCGTGCAGCCGACCGAGTGCCGCCGTTGCATCTCCGTCGGCGAGAAGGAGGGACCCGCGGGTCTGGGCAGCAACCGCGCTCAGCATCGTGGCGCCATCCTCGGCCAGAGTGTCCAGCTCGTCGGCCGCGGCAGCCGCCTCGTCCCGCCGGCCAACGGCCAGCATGATCTCGGCGTACGCCGGCAGTAGCCGCGCCCGGGCGGCCCCGTCACCAGCGGCCTCCAGTGCCGCCGCGATGGCCGCTGCTGCGGTGTCCGCGGCCCCCTCGGCCAGACGCAGCAGAGCCAGCCCGGGCTGCGGGTCGCGCCCGGCGGCGTGCGCCTGGCGATACGCCTCGTCGGCTGCTGCGAGCTCACCTCGCAGCCGGTAGAGCTCGCCTAGCTCGTAATGCGCCATGCCCACGGCCGGATTCGGCGGGTTGCTCAACCACCGGCGGGCTCGTTCGGCCTCGGTGATCGCGGCATTCCACTCGCCCTCGATTTGCAGCACCTGGGCGCGGTGGACCAGGCACTGGCCCCGGTACGGTACGAGGCCGGGCTGCTCGACGCACCAGCGGTCCAGTGCCGCCGTCCACTCCCTGGCCCGACGGAGGTCGAACACCCGCTGGCACTCGTCGATGACGGCGCAGTACACGAGGCCCGAGATGGTCGGCGAGGTCTCGCCGGCAGTGACCGACACCATCGCCTCGTCGAACAAGCCCAGACCCTCTGAGGTCCGTCCCAAGCGCAGCAGCGCCTGGCCACGGCCGAGCACGCCGAGCGTGGCCAGGTCGCTGTCGCCGAACCGCTGGGCCAGGGAGCCCACCTCGTCGAACCGTTCGAGCGCCGTGTCGGGCTCGCCGGCGCCCATCGCCATCAGCCCAGCAGGAACCAGCAAGTACCCGCGCTCCACCGTGTCCAGCTCGTGGTCCTCCACCAGCCGGCCGGCCCGCGCCAACCAACCGCCGCCCTGGGCCATCTCGCCCCGCTGGACCAGCCCGAAGCCCAGCCAGAAGGCACACCGCACGGCCCGCCGCAGCTCCCCTCGTGCCTGCCACGCCCGGTGGGCTCGCCCCCAGGCGTCTGCGCTCGCAGCGTCGCGCCCCGTCAAGTACGCCGAAGTCGCGAGACGCTCCAAGTCTGCGGGCCCCAGTTCCGCCGTCCGGTCGGCCTCCTCGAGCCGGTCGAACGCATCGGACCACGCGGCCCGGTCGAACGCCGCCCGTCCTCGCTCCAGAACCTCGGTGGTCTGCATCGCACGCTGCCCTCGAACTGGCCCTGCTCCGGCCGCTGGAGCTCGTCGCCCAGGATCGACGTTAGCTTTCCCAGATCCTCGATTTCGGCGACGCCGCATTCGACTCGGCGCTCCGGCCGCCTCCGACCGACACTGCGGCGAGGCGCCCGACCCTGCAACGCCGAGATCCGCGCCTTCGTGCAGAGCATCGAAAGACCCCACGGCATCGGGACGTAGCCGTTACCGAAGAACGTCACACTGCCGCCGCCCCGTGACCCGAGCGGCCGTGTGACCGCTCGCTAACATCCCGCCTTCGGTGATCCCCACAGAGAGTGATGATGCGACGCCGTTGGTCGGTGTGGTTGGTTGGCGTAGCCGTGGTGGCGGCCGCGTGCAGTGGTGGGAGTGGTGGTGACCGTACCGGCGGAGCGGAGGCCGAGCTCGGGATCGCAGCGTCCGCCGACGCCTTTGGAAGCACCCCGGTACCTGCGGCTCGACTGGTGGACTTCGCCAACGCCGTGGTGGACATACACGGGGGCGCAGAGGGATTCGCACGCACGTGGTGGGCGCTGGACCGCGGCTACACCGTTGCGCAGCTCACCGACGGCTACGCGGGCGTGCTCGGCGCGGATGGGTTCGTCGGTGGGCTGGATCCGGCCAATCCGCCGCTCGGGCTCCTGTCCGAACCGCCGCAGGAGGAGGCGGAGGCGCTGGCGATGTCGGTGTCGGTGGGTGGCCTCGCCGGCCCGGGAAGCTTCGATGGCGACACGGAGGCGCAGCAGCGCTACGTCGAGTTCGTGGGCGCCAGCCTGCTCGAGATCTACCTGCGTGGCGGCC
>JBFJZV010000008.1:0-31061 GCA_041621915.1 Acidimicrobiia bacterium | reverse complement strand
GGGCCAGTTCCGCTCCGACGATGGCGGCGACACCTGGCAGCCGATCCACGAGGGGCTCCCGTCGGAGTTCGGGTTCCCGGTGGCCACCCACCCCCGGGACGAGGACACGGCCTGGTTCCTGCCGCTGGTCGGGGCCGAGCAACGCTTCGTGCCCGACGGCGTGCCGGCGGTCTACCGCACCCGCGACGGCGGCGCCTCGTACGAGCAACTCACCGACGGGCTGCCGCGCAGCCACGCCCACCTGGTGATCTTGCGCGACGCCATGGCCAGCGACGCCCTCGACCCGGTCGGCGTGTATTTCGGCACGTCCACCGGGCAGGTGTTCGCCAGCCCCGACGAGGGCGATACGTGGCACCTGGCCGCCGACTTCCTCCCGCCCGTGTACGCCGTCCACGCCGTCGCATGACGGTTACGGTGCGGCTGCCGAAGGAGCTGCGCCGGCTCTACGACGTGCCGCTTCCGGTCGCGGTCGCCGCCGCGACAGTCCGCGAGGCGGTGGCGGCGCTCGATGCCGCCCACCCGGGCGTCGGCCACCGTCTGATCGACGCGGGTCGGCTGCGGCGGCACGTCATCGTGTTCGTCGGCGACGACCAGGCCGGCCTCGACGACCCCATACCGGCCGGCGGCGAGGTCACGGTGCTCACTGCGGTGGCCGGCGGTGACGCCGGCCACCAGAAGGGCCAAGAGCCGGCGGTCAGGGCTGAGCGGGGACCTGGCACTCCTCCTGGGGAGCGCCGCGGCCGGGTGGCACCGAGCGCTCGTAGGGCTCGGTGAAGCCCGACCCCGGGTCGTCGGTGGTGAGGAACCGCACCAGCGCCCGGTAGATCGCTTCGGCGTAGGCATGCCGGAACTCCTCGGTGGCCAGCAGGGCCTCCTCGGCCGGGTTCGAGATGAAGGCGCCCTCGGCGATCACCGCGGGCACGTCGCTGGCGCGCAGCACCCCGTACAGGTCGGAGCCGTCGGCGCGTAGCCGCGGCTTGGCGCCGGCGTCGGTGTCACCGACCCACGGCGCATCGAAGGCGCCCAGGCTGCGGCGCAGCTCCTCGACGAGGATCCCGGCCAGGCGCCGGGACTGCGGGTCGAGGAACGGGAAGTACACCTCGCTGCCGGGGCCGTCGAAGGGACCGTCGGGCTCGGCGTTGTTGTGGATCGAGACGAAAGCGTCGGCGCCGGCCCGGTTGGCGATCTCGGCCCGGTAGGTGAGGCCGGCCTCGATGTCGGCGCCGGGCGGACCTTCGCTGCGGGTGAGCCACACGCGCCCGGCCGCCGGGATGTCGTCGCCGGGCAGCACTGCGCCGGTGGCGGGGTCGATGGTGCGGGGCGCCGCGAGCAGGTCGCGGGCCCGCCGGGCGATGTCGAGGTTGACGAACTTCTCCAGCAGGCCCGCCGGGCCGCGGGCACCCTGGTTGGGGCCACCGTGCCCGGGGTCGAGCACGATCACCGCCTCGGAGAAGTCGAAGCCGAGCCCCGGCGCCGGGCGCTCCTCCCGGCCCGGAACGAACGCCGCCTGCCGCCCGTCGAGCCACGCCAGGGTCTCGCACGGGGTACGCACCTGGAGCCACTCGCCGGCGCGGGCCTGCACCGGGAACACGAGGCCCTCCCGGGCGACCACCGCCACCTCGCCACCGGGAGCATCGGCCAGCGGCGCGCCGCCGGCCGCCGCCACCGCCACCCCGGTCGCCCCGTCGGGCAGCAGCCCGGGCTCGGGCGGCGCCGGGTCGGGCTGCGGCACCAGTGGCACCCTCGGATCAGGCTCGACGGGGGCCCGGGGAGCCGTGGTCGTCGACGCCGACGCGGGCAGGGACGTGGTCGTCGTGGTGGTGACGGGCGCCGTAGTGGAGGGAGGAGGAAGCGACCCAGCCGTCGAACTGGTCCCCGCCGTCCCGCTGCACGCCGCTAAGAAGCATGAGGCGAGCACCAACGCTCGCCTCATAGAGCCTCGGCGACGGTCTTCATCTCCATGAACAGGCGCAGATAGTCGGGACCGCCGGCCTTGGCGTTGGACCCCGACATGTTGAACCCCCCGAATGGCTGCACGCCGACCATCGCGCCGGTGATCTTGCGGTTGAGGTACAGATTGCCCACGTACAGGTCGCGGCGCGCCCGGTCGAGCCGGTCTCGGTCGCGGCTGAACAGCCCGCCCGTGAGCCCGTACTCGGTGCCGTTGAAGATCTCCACGGCCTCGTCGAAGTCGCCGGCGCGGATCACCGACAACACCGGCCCGAAGATCTCGTGCTGGGCGAGCCGGGCGTCGGGCGGCACGTCGGCGAACACGGTGGGCTGGATGTAGTACCCACCGTCGCGGTCGAGGGCGTCGCCGCCGGCGACGAGGTTGGCCTCTTCTCGACCCTTGGCGATCTCGGAGAGGATCGACTCGTGCTGTGCGGAAGTGATGACGGCGGCGACGGGGTGGTTCTCCTCCGCCGGCCCCACCTCGAGGGCGCCCGCCCCGTCGATCACCCGGTCGAGCACCTCGTCATAGACCTGGTCGACGAGGATCAGCCGGGAGCACGCCGAGCACTTCTGGCCCTGGAACCCGTAGGCGCTGGCGACCGCTGCGGCCGCGGCTGCGTCGAGGTCGGCGGTCTCGTCGACGATCAGCGCGTCCTTGCCTCCCATCTCCATGTATGCGCGCTTGAGCCAGACCTGCCGGGGGTGGACCACGGCGGAACGCTGCGCGATCCGCAGGCCCACCTCCTTCGAGCCCGTGAAGTTGACGAACCGGGTGCGGGGATGATCGACCAGGTGGTCGCCGATGGCGGCGCCCGCCCCGGTGACGAGGTTGTACACGCCAGGCGGGAACCCGGCCTCCTCGACCATCTCCAGGAACAGCGCAGCGATGACGGGGGTCGCTGAGGCGGGCTTCACCACCACCGTGTTGCCGGCGGCGACCGGCCCGGACGCCATGCCGGCGAGGATCGCAAGCGGGAAGTTCCACGGCGGTATCACGACGCCGGCGCCGATCGGCTGCAGCCGCGACTGGTTGAGCTCGCCAGGCCACGAGTAGGTGTCCACCGGTTCGGCCACCTGGAGGGCGACCCGCGCGTAGTACTCGAGGAAGTCGATCGCCTCAGCGACGTCGGCTTCGGCCTCGCCCCAGTTCTTGCCCGCCTCGAACGTCTCCCAGGCCGACAGCTCGTACTTGCGCCGGCGCATCACCGCCGCCAGCTTCACCAGCGCCTCAGCCCGCTCCTCCGCCGGGCGGCGCGCCCACGCCGGGAACGCTCCCCACGCGGCGTCGAGCGCGGCGTCAACGTGACCGGGCTCGCCGCGCGGCACCGTCCCGACCAACTCGGAGGGCCGGCACGGATTGCGGCTCTCCAGCCGCTCCGACGTGTCGGCGGCCTCGCCGCCGATCACCATCGGGCGGTGGGCGCCGAGACCGCTGCGCACGCCGGCCAGCGCGAGCTCGTATGCGGCTCGCGGGCCTGCCTCGGTGAAGTCGGAGTACGGCTCGTTGCGGTACGGCTCGAACATGGGCGGCTCTCCTCAGACGGCGCTCGACCCAGTATCGCGCAGCGTCAGGCTGGCTCCGAGCGGATCGCCGGGGTCGCGGGGAGCACCACCTCGACGCGGCACCCGCCGTCGGGCCCGTCGTCGATCTCCACCGTGCCGCCGTGCGCCTCCGTCAGCTCCCGCACCAGGTAGAGGCCGATGCCGGTGCCGGGCTGGCCGTGGACACCCTCCAACCGGAAGAACCGCTCGAACACCTGGGCGCGGTACTGGGCGGGGATGCCCGGCCCCTGGTCGGCGACCTGGATCGCGACCCCGGCCGACCGGTTGGACACCGCCACCGTGATCGGCGTGCCCTCCGGGCTGTACTTGGCGGCGTTCTCCAGCAGGTTGACGAGGATCTGGCGCACCCGCACCGGGTCGCCGGCCACCTGCTGGACCCGCGGTGCCACCTCCACGTCGATGCGGCGGGACGGGTACGTATGCCGCACGACTTCGGCCGACTCGGCCACCAGCTTCGGCAGGTCGAGCTCGACCCGGTCCAGGTGCAGCACTCCGGCCTCCAGCCGGGACGTGTCGAGGAGGTTGCCGATGATGCCCTCGAGCACGACGGCTTCGCGCCGCACGTCGTCGATGAACTCGCGCAGCCGATCCTCTTCGAGCCACTCGCCGAGGATCTCGGAGAAGCCGATGATGGCGGTGAGCGGCGTCCGCAGCTCGTGCGAGACCGACGCCACGAACCCGGTCTTCTGGCGGCCCAGTTCCTCGAGCTGTTGCACCGAGGTGCGCTCGCTCTCCAGGAGGCCGACGGTGTGCAAGCTCAGCGCGGCCTGCGTCGCCAGCGCGGCGACGATCCGGAGGTCGGCCTCTCGGTACGGCCGGGTGCTGGGCCCGAAGGTGATCAGCCAGCCGAGCTCCCGGGAGGCGCGCCGCAGCGGCGCGACGAGCGCCCGGCCGACGTCGGCGCCCTCCAGCTCGCCGAGCAGCGCCAGGTCGTCGCCGTACAGGGCGGTCAGCCCGTCGCAGCGGTCCCGCAGCGGCGGCCCTTGCTCCAGCCGCACCAACAGGTCGCGTGCTTGGGCCTCGTTGCCGCGCGCCGCGGCGGGGCCGGGCTCGCCGCCGGCCATGGCGACGACAAGGGTGGCGGCGTCGCCGAGCACTTCGTGGGCGGCGTCGGCGATCACCGCCAGCACGCCCGCCGTGTCGAACTGGGTGGCCGCATGCGCCATCGTGCCGAGGACGAGCTGGGCGTGGCGGCGGCTGTGCCGCAAGCCGTCGACGAGGCCGGCGACCTTCACCCCGACCGCAGCCTGGGCGGCGAGCCCCGCGGCCGTGCGCAGGTCTCGGTCGAGCGGCGCCTCGGGCTTGCCGTCGTCGAAGATCATCACGCCGACGGCCTCGTCCCAGGCGACCAGCGGGACCACCAGCACCCGGGCCAGACCCTGCGGCACCACCCAATCCGCAGGCCGCAGGTCGGCGGCCGACTCCGGGTCGCCGTAGAACGCAGGCTGGCCGGTGGCCATCGCCTCGTTGGCGGCCGGGAGCCCCATCCCGTCGGCGAACCGGCGCCACCCTGCCAGCGGCGCTGCGCCCTCGCTGCTCTCCGAGGCCGCAGGCAGCAGGCCCTTACCGGCCTGGCGGAGCAGCACCGTGCACCGGTCGAAGCCGGTGGCCTGCGCCCCCGTGCGGGCTGCGGCGGTCAGGACACGGCCGAGCTGCGTCGTGCCGGCCAGCACCTCGGCCATCGCCTGGAGCGCACCGGCCTCCGAAACCGCCCGCCCCCCCTCCACGGCGTATGCCGCCTCGATCGCCAGCGCCAGGCCGGCCGCCAGTGCCGCGAGGTCGGCGCCGTCTGCGGCGGCGGGTTCGGCCACCAGCAGCGTCCCCCGCCCGGGCAGCGGGACCACCGCGAAGCGCTCCGCGTCGCCGAGCAACTCGTCGGGGATCCTCGTCGTGTCCTCGACCCAGCCCGGATCGGCGTGGCGGAAGCGGGCCAGCAGCGCCTGGGCGGGCAGTGCCAGGTCGGGCCGCAGCGCCGCCGGGGAGCCCGCGACGGCATCGACGACGAGCGGCCTGCCACGCCGGTCGGTCACGATCGCCGCGATCACGCGCTGCGCCCCGAGCCGGGCGACGGCGCGTCGCACCATCTCCACGACCAGCGCGTCGCGGTCGCCGGGATCGGCCCGCGTCATACGGAGGACCTCCAATCGTTGCCTGACCCGTTATCGGCACGCTCGGCCGCCCAATTGACCGTTAGCCGGTTCGCCGTTGGGGCCGGCGGGACTCGCCGGTACATTGGCGGCGTGCAGGCACCGGCCACCTGGCGGCCGCCCCGGCTGAGCGTCGCCTCGTGGGCGATGTACGACCTGGCGAACACCGTATTCGCGCTGGGCGTCAGCGCGCTGTACTTCCCCGACTGGCTCGCCGAGAACGACACGCCCGACCTCGCCCTCGCTCTCGCCATTGACGCGGCGATGGTGGTGGTGATCGTGCTGAGCCCGTGGATCGGGGCGCGCAGCGACCATCGCGGGAGGCGGGTGCCGTACCTGGTCCCGGCGACGCTGCTCGCCGTGATACCGGCGTTCTTCCTGGCGACGGTCGGGGTGGCGGGCTCGCTCGTGCTGTTCTCGCTGGCCTTGGTGGGGTTCAACCTCGGTTCGGTCGTGTACGACGCGCTGCTTCCCGACGTCAGCACAGAGGCGAACCGAGGGTTCGTGTCCGGCCTCGGCGTGGCGGTGGGGTACGTCGGGTCGCTCGTCGCGCTGGGAGTCGGCGCGGTGATGCTGAACCGCTACGGGCATGCTGCGGTGTTCCGCTCGCTAGCGGTGCTGTTCCTGCTGCTGGCGCTGCCGGCCTTCTTCCTGATCCGGGAGCGCCCCCGGCCCCACCGGGAAGGACCGCCGCCCGCCCTCCGCCGGAGCCTCCGCGGCCTCGTTGCGGCGTGGCGGCGCGCCCGGGGTTTCCCCGGCGTCGCCCGGTTCCTCGTGGGCCGGTTCCTCTACTCCGATGCCATCAACACCTTGATCGGGGGCTTCCTGACGATCTTCGTGGTCGAGGAGTTCGACTTCTCCGACGGCCAGGTGCAGGCGCTGCTCGGCTCCGGCATCGCCGCCGCGATCGTCGGCGGCTACGCAGCCGGGCGCCTCGTGGACCGGGTGGGCCCCCGCCGGGTGCTGCACGGGGCGCTGGCGGTGTGGATCGCGGGGATCGCCGTGGTGGTGGGCGCCGCCGTGGCCGGGATCGAGGAGCTGGCCTGGGTGCTGGGCGTCGGCGGCGGTGCGGCGCTGGGCGCGACGTGGGCGTCCGACCGCACCTACATGGCCCGGCTGTCGCCACCGGAGCACCTGGGCGAGCTCTACGGTCTCTACGCCACCGTGGGGCGCTTCGCCACGATCCTCGGGCCGCTCACGTGGGGTCTCCTCGTGACGGTGGCGGGGCTGCCACGCACCGTGGCTCTCGGAGCCCTGCTCGTGTTCCTGGTCTCCGGCAGACTGCTGCTGGCGGGTGTCGACGACGGCTTCGACCCTGGCCGCCGTCAGGCGCCGGTGGCGCGCTCCAGCTCGTAGAGGTCGGGTAGGCCGGCCGTCCCGGTGGCGCCCGCTGCGAGCCGTTCGCCAACATCGACGAGCAACGCCTCGTTGGGGACCTCCCACGGCCAGCCGGCAGCTCCCGTCCGGGCGCCGACCACCGCACCGGCGATTGCGGCAACCGTGTCGGCGTCGCCGCCGAGGCGCACGGCTCGCCGCAGCGGCCCGGCCGGCTCCCCGGCCCGGTCGGCGGCCAGGACCAGTGCGGTGACCACCGAGGCCGGGGCGTAGGCAGCCACGCCGGAGCCGTCGGGGAACGCAGAGGTGCGGCGGGCCCGCTCGCCCACGGCCGCGGCGATCTCGGCCGGGTCCCGCCCCACCAGGCGGGCAGCGGCCCGCAGCGCCTCCGAGAACGTGTGCCAGTCCTCGCTCGGCCCCATCCGGTCGAAGTGGTCGGTGAACAGCTCGTGCTCGGCGTCGGACGCCGCGTCGGCGGCGGTGTGGACCAGGTCGGGGCCGGCGCCGTCGCTCGCCGCGGCCGCCACGGCCGTCGCCACGGCCACGGCGGCGGCCACCCCCCGGGCGTCGGCGTGGGTCACCAGCGACGCGGCCATCGCCTGGTCGACCAAGAACCCGGGGTCGCCGGCGAAGCGGATGCCCAACGGCGCCACCCGCATCGCCGCGCCGTTGCCGGCGCTGGCCTGGGCCGCTTCTTCAGCGGCAGCGCCCTCGAGGCGGTGAGCAACGAAGGCGCGAAAGCCCGGCCCCGCCCCCCGATAGACGCCGCCCTCCCCTCCCGGCCCCGCCAGGGCCACCAGGGCGTCGGCCAGCCGCTCACCGTCGACGCGGCCGTGCTCGAGCAGGTGGTACGCCAGCACCAGCGCCTGCTGCGTGTCGTCGGTGTACAGCGCTCCCGGGCGGGGCCGCAGGGGGCCGTCGCCGGCGAGGCGGGCGACCGCCACCGGCCCCATACCCTCGTAGCCGGCGCCGAGCACGTCGCCCGCCGCCAGCCCCAGCAGCGCCTGCGCCGCCCGGCCGCTCACGCCTCCGCCGCCAGCAGCCGCCGCACCTCGTCGTCGCCGACCTGGTGGAAGTCGCGGTACCACTCGCCGACCGCCATGAAGGTGCGCGGCCGGAGCGGGCAGACCACCTCGTCGGCCTCGTCGGCGAGCTTCGAGAGGGTGTCCGCCGGCCCCACCGGGACTGCGCAGACGAGCCGGCCCGGATCGCGGCGCCGCACGGCGGCGAGGGCGACTCGGAGGGTGGCGCCCGTGGCGACCCCGTCGTCGACGACGATCACGGTGCGGCCGGCCACCTCGGGCTCTGGCCGGTCGCCACGGTAAGCCGACTCCCGGCGCCGGACCTCGTCGGCCTGGCGCTCGGCTTCTGCGGCGATCCGATCCTCCGTGATGCCGAGCCGCTCCACGAGCCGGCGGTCGACGTATGGCACCCCGTCGCCGGCCACCGCGCCCATCGCCAGCTCCGGGTTGAACGGCGTGCCGAGCTTGCGAGCGACGATGACGTCCAGCTCCGCATCGAGGGCGCGGGCAACTTCGGCGGCCACCGTCACCCCGCCGCGCGGCACGGCCAGCACCAGCGTGGCTGGGCCACGTTGGGCCTCCAGCTCGGCGGCCAGCGCCCGCCCCGCATCCTGACGATCACGGTATACCCGCACTCGCCCAGCGTACCGACGCGCTCTCGGACTAGTGTCTGCCGGCGTATGCCCCGCCTGCTGCTGATCGCCAACCCTGCCGCATCCGGGTTCACCGGTGCGCTGCACCGCGAAGTCGTCCGCCTCCTGTCCGACGGCTTCGACGTGGCACCGGTGTGGCCCGACTCCGCCGACCAGGCCCGCCAGGCCGCCGCCCACGCCGCAGAGCGGGGCTTCGATGTAGTGGCCGCGATGGGCGGCGACGGTGTGCTCCACTACGTCGCCAACGGGCTGGCCGGCACCGGCGTCCCGCTCGGCATCGTGCCGACCGGCACCACCAACGTCCTGGCCCGCATCCTGGGCCTGCCGGGCAAGCCCAAGGCGGCGGCCCGCCACCTCGCCGCGTCGACGACGGCGTCCCCCATCGACCTGGCCCACGTCGTGGCCGAGGCTCCCGACCAGCCGGTGCGCACGTTCTACGGGTTGTTCGCCGTCGGTCTCGGGTTCGACGCCGCCGTCGTGGATGCCGCCGAGCGCCAGCCGTACCGCAAACTCCACTTCGGGGGCTTCTACTACGCTCGTAGCGCATTCGCCACGGCGACCAAGTTCCGCAACCGGCCGCCGACGCTCCGGGTGGAGGCGGAGGGCCGCCGCTGCTTCGGTGTCGCCACGATGGTGCAGGTCCACGACACGTACACCTACCTGGGGCCGCGGCGCATCGGCCTCGACCCCGGCGCCACCGAGGGGCTCACGGCCATGGTGCTGCCAACGCTGTCGCTGCGAACCGCAGCGGCGCTGGCGCCGCGGCTGATCGCCGGGCGCAGCGTCGACGGTGCGGCCGACGCAGAGGTGTGGCCGCGGCTGGCGAAGGTGGTGATCGAGGCGGAGCCGCCGGCCCTGATCCAGGCCGATGGCGAGCTGCTCGGCGAGGTGGCGGCGGTGGAGGTCTCCGCGGCCCGCGGCGAGCTGTGGGTGGCGGGGCTGGAGGAGCCCTCGGGTTAGCCGCCGCCGGCGGGCTCGCCGGAGCCGGCCAGCGCCTGCCGCCACTGGTCCGGCGAGCCGGGGTGCAGCGTCCGCTGCGGGAACGGGATCTCGATGTTCTCGGCGTCGAGACGGTTCTTGATCCTTCGCATGAACTCACGGCGCGTCGCCCAGCGCGACTCGGGACGGACCTGCATGGTCACCCTCAGCACCACCGCCGAGTCGGCCAGCGCCTCGACGCCCAGCAGCTGGGGCTCGCCCAGGAACAGCTCGCGCCAGTCGGGGTCGGCGGCGTACCGGCGGATCTCGTCACCGAGGACCGCGAGCGCCCGGTCTAGGTCGGTGGCGTAGGCCACACCCACGTCGACGACGACGGTGGCGAACTCCTGCGTGAGGTTGCTGGTGACGGTGATCCAGCCGTTGGGCACGTAGTGCACGTTGCCCTCGAGGTCGCGCAGCACGGTGACCCGCAGCCGGATGTCCTCGACCTTGCCGGCCACATCGCCGAACCGCACCACGTCGCCGATGGAGAACTGGTTCTCGCTGAGGATGAAGAATCCGCTGATCACGTCCTTCACCAGGCTCTGCGCGCCGAAGCCAAGCGCCACGCCGATCACGGTCCCCACCGCCAGGAACGAGGCGATCGGCACCCGCCACCACGACAGCAGGGTGAGCGCGGTCAGCGCCAGGAGCACGATCAGCAGCACCCGCCGCAGCGCCACCCACAGCGTCGCCAATCGCTGGGTCCGCTCGGTGGCCGCCACCGGGTCGGCCTGGTCGAGCCGGCGGGTCCCGACGCCGACGAACGCCCGGCGGCCGACCCGATCGATCAGCAGGTACAGCACGACCGCCCCCACCACGATGCCGACCGACACGAGGAACTTGGGCCCGGTGAAGAAGTCGCCCAGTTGCGTCGCGATCGACTCGTCGGCGGTCGCCTGCGCCAGCACCCTCATGGCGCCGGAGGGTAGGAGCCGCCTCAGCCGCCGCCGCGCCTTTCCGGCAGCCCAGCCCTGGCTTCGACGGTCGCCAACTCCACGCGGAACGACGCGAGCGTGGCGCCCAAGAGGGCCCGGTCGAAGAGCCGCTCCCGCAGCCCGCCCCCGATGCGGCGGTCCAGGAGCGCCGCCAGGTCGGCCGGGGGACGCGGCGGGGCCGCAGGCCGGCGCAGGTGGTAGAAGCGCCGCCGGGGCGGCGGTGGCGGTGGGGAGGCGAGCCAGGCCGTGCTCGCGTGATCGACCTGCTCCTCGATCCACTCCAGCGGGAACGCCGCCCGCAGCTCACGGCCGAACGCGCCTCCAGCCTCCACGGACAGCGCCGCCACGAAGTCCTCGATCCGGCAGGCGGTGTCATGACGGCCGGACGTGGCGTCAGCCGCGAGCGCCTCGGCCGCTTGGCGGCGCACCTCGTCCCAGCGCCGGTCGAAGTCCAGCGAACCGCCGCCGGCGAGGCCGGCTGCTGCGGCCAGCTCGTCGCCGGCGCGACGGATGTCGGTCAGCAGCTTGCCGAGCGCCATCCGCTTGCCGTCGAGCCGGTCGGTCAGGTAGCGGCGCAGTTCGTCGATGCCCACCGGCGGCCCGTGGCTCGGGTCGGCGGCGACGACGAACAGCTCCGGCGCGGCGATGCCGGTGGCGCGGAGGGCCGCCCGCACGTCGTCCGCCACGTCGTCGGCGTCGCCGGCGAGCCGATCGGCCTGGTTGAGCACGAAGAGGAACTGCTGCTGGTAGTCGGTCAGCGGCCCGAGGATGTCGTCGTGCAGCACGGGATCGCGATACTTCTCGGGGTCGAGGACCCAGATCACGCCGTCGACCTCGGGCAGCAGCCCTTCCACCGTTGCCCGGTGGGCGGTGACGACGCTGTCGTGGTCGGGCAGGTCGACGAGGGCCAGCCCCGGAAGCTCCTGCTGCGGGACCTGTCGCGTGATCCCATACCGGCCGAGCAACGCCTGCAGCGCGGGCTCCGCATCGGCCGGGTACCAGGCCAGCGGCTCGTCGGTGTGGGGCCGGATCCGGCTCACCGAGGCAACGGGGCGGCCCGCCAGCGCGTTGAGGAGGCTCGACTTCCCGGAACCGGTGCCGCCGGCGAGCGCGAGCACCAGGGTGCCCCCGAAATGGCCCCGCCGGTCTCGCACCGCCTGCACCGCCCGGGCCGGCGTCGCCAGCTCGTCGTCGTCCAGGACCGAGGCCGCCCGGGCCACCGCCAGGTCGAGGGCGTCGAGCACGGCGGCGAGGTCGCCGGTCATTCGAGCCCCTTGGCCGCGATCGTCACCCGCTCCACGCCGAGCGTGATCCCGTCGTCCTCGGGCGCCGCCTGCGGGCCGAGGGCGTCGGCGAAGCGCGACGCATCGTGTTCCAGCACGGAGCCCAGCGCTGCGACGAGGTCCTTCCGCGCGCGCCGCACCGCTCCCGCGGCGGCGTCGGCGGAACCGAAGGCCGCGGCGAGGCCGGCGGCGGATGCCACCGAACCGGCGAGCGCGGCGATCTTCACGCCGGCGGCCACTCGGCGCTTGCGGAGCGACCTGCCGGGCAGGCCCTCGACGGCCGCCTCCTCGACGCCGGCGGTCCAGGCGTCGTAGGCGCGCGCGGCGTGCTCGTGGGTGTCCGGAGAGTGGCGCCACAGCTCGCGGGCGGCGCCCTCCAGCAGGGCGCGGCCCGCCGGGTCGCCATCCCAGGCGGTGGCGGTCTCCTGGGCGGCGATGCCGGCGAGGTGGGTCACCAGGTGGGCGGCGGCCACGCCCGGGACCTCGGCCGCCAGCTCGCCCTCGTCGACGCGGTCGGCGAGGGCCGAGCGCGCCGCCTGGTACCTGTGCTCGACCGTGCCGGCCAACTCGGCGGCGGCCGCGCGCTCGGCGGCGAGCGCACCTGCCAGGGGAGCGACGCGCTCCGCGAGGTCGAGCACGGCTCCCCGGGTCGCCTGCCTCGCTAGCCGGCGCCGCAGGTCGCCGTCGGTCAGCTCCGCCAGCTCGTCGCGAAGCCCGGCCACCGCGGCCGGCGGCACGCCGCCGTGCACGGGATCGGTCTGCTGCTCGGCGATGGCGAAGATGAGACCCGGGTCGGGCTCGATCAGCAGCCCGGCTGCGCCGAGGCGGGCGGCGTAGTCGGCGTGGATGGCCTCGCGCTGGACCGGGTCCGACGGCAAGCGGTTGAGCACGAACAGGGTTGGCACGCCCCGCCGCTGCGCCAGGGCGAGGAACTCCCAGGCCCCCGCGTCGGCGTAACGCATCGCGGAACTGACGAATACGCACAGGTCGGTGATCGCCAGGACGTCGCGGGCGATCACCCGCCCGTCCTCCGCCAGGTCGTACGCCGGGGTGTCGACGAGGGTGAGGGACCGGGTCAGCGGGTCGTCGCCCACGACGGTCTCGACGGCCGCCCCGACCTGGTCGCGGACCTGGCGGAGGAACTCCTTCCAGTAGCGCCGGGCATGGTCGCGGTGTGCCCACACGGCAGCGCGCCGCGTGGACATGCGCACCGGGCTCGGGTTCCCCACCCGTTCCTGGGCGAGCCCGTTGACCACCACCGACTTCCCCGATCCCGTCGCTCCGAAGAACGCGGCAACCAGCGGCGCGTCGCGGTCGGCGAGCCGCGGCAGTAGGTGCTCGCGTATGTCGCGGACCGCGCCGGACCGGATGCCCTCGAGCGCAGCGGCGCCCGGCCGTGGCAGGCGCAGCTCGAAGCCGTCCAGCAGGCCGGCGAGGTCCTCGAGCGCGAGGCCCAGCTCGGTGGTGTCGTTGGTCATGGGCGGGATTGTCCCATACGGCGCCCGTGCAGCACCGGACCCGTTTCGTGTCACACCCCGCCGGTACGTTGTCGCCATGGACACCACACAGCTCAGCGTCACCCGGTCCGCCGGGTCGGTCGTGGAGATCGGCCCGTTCACGGTCGACGACCCCGTGCTCGCCAGCCTGCTCGACAACCAGCCCGCGACGCGGTGGGCGGCCACCGTCCTGCGCGCGTTGGAGGTGGGGGCGCGAGGGCTGGTCGACATGGGCCTGGGCGTCAACGTGCGCGACGTCGACGACCGGGTCCGCGCCACCCTGGAATCGGTGCTCGACGAGGCGCGAGCATGCTCTGCGGACGCCCTCGACGCGGCGGGGCGGGCGCTCGCAGGCCAGCTCGACCCCCAGCTCCGCTCGTCGCTCTCGGCCCGTACCATCGAGGAGTTCGCGGCGGCTCGCGACCGGCTGCTCGGCCAGCTCGACCCCGACCTCGCCACCAGCCACACCGCGCGTTTCGTGGCCTCGGTCACCGAGCTGCTGGGCCCCGGTGGAAGGGTGGAGGAGACGCTCCGGCAGGCGCTCGACCCCGACGCCGACGGGTCGGGGCTGGGCCGCCTCGCCGCCGCGGTCGACGCCAGGTTCGGCGAGCTGCGCGACCTCATCATGAGAGAGCAGGGGCGCTCCGACGAGGCCGTCCGGGGCACCGCCAAGGGCGTCGACTTCGAGGACGTGGTGGAGCAGCGGCTCAGCGAGTTCGCCGGCGTCGTCGGCGCGGTCGTCGACCGGGTGAGCCGCCAATCCGGCGACCTGGGGCCCGAGTCGCTGGTCGGCGACTTCGTCGTGCACCTGCCCGAAGGCGGCCGGGTGGTCGTGGAGGCCAAGAACGCTGCGCGCATCGGCCTGGCGGGCCGCCACGGCATCCTCGACGAGCTCGACCGGGCGCTCGCCAACCGCGCCGCCGATTACGCCGTGTGCGTCTCAGCGCAAGACGCCTACCCGGCCGGCGTTGGCGGCTTCAACGTGTACGGCAACCGGATCCTCGTGGTGGACGACGGCGACGGCACGCTGCTGCGAGCGGCACTGCGGTGGGCGCAGAGCGCGGTGGCGGCGGCCCCGGCCGCCGCAGTCGAGCTGGACACGGGCGTGGTGGTCGACCGCCTGGAGCGCCTCAAGACCCTGGCCACCCGCTTCTCGTCGATCCGGCGCACGCTGTCCGACATGCGGGGCGGCATCGACGGGGTCCGTGACCAGCTCGACGGCATGCGGTGCGAGCTGCTCGACCAGGTCGACGACCTGTGGCGCGAGGTGCACGGCGCTGCGGGAGGGGAGGAGGTGAGCGTGACGCGAGTGGCGTGAGGCGGCTCGGCGGCTCAGCCCGCGGCGGCGAGCGCCTGATGCTCGGCGGCGAGCCGCCGACCGGGCAGTCCTGCGAAGAACTGTGTCGCGGCAGCGTGGCCGCTCTCGAACAGGTCGCGGGCGAGGGCCGGCGAGACGTCGAAATCGAGCGGGTCGTGCTCCACGGGGATGTCGACGACGTTGGCCTGGTGGAGCAGCGGGCTGTCGAGCGTTGAGGTCGCGCCGATCGCCGAGGTGATAACCGCGGCGGCCAGCGACACCGGGCCGCGGATCGATCGGTGCCGGTGGCCGGCGCCGGCCGAGATGCGGAACCCCACGACCGGCCGGCGGCCGTCCCAGTCGGCCAGCCGCAGCGGGAAGTTGGTGGCGACTGCGCCGTCGACGAACAGCGAGGCGTCCTGGCGGCGCAGGTCGTAGAGCGCGACCGGCCGGAAGAAGAACGGGGCAGCGGAGGACATCCGTACCGCCCTCGCCACGGGGAACAGCGCGGGGCGGAAGCCGTACAGCGACAGGTCGTCGGGCAGCACCACCCCGCGCTGGTGGGTGATGTCGGTCGAGACCACCCGTAGCGCGCCGGTGGGCAGGTCACCGAAGTGCCGGACGCCGTGCCTGCGCAGCATCTTGCGCCACACCCGCTCGAGGCGGTCGCCGCGGTGCAGGCCGCGGGCCGTCACCATTGCCAGGTGCTTGCCCACCAGCGGCACACGGCCTACCCCCACCGGGTCGGCGAGCGACGGCCAGTCAATCTCCAGCACGCCGTCACGCAGCTCGTCGGGGCCGTAGCCGGCGGCGACCAGCGCGCCGACGAGCGCCCCGGAGGACGAGCCGACCACCTTGTCGAAGCGGTAGCCGGCCTCCATCGCGGCCGCAGCCGCACCCGCCAGCGCGATCCCCTTGACCCCGCCACCGGAGAAGACCCCGTAGATGTCCCGTCGTATGGTCATCGGGTAGTTCATCGGCGCCGTCCCGGCCGGCTTAACCGGGGTCGACGCCCTCGAAGAGGTCGCCGCGCCCGGCGTCGGGACCGACGCGAGAAGCGAGCAGCGAGAAGTCCTCGTACGGGTAAGCGGCTTCCACCACTTCCACCGGGACCTGGAACCAGGGCCCGGAGGGATCGACCTGCGTGCGGTGAGCGGCGAGGGCGGCGCGGCCGGTCGCCACGTAGCCCGCGACGTCGATCCGGGTGAGCCGCAGCGGGTCGGGCTCGTCGCCTCGCCGCTCCAGCCAGTCGGCCAGCGGCGACTCGCCCGTGCGCTCCAGCATCGCCCGGTGCAGCGCGTCGAGCCGGGCCCAGGTGCGCACCGGGGCGTAGAGCTTGGCGGCTTCCCACGGCGCCCCGGCGGCCGGGAAGCGGGCGGGGTCGGCGGCCGCCTCGAACGCGTCGATCGCCACCCGGTGGACGAGGAGATGGTCGGGATGCGGGTAGCGTACGTGCTCGTCGTAGCCGAGGACGACGTGGGGACGCTCGGCCCGGACGAGCCCGACGACCCGCTCGAGCACCTCCTCGTACGGCGCGTTGACGAAGGCGGCGGGGTGTCCGTTCGGCGACGTGCCGGGCATACCGGAGTCGCGGTAGCCGAGCAGCTCGACGCGCTGGTAGCCGATGATCCGCGCCGCATTCTCCAGCTCGGCGCGCCGCAGCTCGGCGAGGCGCTCCCGCACGTCGGGCCGGTCGAGGGCCGGGTTGAGGACGTCCCCGGCCTCTCCCCCGGTGGCGGTCACCAACACGCAGCGCGCGCCGCCGGCGGCATAGCGGGCGACGGTGCCCGCCCCCTTGGAGCTCTCGTCGTCGGGGTGGGCGTGGAGGGCGAGCAGGCGGTGCATGGGCGGGCGAGCGTACCGCCGCGCCGGCACTCCGGAACCGGCCGGGGCACCGCGGCCGTCAGAATGGCGTAGTCATCACGAAGGAGCGAACGATGAAGCGACTTGTCCTGCTCGCCGCCGCCGCTGCGCTGGTCGCTGCGGCGTGCGCCGAGCCCTCCGACGTCGTCGTCCAGACCGGCGAAGGCGGGGCGACCACCGGCATCTCCGTGACCGGCGAGGGTCGTGTCAGCGGCGTGCCCGACACGCTGACCGTCAACGTCGGCGTTGCGGTGCTGCGCGACACGGTCGACGCCGCGGTCGGGGATGCAGCCGCCCTCGCCGACGCGATGATCGCCACGCTGCGGGAGCAGGGTGTCGCCGAAGAGGACATCCGCACCGTCGACTACTCGATCTTCCCCGAGTACGACTTCTCCGGCAATCGTCAGGTGCTGCGCGGCTACCGGGTGAGTAACCAGGTCGAAGCCAAGATTCGAGACCTCGACCGAGCCGGCGAGGTGCTGGACGCGGTCACGGCGCAGACGGGCGACGAGACCCAGATCTCCGGCGTCAGCTTCAGCCTCGAGGACAACGAGGGCCTGGTGGCCGCCGCCCGCGCCAACGCCTGGGCCGACGCCGAGGCGAAGGCCAGCCAGCTCGCCGGCCTGGCGGGAATCGAGCTGGGCGCCCCCGTCGAGATCGTCGAGACGCTGAGCCCACAACCGCCGGTGATCTTCCAGGACCGGGCCGCGTTCGATGTCGCCGAGGAGGCCGCCACGCCGATCGCACCCGGCCAGCTGTCCGTCACGGTGACGGTGAACGTCCGGTACGGGTTGGCAGGATGATCGGGCGCCGGCTCAGGCGCGGGTCAGCACCCGCACTGCGCCGGCGCCTTCGGCGCATTCGTCGAGCTGCGGGCAGTACCGGCACCACGGCCCGCCTCGCCGCTCCGCGTCGCGGCCGGCCGACCAAGCCGCCCGGAGGGCGTCGACCATCGCCGCCACGGCCGCCGCAGTGCTCCCGACGCCTTCGGCCGTCGGGAGCTCGCTGTGCCGCTCCCCGGTGGCCACCGACACGGCCTCGGCCCGGGCCGGCAGCGCCTGGCGGTCGAGCGCCCAGAGCAGCGTGTAGAAGGCAAGCTGGTGGCCCGACTCCTCCCCGAGCCGGCCCGTCTTCCAGTCGACCAGGCGGCGGGCGCCATCGTCGTCGAACACCGCGTCCACTGCCCCTCGCAGCACCAGCCCCGGCGCCGGCTCGACCTCGAGCTGGACCTCGGCGGCGACGAAGCCCTCGAATGCCTGCGCCTTGAACCGGGCGTACAGGTCGCCCACTTCCCGGATCAGGCCCGCCAACCCGCTCGGCCGCAGCCCGAGCGACGCCAGCTTGGGGTTCATGCCGGCCCCGATCTCCTCGCGGCACGCCTGCGCCACGTCGTCGATGGGGCCGTCGCGCAGGTGCCGGGCGAAGATGCGATGCCCGAGGCCCCCGACGAACGACCGCGGGGAGTCGGCCCCGTACTCGCCCCGCAGCCGGCCGGCTGCCTGCTCCGGGCACTGGCGGTAGGCGACGTACGTCGTCGCCGAGACGACCATCGCCTCGCCGTCGATCACCGGTGGGAAGTCGATCACGCCACCCATCGTACGACCCGCCCCGCCCCGGCCCCGGGAATGCCGTGATGAAACGGGCCTCCCGCTACACTGCCCGCGAGATCCCTCTCACCCCTCCCAATGCCTCGTTCGTTCCGTAACGCCCTGCTGTGGGCTGCGGCCGTGCCCGCCGCCCTCCTCATCGTGACCCTCCTGGTGTTCGCGGCGGATCGCTTCGCCCATCGCGGCGAGGTGCTCCGCAACGTGTCGGTCAACGGGCTCGGCCTCGACGGGATGGACGCCGATCGGGCCCGCGTGGCACTGGCGACGATGGAGGCGGAGCTGTCCGCCGAGCCGGCGCTCTTCACCGTCGACGGCACGGAGTTCGTCCTGCTGCCTGCCGAGGTCGGCTTCGACATCGGCGAGGGCGCACTGGTCGAGCAAGCGCTGGCGGCGGGCCGCACCGGCAGCCTGCCCGGGCAGTTCGGGTGGTGGCTGGCGCGACTGCGGGGCTCCGACGTGAAGCTGACCCTGCCGATCACCGTCGGCCGCGACGCGGTCGAGGAGGTCGTGGCGGCGTGGGAGGAGCAGGCGGTCGATGCCCGCGTCGAAGAGGGCGGCGTGGAGATCTCCGGCACGCAGGCGGTGCCCGTGTACCCCCGCAAGGGGCGCACCATCGACCGGGAGGCGGCGATCCGGATCGTCGGGGAGACGATGGCATCGCTGGACCGGCCGAGGGTCGACATCCCGGTGGTCGACGTCGATCCCACGTTGACACCAGCCGACGTCGATGCGGCGGTGGAGGAGGCCAACCTGGTGCTGGCCGGGCCGGTGACGCTGGCGCGGGACCACCCAGAAGTCGAGGTGACGTTCACGCCCGAACAGCTCGCCGCCGCGTTCCGCAGCGAGGTGGAGGCCAACTCGGCGGTTCGCATCGACCTGTTCTTCGACGCCGACGCCGTCGATGCGCTGCTGGCGCCGCTGCGGCCGGACCTCGAGCTGCCACCCGCTGACGCGTCGTTCCGAGTGAACGCGGACGACAGCGTCACGCTCATCCCGGGCCACCCCGGCACCATCATCGACTCCGCCGCCGTCGCCGAGGAGCTATTCACGGCTGCGAAGTCGTTCAACCGTTCCGGGGACTTCCCGTTCGTGGAGGGCGTCGAGCCCGACTTCACCACCGAAGAGGCCGAGGCGATGATGCCGATCACCAAGGTCTCCGAGTTCACCACCAACCACAGCTGCTGCGAGCCGCGCGTCGAGAACATCCAGCGTTTCGCGGACATCGTCGACGGGACGATCGTCTGGCCCGGCCAGGTGCTCTCCCTCAACGAGCTGGTGGGCCGCCGCACCACGGAGAAGGGCTTCGTACCGGCGCCGATGATCGAGCGCGGCGAGCTGGTCGACGACGTGGGAGGCGGCGTCAGCCAGTTCGCGACGACGTTCTACAACGCGGTCTTCTTCGGCGGTTACGAGGACGTCGAGCACTCGCCGCACAGCATCTACATCTCCCGCTACCCGGAGGGGCGCGAGGCCACGATCTCGTGGCCGGCCCCCGACCTCAAGTTCCGCAACAACACCGACGCCGTGGTCATCATCAAGACCGCGTACACCGACACGTCGATCACGGTGAAGTTCTTCGGCAACAACGGTGGCATCGAGGTGGAGGCCGCGGTCTCGGGCAGGTCGAACGTCACCGACCCGCGGGAGCGCTTCGAGGCCGACCCGTCGGTGGAGCCCGGGGCCGAGAAGGTCCGTCAGAGCGGGTCGCAGGGCTGGACCGTGACGGTGACCCGCACCATCCGCTACCCCGACGGGCGCGAGCCGAAGGTCGAGACCTGGACGGAGCGCTACGTGGGAGCCGCCCGCATAGTCGTCCGCCACCCTTGCGAGGTGCCCGCCGGCACCCCCGGCGCCAGCGGCCAACCGTGCCCCACCGGCATCCCGCCGCTGGGGGGCCTGACCGCCGCCGAGGCGCAGGCCAGGGTCGAGGCCGCCGGGTACGTGTTCGCGCTCGGCGAGCCCGTCGCCGTCGCGCCGGACTCAGGCCTCGACGGGCTGGTGGCACAGCACACGAGCGGCTTCGCCCCGGCGGGCAGCACCGTGACCGTCCGGCTCGGGTTCGTCGAGCCTTCGGCGACGAGCACCACCACGACCACCACCACGACGGTGCCGCCGTCGAGCACGAGCAGCACGACGTCAACGAGCACGACCACCTCGACGCTGCCCCCGTCGACGACGACATCCACGACGACCACGTCGACGACGACCACCACCACGACGGTGCCGTAGGCGGGGCTACTCCTCCTCGCCGGCCGGATCGCCGGCCGGCGGTTGGTCGTCGTAGAAGACGAAGAACCGGCCGACCACACCGGCGGCCTGTTGCAGGGCAGCCTCGTCCCATCCGCCCGAGCGACGCACGGTGGCGACGTTCGACTGCACGAACACGTGGTCGATCGCCGGATCGGCGGCGAAGAGTCGCTCGGCGAGCTGCCCGCCGAAATCCTCCCCGGCCGGCCTGCCGGCCGGGGTTTCGGCCGGCCCAGCGACCGGGGTGTAGGCGGCGCCGTCCTGGCCGGTGATGCTGCGGTTGGTGTCGAAGATCGCGACATCGCCCACCGCCTGCGGCGCAACCGTCATCTCCTGTCCCACCGTGCCTCCTCCGGTACCGGCGCTCGGGCGGGACTCTACCGGCCGCCGGACGGCACCCCTTCGGAGCCGGCCCCCAGGACGTGCAGCTTGATGAGGTTGGTCGACGTCGCCTGATTGGGCGGGATGCCCGCCACCATGGCGACGCCCTCGCCGGCGTCGGCGAACCCCAGCTCGAGGATCCGGTGCTCGGCCTCCTCGATCATCTCGTCGGTCGAGTCGAGGCGGCGGATCATCAACGGTGTGACCCCCCAGTAGAGCGCCATGCGCCGGTAGGTCTCGGGATTGGGGGTGAAGGTGATGATGCGCGCCTGCGGGCGGTACTTGGAGATCAGCCGGGCGGTGGAGCCGCTCTCGGTGAACGCCACGATCACCGGCAGGTGCAGGCTGTCGGCGGCCTGCACGCACGCCCGCGCCACGGCCGACGGGAACGGCGCCTCCTTCTCGAGGAAGTCGACGCCGATCATCCAACGCTCAGACGTCGACTCGACCTCCCTGCAGATGATGTCCATCACCTCGACGGCCCGGGTGGGGTGCTTGCCGGCCGCCGTTTCCCCGGACAGCATGACGGCGTCGGTGCCGTCGAGCACGGCGTTGGCCACGTCGGTGACCTCGGCCCGGGTAGGACGGGCGGCCTGGGTCATCGACTCGAGCATCTCCGTGGCGGTGATCGAGAACCGGCCGGCGGCGTTGGTGCGCAGGATGATCTCCTTCTGCACCATCGGCAGCTTCTGGAGCGACATCTCCACGCCGAGGTCGCCCCGGGCGACCATCGCCCCGTCCGCCTCGTCGAGGATCTCCTCGAGGTTCTCGTAAGCTGCGGCCCGCTCGATCTTGGCGATCACCGGCAGCCCGCCGGCCAGCTTGCGAACCATGCTCACGTCGGCGCCGGTGGCGACGAAGGAGGCGGCGACGAGGTCGACGCCCAGCTCCTCGCCGAACTCCAGGTCGCGCTGGTCCTTGTCCGTGACGGCCGGCAGGTCGAGCTGGGTGTCGGGGAACGCGACCCCCTTGTGGTCCGACAGCTTCCCGCCGAAGTCGACGCGGGTCTTGACGCGCTCTCCCGCGACGTCGGCGACCTCCAGGCGGATCAGTCCGTCGGCCAACAGGACCCTGTGCCCCGGCTCCAAGTCCTCGGCGCGGTCGAGCAGGTCGACCTGGATCTCCCCCGGCTGGGCTTCGCCGCTGCCCGGGCGAAGCGTGAGCTCCTCCCCCTTGCGCAGCTCGACGGAGCCGTTGGGGAACGTCCCGACCCGGATGCGGGGGCCCTGGATGTCCTGCAGGATCCCGACGGCGCGGCCGTGGCTCTCCGAGGCCTGGCGCACCCACTCCGCGAAACGTCGGTGCGTGTCGAGGCTGCCGTGGGAGAAGTTGAGGCGCGCCACGTCCATGCCCGCGCCCACGAGCGCCGAGACCTTCTGCGCGGAGGCCACCGCCGGGCCGAGGGTCGCGATGATCTTGGTCTTGCGGAGCATGGCGGCCAACGATACCCCCCGTCGGCACGCCTCGGTATGCTGCCGCCGATGCACGCCCGACCGGCGCCGCCGGGTTTCGAGGACCTGGTCGAGCGCTTCGACCACGTGGCGGTGGCGGTGGGCGACCTGCCCGACGCCCTCCCCCTCGTCGACCTTCTCCAGGGTGAGTTCCGCAGCGGGGGCATCAGCCGCCGCCGGTTCTGCTGGGCTCAGTTCCACCTCCCCGGGGCGACCAAGCTGGAGTTGCTGCAGCCGATCGATCCCGACGACGACGAGCATTTCCTGGTGCGATTCCTGCAGCGGCGCGGCCCGGGCGTCCACCATCTGACGTTCAAGGTGGGCGACGTCGCCGCCGCCGCGGCGCGGGCCGCCGAGCTGGGCTACGACGTCTGGGGCCTCGACACATCGCGCGGCCGGTGGAAGGAGGCGTTCGTGCATCCCCGCACCGCCCACGGCGTGTTGATCCAGTTCGCCGAGTTCGCGGATCGGCCGGTTCCCGCCCACGTGACCCTCCCGTGGGTGATGGACCAGCTCGCCGATGCGAGCCGCCGGGCGTGACGATGCGGCTGCTCGCCGGCGTGCCCGTGAAGCCATTCGGCGTGGCCAAGGCGCGGCTGGCGCCGCGCCTCGACGGCGCGGCCCGCCGCCGGCTGGGCCAGGCGCTGGCGCTGCACACGGCCGGCGCCGTTGCCGCGGCGGGGGCCGAGGTCGCGATCGTCACCGGCGACGACCACGTGGCCGGGTGGGCCGCCGGCAACGGTCTGGAAGTGATCCGCGAACCCGGCCCGGGCCTCGACGCGGCCGCCGGCGCGGTTGCCGCGGCCGCGGCGGTGTCGGGGCGGCCGTGGGCGGTGGTCCATGCCGACCTCCCGATCGTCGAGGCTGCCGATCTCGCCGCGGTGTTCGCGGCGCTGCCTGGCCGCCGGGTGGTGCTGGCGCCGGCCCGCGACGGCGGGACCAACGTGATAGCCGGCGAGGGCCCGTTCCCGTTCCGCTACGGGCCAGGCAGCTTCCACCGGCACGCCGCCGTGGCCGCCGGCCGCGCCGCGGTGGTCGCTCGGCCCGGCCTCGCGCTGGACCTCGACACGCCCGCCGACCTCGACGCCGCGCTCGGCCACCCGGCCGGGGCTTGGCTGGCCGGCTACGTCCCGCTGTCGGCCCGATGAGCGCCAAGCCGGGCCTCTACGAGCTGGCGCAGCCCCCGGGAACGGCGACACCGCTCCCGGCCCCGCGGCGGGTGCTCGCGATCGGCGCCCACCCCGACGACATCGAGTTCGGTTGCGGTGGGACGCTGGCACGGTGGGCGCAGGACGGCGCCGAGATCACCCTCCTGGTCATGACCGACGGGTCCAAGGGCACGTGGGATCGCGGCCTCGACCCGGCCGAGCTGGTGGCGGCGCGCGTCGAGGAGCAGCAGGCGGCAGCCGACGAGCTCGGCGCCGCCGAGACCGTGATGCTCGATCACGTAGACGGCGAGCTGGCCCATTCGCGCGAGCTGGTCGCCGACCTGTGCCTGCAGATCCGAACCGCGCGACCCGACGTGCTGCTCACCCACGACCCGTGGCGCCGCTACGAGCTGCATCCCGACCACCGGGTGACCGGCTGGGCCGTGCTCGACGCCGTCGTCGCCGCCCGCGACCACCTGTTCTTCCCCGACCAGCTCGACGGCGGCCTCGAGCCGCACCGCCCGGGTGCGCTGCTGCTCTGGAAGGCCGAGGAGCAGGACCACTGGGAGGACATCTGGGTGACGCTCGACCGCAAGGTCGCGGCGCTGCTCTGCCACTCCTCTCAATCGCAGACAACGATGGGCGGCGCCGACTCCGGTGACCAGGCCCGGGCCGCCTTCCGCGATCGGATCGTCGACTGGGCGCGCCGCGCCGGCCAGCCGGTCGGGCTGGCGGCCGCCGAGGCCTTCAAGAGGCTGGAACCCTGACGGAGAACCGCCCGGCCCGGTAGATTCGGGAGTGATGCCGCCCGATCTCAGCCCTGCCGACGTCGCCACATTCGCCGCCGCCGCCGACGCCCTGCTGCCGCCCCTACCCGGCGAGCCCGGCACCGTGTGGGCGTCGTCCGCGTCGGACCTCGGCCTGCCGGGACGGCTCCCCCACTTCTACAGCCGGCTCCCCGGCGACTGGGCCCGCGCCGACCTGCGCCGGCTGCTGCGCCTGCTGCGGAGCCGCGCCGGAGGCCTGGCCCTCTACGGCAGGCCGAGGCCGTTCCCGTCGCTCTCGCCGCCGGAAGCCGAGGCGGCGCTGCGCCGCATGGCGACGAGCCGGGTGGCCAAGACCCGGGAGGCTTTCGGCGCATTGCGCAGGATCACCGGCGCGTTGCTGGCCACGGCGCCGCCCGGCGAGGCGGCCACTCCGTACTGGCGGGACACCGGCTACCCCGGGCCCGACGGACCGCCCCCGGCCACGCCGAAGGCAATCACCCCGGTGCCGGTCACGGGGCCGGCCCGCTGGACGGCCGACGTCGTGGTGGTCGGCTCCGGCGCCGGCGGCGGGGTCGCCGCCGCGGTGCTCGCCCAGGCGGGGCTGGACGTCGTGGTGCTCGAGCAGGGCGGGTACGCCAACGAGGCCGACTTCTCCCACCGCGAGGACGAGGCGTACCACGAGCTGTTCCTCGACGGCGGCCTCAAGTCGACCACCGATGGCGCGATCGTCATGCTGGCCGGCGCCACCCTCGGCGGCGGCACGACGGTCAACTACACCACGTCGTTCGCCACGCCCGACCGGGTGCGCGACGAGTGGGACCGGGTCGCCGGCTTCGACGGGGTGTTCACGGGCGACGACTACGAAGACGCCTCCGACGCGGTGCACGAGCGCCTGGGCGTCAACACGGACCACAGCTTGCCGGCACCCCGCGACGCGCTGATGGAGAAGGGGCTGCGGGGCATGGGTTGGCACGCCGACCCCATCCCCCGCAACGTGCGGGGTTGCACCGAAGCGGCGTGCGGCTACTGCACGATGGGTTGCCGAACGGGCGCCAAGCAGGGGACCCTCCGCACGTTCCTCGAGGACGCCGCCGGCGCCGGGGCCCGCATCGTCGTGCGGGCGGCCGTGGACAGGGTGATGCTGGAGGACGGCCGGGCGGTCGGGGTGGTCGCCGACGCCGGCGGGCACCGGCTGGAGGTCCGGGCCCGGGCGGTGGTGATTGCCGCCGGGGCACTCAACACGCCGGCCGTGCTGCTGCGGTCCGGCGTGAAAGGGCCAGCAGTGGGCCGTCACCTGCGGCTACACCCGGTGACCGTCGTGTGGGGGCGCTTCGAGGAGCCGGTCGACCCCTGGACGGGGATCATGCAAGCCGTCTACTCCGACGAATTCGCCGACCTCGACGGCGAGGGCTACGGCTTCAAGTTCGAGACCGCCCCGGTTCACCCGATGCTGCCCGCCGGGCTCTTCGGTTGGGACGGCGGCCGCCGCTACAAGGAGCTGCTGCTGCGGTACCGCCACTGGGGACTGGCCGGCGTGCTGCTGCGCGACAAGGGATCGGGCCGGGTGACCATCGGTCGCGACGGCGCGCCGCGCTGGGCGTACGAGCTGTCGAAGATCGACACCCGCCACCTGCGGGTCGCGGTGCGGCGCGGCGCGGAGGCGATGGCGGAGGCCGGCGCCGTCGAGGTGCTCGCCTCCACCACCGTGCCGGTCTCCTGGGCGCCCCGCAGCTCCGGCTCGCTGGAGTCGTTTCTCGCAGGCGTCGACGCCATCGGCTACGGCCCCCACCAGACCGCCTACCTGTCGTTCCACCAGATGGGCTCGGCCCGCATGGGCTCCGACCCGTCCCTGTCGGTCGTCGGCGCCGACAACCAGGCCCACGACGTGACCGGCCTCTACGTGATGGACGCGTCCTGCTTCCCCACCGCGAGCGGCGTCAACCCGATGATCAGCATCGAGACCATCGCCTGGCGCGGCGCCCGAATGCTGGCCGAAAGCCTGGGCTGATCGCGCGAGTTAGGAGATCCGATCTCCGCTTGCCGGGTCGAAGAAGTGGAACTTGCCGGCGTCGACGACCAGGCGGACCCGCTCGTGGGCGCGGACCTGGACGTCGGAGCTGACCCGGGCGGCGAAGCGGGTGGTGTCACCCAGGCTGGCCGCGTCGGCGCCGGTGTCGGCCAGCAGCTCCTCGATGTCCGGGGTGACCACCGGCCGCTCCGGGAGCTGGAAGTGCACGAACGTCTCGGAGCCGAGCACCTCGACCACGTCGACCTCGGCCTCCACGGTGCGCTCCGGGTCGGCTCCGGCGATCGCCTCGTGCTCGAACGCGCCGGGGCGGATGCCCACCACCAGCTCCTTGTTCATGTGGTTCTGAAGGCCGGGATGGCGATCCAGGGAGCGCTGGTCCACCCGTACCCGCTGGCCGGCGAACTCGACGACCACGTCGGTGCCGGAGCCGCTCAGGGTGCCGTAGACCAGGTTCATGGCGGGGCTGCCGATGAACCCGGCGACGAACAGGTTGGCGGGCTCCTGGAACAACACCGTGGGAGGCGCGACCTGCTGCAGGTTGTAGGGGCGCTGCGGCGACACGGCCCGCAGCACGGCCACCCGGTGGCCCAGCGTCATGGCCTCGACCTGGTCGTGGGTGACGTAGACCGTGGTGGTGGCGAGCCGGTCGTGGAGGCGACCGAGCTCGGTGCGCATCTGCACCCGCAGCTTGGCGTCGAGGTTCGACAGGGGCTCGTCCATGAGGAAGGCCTTGGGCTCGCGGACGATCGCCCGGCCCATGGCGACGCGCTGCCGCTGCCCGCCGGAGAGGGCCTTGGGCTTGCGGTCGAGGAAGTCCGTGATCTCGAGAACCTCGGCGGCCTCCTTGACGCGTCGCTGGATCTCGCCCTTGTCCATCTTGCGGAGCTTGAGGCCGAACGCCATGTTGTCGAAGACCGACATGTGCGGGTACAGCGCGTAGTTCTGGAAGACCATCGCGATGTCGCGGTCCTTGGGCTGCACGTCGTTGACGACCTGGTCGCCGATCTTCATGACCCCGCCGGAGATGTCCTCCAGTCCGGCGATCATCCGCAGCACAGTCGACTTGCCACACCCGGAGGGACCGACGAGGACGAGGAACTCGCCATCGTTGATCTCCAGGTCGAAATCGCCTACGGCCAGCGTGTCGGGCGGGTATACCTTGGTGATCCCGTCCATCGTGATCGACGCCACGTTTTGCCTCCCTCAGTTTGGCAGCTGCCGGAAAATCGGTGCGGGGAGGGTAGCAGTCGCGCCATAATCCCGTCGAAAGGAGCGATGCGATGAGCGAGCCGCGGGTCGCGGTCATCACCGGGGGGACCGGCGCGCTGGGACGCGCGCTGCTGCCGCGCTTCCTCGCCCGGGGGTACCGGGTGGCGCTCACGTACATCGTCCCGGAGGAAGCGGCGCAGCTCGAGGACGCGCTGCCCGGCACCGGTGACGCGGTGACGCTGCGCCGGGTCGACGCCACCGAACCGGTCGCGATCGCCGAGTTCATGGACGAGGTCGCCGATTCGCTCGGCGGCGTCCACGTGCTGTGCGCGCTCGTCGGGGGGTGGGCCGGCGGCCGGGACGTGGAGGAAACCGACGACACCCGGTTCGACCGCATGATCGACCTCAACCTGAGGTCGGCGTTCGTCACCGCTCGCGCCGCGATCCCCCACTTGCGCAAGAGCGCATGGGGGCGCATCGTGCTGGTGGGCAGCACCGCGGCCCACGAGGCGCCGGCCGGCCAGGCGGCGTACAACATTGCCAAGGCCGGGGTCGTGGCGCTGGCCCGCTCGTTGGCGCAGGAGCTGCGGGACGCCAACATCACCGCCAACGCCGTCATGCCATCGGTCATCGACACCCCGGCGACCCGCGCCGCGATGCCCTACGCCGATTTCGTCGATTGGCCCGCCCCCGAGGAGATCGCCGCGGTCATCGACTTCCTCGCCGCGGAGGAGTCCGGGGTGATCAACGGCGCAGCCATCCCCGTGGCCGGCAGGGCCTGATGCTTCGTCGCGGCGGCCTCCTGGCCGCCGTGCTGGCCCTGACCGTCACCGCGTGCGGGGATTCCTCAGGGCCGGGCACCGCCACCACCGACCTGCGCGAGCTGGCAGTCGAGCGCTCCGGAGGGATCGACGGCCTCACCGAGCAGTGGATCCTCGTCGAGGACGGCACGCGAACCGCAGCCGCGCCGCACCCGTCGGGGATCTCGTAGAACAGCACCGGGGCCGGTGCGTCGGGTACGCCGCCGGCGTCGATCGCGTGCACGGTCTGGCCGTAGTCCTCGACCGTCAACGGGATCCACCACGGGTCGAACCCGAGGTCCCACGACGCCTGCCACTCGAGGCAGCGGTCCGGCAGCATGAACAGGAGACGCCAGTGCCCGATGCCTGGCAGTGAGTGGTAGCCGACGAAGTCCGTCCCGTCGTGCCAGCGGTACAGCTCCCGGAACTCGGCCGGCAGCACGCGTCCGAACTCCGCCTCGAACGCGGCGAGCTCACGCTCGCCGGCTCCCGGGCGCAGCGCGGCGGCCATGCCCGGGAGCCGCTCGGCGAGCAGCTCGTCGAGCCGTCCGAGCGCGTCCTTCAAGCCGTTAGAGACTTCCACTTCCCTCCGGGCACGGCGGAGCGCCGTTGCCCAGGATCACGTTCGGTGCCCCGGAGGCGCAGGGATCGGGGTCCGGCGCGGGCTCTTGCGCCGATGCGCCCGGCACCGTCGCCAGGAGTCCCACCACGAGCGCCGGTCTGTCATCCGGGCAAGCCCGCCCACGGCTGCGCCAACTCAGCCACGGAGAGTGGTCTGGAGGAAATCGGCACGCCGTCGACCGGTCCTGCTAGCGGTCGAAACCCGCGGCGTGCGTTGCGAACGAGGCACCGAGTTGCATCTGCTCGGTCGCCGCCTTCATCTCGTCGGGGACGTCCCCGAGGAAGAAGAACGGTCCGGGCGTCGCGATGGCCAGGAGCTGCGGGAAGTGGTCGGCGGCCGTGGTGCCCAGATGGAACCCCACCGCAGCGGCGTCCGCGAACTCGTCGCGGACGTAGAGCGCGTTCTCCTCTTCGGACACATAGATGTGGACGGCTTCCGCGCCTGGTTCGTTCGACTCCATGGCTTCGGTGACGTCCCTGTAGATCGACGTGAGCTCATCGAGCTTGCCCGGGTGGGCGGTCCACTTGTAGACGACGGTGATGTGGTTGCTGTCCACGTGCTGTCTCCCCTGACTGGGTGGGCCGGTTTGCTCCACCCGCTCCGAGAAGGTACCCGGTCGATCAGCTGGGTGGCGAATCTCGGCGCGATCCGCGAAACCCACACCCCGGAGCGCCGGCTCACGCCTGGTCTGCGGCGCACCCCAGCCCAGGCGCAGCAGCCGGGACCACTCGACGCGGGCTCCCATGTGCAGCGCGGCCGGCGATCCGGATCAGCAGCCAGGCTCCACCGGCCAGCAGGCAGAGCGCCAGGACGACCTCCCAGGGCGCGATCGCATCTCGGACCACCCGAACCGGCAGCATGAAGGGCGCCGTGAGGGGCAGGAACGTGAGCGCCTGCGCCAGCGTGGAGGCGGCGTTCCCAGCGATCGCCGCCTGGGCGGCGAAGAACCTGGCCACGGCGGGGACCATGGCCGGCAGCGTGACCTGGCCGGCGTGCCACCGACCGGGTCGGCCGCCGGTGTCATGCCTGACGTTTCGGCGACCGATGCCGCCCGCCACTTCGCTGATCTGCTCGACGGTGTAGAGCACCGCGGCGAGCACTACACAATCGTCCGTCGTGGGAAGGCGGCAGCGCGTCTCGAACCCGTGTCCAGCGGACGGCGCGCCGAGGTGAAATCGATCCTTCGCCGGCACCCGCCAGACAGCTCTTGGCCGAAGGACCTCGCTGATCTTCGAGCACTGGTGGAGATCCAAGACCGGGGATGAGTCTTCTCCTGCTCGACACCACGTTCCTGATCGATGCCGAACGGGGCGGCGTCGATCTCGACGATGCGATCGACGACGACGACGACGTAGCCATCGCAGCGGTAACCGTCGCAGAGCTACTCGTCGGGGTCATGCTCGCATCCGGAAGGCGAAGCGAGGCCCGCCAGGCCTACGTCGAAGAGCTCGTGGAATCGCTTCCGACCATCGCGTACGACCGCGAGGTGGCGGTCGAACACGCCGAATTGCTAGTGGCCGTTCGCAGCCGGGGCCGCCCATGCGGCGCTCACGACCTCCTGATCGCCGCCACCGCTCGAGCCACCGGCCGGAGTGGCGGTGGCGCGAGTCCGGCGGCATATGCTCATCCCGGAGGAGGGGGTGAGCCGATGTGGCGGTTGACGTGGGTGATCGTGGGGTTTGCGTTGCTGGCGCTGGCGTGCGACTCCGCAAGTGATGTCGCGACGAGCCAGCCTGCGGTGACGACCCCGGCCAACGAGACGTCGAGATCACCGAACACCGTCGGGACGCCGGCCACCACCGCGCCGCCCACGACGGCGGCGGCCACGGTCCCAGAAACCGCATCGCCTCCTGTGCCGGACGCGGTTGAGGTGCTCGCGGCGTTCATCGACGCTATCGAAAGAAGCGACGCCGACGCGGCGTTCGCATTGCTCGGTCCGGATGCCGTGTGGAGCTTGGGTGAAGTGGAGCTTCGTCTCGGAGAGCGGATCCCACCGGAGCTGGCGTGGCTCCGGGACGTGGTTGGGATCGACGGGTCAACGGTCGATGAGCTGGTGCGCGGGGTCTTGGAGTTGCAGGTGGCGATGAAGAGCATGCCGTCGGTCGCCGCGTGCCAGGGCGACGGTTCGACCCGGACCTGTGACTATTCGGTGGCGGACGCGTTGACGCCGGTGGTGGGCGCAGCGCAGCGGGGCTCGATCACCGTCGAGGTTCTGGGCGGCCATATCGTTCGTTACGAGTCGGACGTCGTCCCGGTCGCCGAGATGACCGGG
>JBFJZV010000007.1:0-31308 GCA_041621915.1 Acidimicrobiia bacterium | reverse complement strand
GGACTAGCCGGTCGGTGGGACGTCACCGAGGTAGCCGTGGAGGCGTGAGATGTTGTACGAGTGGACCCATCCGAGTGGTGGCCAGCTCGACGTCGTCGAATGGCGATGGGCGGCGATCCGTTCGGTCTGCGAGAGGTTGGGGCCGACGGCGGAGGTGATCCGTACATGGGAGCGCCGTGTTGAGATCGATCAGGGGAGCCGCCCTGGGTTGACACCGATGAGCGGGAGCGGCTCAAGGCGTTGGAGCGGGAGAACCGGGAGCTGTGCATGAGGGCGGATAGGCGTCCCGACTGTTACTTCTCGAGCTACATCGGCGACTTCCTGGCCGGCGCCACTCGCCGGGTCTGGCTTGTGGACGAGGACGGCGACTTCTGGGTCGAGCCCGCATATGTGATCGACGGCGTCAAGCATCACCGGATGCGGTTTGCGTCGAGCATCTGGCGCGAGCATCTCGTGCCTGCCGATGACGGCTGGGCACTCGACACCCGCAACCTCAAGGTGTGGGCGTGGTTCGCCGGGCACGAGCCGGCCTATGACGGAGTGCTCAGACCTGAGCCTCCGCCAACTCCGACCACCGTCGACGAAGGAGGGAGGCCGACGCGGCGCCGGGGCTGAGGGCCTCTCTGGAGCAGGTCCGGGTCGTGCGGCCCTACTTCGACGTGAACCAGCAAGTCCCCGCTGGAGGACTTCGCCGCCGAGGCCACGCAGCACCCGGCGTTCCGCCTCGACCCGATCGCGTAGGCTGCGGCCGGTGCGAGCCGTGATCATCGTCGTCGACTCCTGCGGAGCGGGCGCGGCGCCCGACGCCGCCGACTACGGCGACGCGGGCGCCGACACCCTCGGCCACGTCGCCCAGGCGGTCGGCGGGCTCGACGTGCCCAACCTGCAGGCAGCCGGGCTCGGCAACCTCCACCCCACCGGCATCGAGGGCGTGCCGCCCGCCGAGTCGCCGACCATGGCCTATGGGCGGCTCACCGAGGCGTCGGCAGGCAAGGACTCCACCACCGGGCACTGGGAGATCGCCGGCGTGATCACCGCCGAGCCGTACGCCACGTTCCCCGACGGGTTCCCGCCCGACCTGGTGGAACGCCTCGAAGCCGAGACGGGCACCGGCTACCTCGGCAACTACCCCGCCAGCGGCACCGTGATCATCGAGGACCTCGGCCCGGAGCACATCGCCACCGGCAAGCCGATCCTCTACACCTCGGCCGACTCGGTGCTCCAGATCGCCACCCACAAGGACGTCGTGCCGCTGGAGGAGCTGTACCGCATCTGCACGCAGGCCCGCACCGTCGCCGACGACTGGCGCATAGGGCGCATCATCGCCCGGCCTTTCGAGGGCGAGCCTGGCAGCTTCCACCGCACCTACGAGCGCCACGACTACGCCATGCCGCCACCGGCGCCCACCGTCCTCGATCGGGCCAAGGACGTCGGCCTCCAGGTGTACGGGGTCGGCAAGATCGAGGACCTGTTCGTCGGCCGCGGGCTCACCGACGCAGTCCACACCGAGGGCGACCTCGACGGGATGCGCAAGACGATCCGCGCCATCCGGGCCGTCGACCACGGCATCGTGATGACCAACCTCGTGGACCTCGACATGCGCTATGGCCACCGGGAGGACCCCGTGGGCTACGCCCAGGGCCTCGCATTGTTCGACGAGCACCTCCCCCACGTGGTCGCCGCCCTCGGTGCCGACGACCTGCTGTTCATCACCGCCGACCACGGCACCGACCCCACCGACGGCGACACCAACCACACCCGCGAGCACGTCCCGCTGCTGGTCCACGGCCGCCAGGCCGCCGGGGTCGACCTCGGCGACCGCAAGCAGTACTGCGACGTCGCCGCCACCGTCGCCGAGACGCTCGACCTCACGCCCCCGGACCGCGGCCAATCGTTCCTCGCCGACATCACGTGAACGCCACCGAGCTGATCATCCGCAAGCGGGACGGCGGCACGCTGGCGGCGGCCGAGATCGAGCAGCTCATCGCCGCGTACACCGCCGGCGCCGTGCCGCATTACCAGATGAGCGCCCTCCTGATGGCGATCTTCTTCCGGGGCATGGACGACGCCGAACTCGCTGCGTGGACCGAGGCGATGCTCCAGTCGGGCGAGGTGCTCGACTTCTCCGACGTGCCCGGCCCCAAGGTCGACAAGCACTCCACCGGCGGCGTGGGCGACAAGGTGTCCATCCCGCTGGCGCCGATGGCCGCCGCCGCCGGCCTCGTCGTGCCGATGGTGAGCGGCCGCGGGCTCGGCCACACCGGCGGAACCCTCGACAAGCTGGAGTCGATCCCGGGGTTCACCGCCCAGCTCGACGCCGCCGAGTTCGCCCGCACCCTGCGCGACCACGGGCTGGTCATGGCCGGCCAGTCGCCCACGATGGCGCCCGCCGACAAGGAGCTGTACGCGCTGCGGGACGTCACCGGCACCGTGCCCTCGATCCCGCTGATCAGCTCGTCGATCATGTCGAAGAAGTTGGCCGAGGGCCTCGATGCGCTGGTGCTCGACGTCAAGGTGGGCCGCGGCGCCTTCATGCGGGACGTCGCCAAAGCCCGGGAGCTGGCGGAAACGATGGTGGGCATCGGCGCTGCCCACGACACTGCGGTGGTGGCGGTGCTCACCGCCATGGACCAGCCGCTGGGCCGCATGGTCGGCAATGCCAACGAGGTGGCAGAGTCCATCGACTGCCTGCACGGGGAGGGCCCCGACGACCTGATGGAGGTGGCCTACCGCCTGGGCGAGGAGATGCTGGTGCTCGGCGGGCTCGCCGCCGACCGGGCCTCGGCCCGAAAGCAGCTCGAGGACACGATCCAGTCGGGAGCCGCCGCCGCCAAGTTCGCCGAGGTGGTGGCTGCGCAGGGCGGCGACCCCCGCGTCGTCGAGGACCCGTCGGTGCTGCCGGCCGCCGCCAACACGGCGGAGATCAACGCGCCGCATGCGGGCTGGGTCACCCGTTGCGATGCGCTCGCCATCGGGCGGGCCGGGGTGCGCCTCGGGGCGGGCCGGTCCACCAAGGAAGACGACGTCGACCCGGCCGTGGGCTTCGTCCTCGCCGCCAAGGAGGGCGACGAGGTCGCGAAGGGCGACCCGCTCGTGACGGTCCACTGGAACGACACCGTCAGGCTGGAGGCGGCTCGCGAGCTGCTGCTCACGGCCTGGGAGATCGGCGACGAGCCGCCCCAACCCGCGCCGCTGATCATCGGCGAGGAGCGATGACGTACCACGAGCTACAGGCCGCCGCCACGGTCCTGCGGGAACGCACCGGCCGAGAGTCCCACGAGCTCGCCGTCGTCCTCGGGTCGGGTCTCGGCGACTACGCGGCCACGCTGCCCGACGCGGTTGCGATTCCCTACGGCGAGCTGCCTGGGTTCCCGGCGCCACAGGTCGCCGGCCACGGGGGCACCCTCTACTCGGCGCAGCTCGGCGACGCCGCGGTGCTTGCTTTCTCGGGCCGGGTGCACGCCTACGAGGGCTGGGACATGGACGATGTCGTGTTCGGGGTGCGCACCGCGGTCCTCGCGGGCGCCGGGATCGTGGTGCTCACGAACGCGGCGGGCGGGGTGGCTGCAGGCCTCGCGCCCGGCGACCTCGTCCTCATCCGAGACCACCTCAACCTTTCCGGCCGCAACCCGCTCACCGGGCCCAACGACGACCGGCTCGGCCCCCGCTTCCCCGACATGTCGGCGGCGTACGATCCCGAGTTGCGGGCGGTGGCCCGCCAGGTCGGCAACGAGGTCGGCGTACCACTGCAGGAGGGCGTCTACGCCTGGTTCCTGGGTCCCACCTACGAGACGCCCGCCGAGGTGGAGATGGCCAATCGGCTCGGCGCCGACCTGGTCGGGATGTCGACGGTGCCGGAGACGATCGCCGCCCGCCACATGGACGCGCGGGTGCTCGGCATCTCGCTGGTCACCAACCTGGCGGCAGGCATCTCGCCCACTCCGCTCTCGCACGACGAGGTGAAGGAGACTGCGGCGGCGGCCAGGGGGCGGTTCACCAGCCTCTTCGACGCGCTGCTCCCCCGCCTGGTCCAGACTCGCGCCGGGTGACCTCATGCGACAAGCCGGCCACCTTGGCCGGCTTGTCGCTCAGTGCTATCTCGGGCCGGGCAGCCGCTGGGAGCTTCATTGTGAGAGCCGAGCTTCGTGCCCGCTACGTTCTCCCGCTGTGCCGCCCTCCCGGACGGTGTGTCTGGCTGCCTTGTACCCCACCTGCGGGGGACGGGACCAGGGCCGAAAGTCCCTAGTGGATAGCATCCCCGCTGCCATGCAGCACGTCGTGTGGGATTGGAACGGCACGCTCTTCGACGACCTCCATATCGTGGTCGAGGCCGTCAACGCAGCGTTGGGCTCGGCCGGGGCGGCGCCGATCGACGCCGACGGCTACCGCACCCATTACGGGCGGCCGGTGCGGCGCTTCTACGAACGGCTGCTGGGCCGGTCACTGGCGGGACCGGAATGGGCCGAGATCGAGCGGACGTTCCACGCCACGTACCGGGAGGCACTCGACCGGGCCGGGCTCACGGGGGACGCCGGCGCGGCGGTCGACGCAGCCGCTGCGGCGGGGGCGTCCCAGTCGATCCTGTCGATGTGGTGGCACGACGAGCTCGTCCCGTTCGTCGCCCGCTTCGGCCTCGAAGGGCGCATGGTGCGGGTCGACGGCACCCGCCACGACGCCAGCGACACCAAGGCAGAGCACCTGCGCGCCCATCTCGCAGCGCTCGGGGTCGACGGGAACGGGGTGCTGATGATCGGCGACGCTCTGGACGACGCCCGCGCCGCAGCCGAGGTGGGGGTGTGCTGCGTGTTGTACGACGGCGGGTCCCACCATCGTGCGGAGCTGGAGGCGGCCGGGGTGCCGGTGGCGGCGTCGCTGCTCGACGCGGTGCGGCTCGGTGGCGGAGCAACGGCCGGCCCCTAACATCCGCCGTCCCCCAGTCCGAGGAGAACGTCCGTGAACATCGTGGTCTGCGTCAAGCAGATACCCGACCCGGCGACTCCCTACCAGCTCGACCCGGATACCCACTGGGTGGTCCGTCCCGAGGATCAGGTCCTCGACGACACGGACCGCTACGGCGTCGAGGTAGGGCTCCAGCTCGCCGAAGCCACCGAAGGCACCGTCACGCTGGTGTCGATGTCACCAGCCGGCACGCTGCAAGGCATCCGCCAGGCGCTGGCGATGGGAGCCGACAAGGCCGTGGTCGTAGACGACGAGGCGCTGCGGGGATCGGGAGCCCTGGTGACGGCCCGGGTGCTGGCGGCCGCCATCCAGCGGGAGGACTTCGACATCGTCATCGCCGGCACGGAGTCGACCGACGGGTACACCGGTGTCGTGCCCCAGCAGCTCGCCGAGCTGTTGGGCGTCCCCGCGCTGACGTTTGCCCGCAAGGTCGCCAACGAAGGCGGCAAGATCCGCATCGAGCGCCAGTCCGCAGCCGGTTACGACGTCGTGGAGGCGGCGCCGCCGGTGCTGGTCTCAGTAACTGCCGGGGCTGTCGAGCCCCGGTACCCGACGTTCAAGGGGATCATGGCGGCGAAGAAGAAGGAGATCGAGCAGGTGACGGCCGCCGACCTGGGGCTCGACGGCGCCGCCGTCGGGTCGGGCGCATCGGGGCAGACGATCGCCGCCGTGCGGCCCGCGCCCGAGCGACAGGCCGGGGAGATCGTTGAGGACGAGGGCGAAGGCCACCTGGCGATCGTGAAGAAGCTCGAACAGGCAAAGGTGATCTGACATGCCGGGGTATTGGGTGTTCTCGGCGGCGACGTCCAGCTCGGAGGTCGCCCCCATCACGCTGGAGCTGCTCGCCAAGGCCCGGACGCTGGGCCGTGACGTGGCCGTGTTCTACGCCGGGCCCGCGTCCGACGCCGCCTGGGCCATGCTCGGCGACCACGGGGCGGCGACCGTCTACCACTACGACCCCGGCGACACTCTGCCGGCGGCCGGGGCGGCGGCGGCGCTAGAGGCGTTGGTCGGCGAGCACGCGCCCGAGCTGGTCCTGTTCGGGATGTCGGTCGACGACCGCGACGTGGCCGGCCGGCTCAGCGCCCGGCTGGGGCGGGCGGTGCTGTCGAATGCCGTCGACGTGTCCGCGGACGGCGGGGTGTCGGTCACCACCGAGATCCTCGGCGGCACCACGGTGGTCGAGACCACGTACACCGACGACCCTCCGGCCCTGGTCGTGGTGCGGCCGAAGTCGTTCACGGCCGAGCCCGCCGGCGGCGGAGTCCCCGACGTGGTGGCGGTCCAGGCGCCCAACGTCGGCCACGCCGGCGAAGCGCAGGTGCTGGAGCGCCACGAGGACGCCTCCGAGGGACCGCAGCTCGCCGACGCGACGATCATCGTCTCGGGCGGCCGGGGCCTGGGCGCCGCGGAGAACTTCGCGCTGCTCGACGAGCTGGCCGGGTTGCTCGGCGCGGCGGTTGGCGCAACCCGTGCCGTCGTCGACGCCGGGTGGGTGCCGTATGCCATGCAGGTGGGCCAGACCGGCAAGACGGTCAAGCCCGGCGTCTACATCGCCTGCGGCATCAGTGGCGCCATGCAGCACGTGGTCGGCATGAAGGACTCGGGCACGATCATCGCCATCAACAAGGACCAGGACGCACCGATCTTCAGCATCGCCGACCTGGGCGTCGTCGGTGACGTCCACAAGGTCGTGCCCAAGCTGGTCGAAGCCCTCCGGGAGCGCAGCGGCTAGGAGCGTGGTGGCCCTTCGGGAGCGCAGTTCCTAGGAGGGTGATGCTGTGGATGGATCTCCCGGGGATCGTCGTCATCTGCCACAGGCCGGAAAGGCGATACGTCGAGCTTCCTCAGGCAGCCTGGCGCTGGGGGACGGCCAGGCGGCGCGACGCCCGCAGCGAGCTGATCACCTGCGGCGCAGCCTCGGGCACCGAGACGGGCGCCAGCAGGTTGAGGCGCTGGTCGCCCAGCAGGTATTTGGGCAGGGGCTTGATGGGCGCGGCCGGCACGGGCTCGGGCATGACGACCATCGTGAACGCGGCGAAGCCGGCGGCGGCGGGGCTGATGCCCCACGCCCACAGTGCGCCGATGCGCGCGGCGACGACCAGCCCGCCGACGGCGGCGAACGCCGCAGCCCAGCCGAGCAGCAGCACGAGCCGCCGCCCCCAGGTGTTGCGCCACGTGGCGCGAGGATCGTGCACGGGATAGCTCTCCATCACCCCGTAAGTGTCGGATGCCGGCAGGAGCTTCTTGAGAGGAACCCGGCTCAGGACGCCCGGCGGCGGGCCATCCGGAGCTGGAACACGTACGACTTGGTGATCCGGCCGTCGCCGATCATGCCGGCCAGGCACCGGAGCAGGCCGTCGCGAGCGGCCGGGGGCATGGCGAGGATCGGCGAGTAGGTGCGCAACAGGTCGACGTACTCGCCGGCCGTGTACTCGATGTCCGCCGGGAAATCGCGGAAGACGGCGGGTTCGAAAAGGCCGGTTGCCTCGATCTCGGTGGCGTTGCGCTCGAGCTCGCCGGGGCGGGGCAGCCGGGAGACGGCGGGGGTGCCCGGGTCCCAGCGGCGGTAGCAGGCCTGCGCCCGCTCGAAAAAGTCGTCGGCGCCCTGCACGTGGACCGTGGCGACGGTGGCCAGGACCCCACCGGGCCGCAGAGCCACCGCCGCCCGCCGGACCCGGGTCCCGGGGTCGAGCCAGTGGAACGCCGTGAAGGCGGCGACGGCGTCGTAGGCGTCATCCAGGAGGTCGGAGTCGTCGAACGATCCGACGGCGACGGCGGCGCCGAGCCCGGCGGCGTTGCGCACGGCGACGGCGGCGAGCGCCGGGCTGAGCTCCAGGGCCTCGACCGCCCAGCCGCGCTCCGCCATCGGCCGGGTGGCCTGCCCGGTGCCGCAACCGATCACCAGCACCCGAGCGCCCGGGCCCAGCCCTGCGTAGCCGGCGATCGCGTCGAACAGGGCGGGCGGGTAGCCGGGCCGGGCGCGGTCGTAGCGCTCGGCGCCCTCGCCGAACGTGGCGCGCAGCCGGAGGCGGTCGTCCATCGCTGCGTAAGGTTGCCAGATGAGCGCCGGGTATTCGGGCACACCGCTGGCGAAGAAGCTCGGGATCGCCGCCGGGTCGCGCGTGGCGCTGGTGGGCGCTCCGGACGGCTTCGCTGCCACGCTGGAGCCACTGCCGGACGGCGTCGAGTTCTCCTCGGCCCGAGCCAAGCGGCTCGACGTCATCGTGTTCTTCGTCGACCGCGCCGCCGACCTCCGGCGCCGCTTCCTGCCGTTGGCGGTGCGGCTGCAGCCCGCCGGCGGCCTGTGGGTCGGCTGGCCGAGGAAGGCCTCTGGCGTGGCCACCGACGTCGACTTCGACGTGGTTCAGTCCACCGGCCTGGACGCCGGCCTGGTCGACAACAAGGTCGCCGCGCTGGACGAGACGTGGAGCGGCCTCCGCTTCGTGGTGCGCCGGGAGGATCGGGTGGGCTGGCCGCCGGGGTAGGCGGCACGGCGCTTGTCGAGGGGTTGACGAGCGATGTCCGGTGTGCGTTCATGAAGGCCAGGCAGCCCGGCTACCGTGCGCTTGGTCTGAATATCTCGAAACGAGGTTGGCGCCGGCTAGGCCGGCAGGCTCTCCGGCCCGAACGAGTCCGGCAGCAGCTCCGCCAGCGGCCGCACCACCACGTCGCCGGTCCCGTTCTCGGTGACCACCCGCTCTACGCCGAACTCGCGCATCCGCTGGCGGCACTGGCCGCACGGGGAGCAGCCCGGCCCGTCCAGGCACACCGCGGCGACCGCCTCGATCTCCCGCACCCCCGACGCCACCGCGTGGCCGATCGCCACCGCCTCGGCGCACAAGGTGGACGGGTACGCGGCGTTCTCGACGTTGGCGCCGGTGTAGACGCTGCCATTGGCGGCCAGCACCGCCGCGCCGACCCGGAACCTCGAGTAGGGAGCGTAGGCGCGCTCGGCGGCGGCGCGGGCGGCGCCGAGCAGCTCGGCGTCGCTCATTCGCCCACCAGCGCGTCGACGAACTCGGCCGGGTCGAAGTGCAGCAGGTCGTCGACGCCCTCCCCCACCCCGATGAGCTTGACCGGGATGCCGAGCTCCTGCTCGACGGCCACCGCCACGCCGCCCTTGGCCGTGCCGTCGAGCTTGGTGATCATGATGCCGGTCACGCCGACCGCCTCGGTGAACACCTTCGCCTGCGAGAGCGCGTTCTGGCCGGTGGTGCCGTCGATCACCAGCAGGACCTCGTCGAGGTCGCCTGCCTCCTTGCGGAGCACCCGCGCCACCTTGCCGAGCTCCTGCATCAGGTTGTGCTTCGTCTGCAGCCGACCGGCGGTGTCGACGATCACCGCGTCCTTGCCGCGGGAGCGGGCCGCCTGGTAGGCGTCGAACGCGACCGCGGCCGGGTCGGAGCCCGGCTGGCCGCCCACCACGTCGACGCCGACCCGATCGGCCCAGGTGCGGAGCTGCTCGTCGGCGGCGGCGCGGAAGGTGTCGGCGGCGCCCAGCAGGGCCTCGTCGCCCTCCCGGCGCAGCAGTGCGGCCAGCTTGGCGATCGAGGTGGTCTTGCCGGAGCCGTTGACGCCGACGACCACGATCACCGCCGGCTTGCCGTCGCGGCCCAGCGACCGGTCGCGGTCGCCGAACAGCGCCACCAGCGCGTCCCGCAGCAGCCTGCGGGCCTCGGCCGGGTCCTCGGGCTTCGCCTCGCGCACCCGCTCCACGACCGCGCCGGACGCGGCGACCCCGACGTCGGCGGCGATCAGCGTCTCCTCCAACCCCTCCCAGAACGCGGCGTCCATCGCCCCGCGTCCGAACAGCGCGCCGAGCCGCTCCCCGAGCGCCCTCCGGGACTTGCCGAGGCGGGTACTGAGCGGTGTGACGGTGGGGGCCGCAGCCCGCGGCCGGGCATCGGGGCGGGCAACGGGCACCGTGCGGGTCTGCTCGCGACTGCGGGCCCGCAGCGTGACGAACCCGGCGATCGCGACGAGGACGACGGCGGCGACGACGATGGCGGGAATCAGTTCCAACGAGGGACTCCTGGACGGTCTGGCTAGCGGGGGGCCTCGGCGAGCCGCTTGGCGAGCACCTGCGACGACCCGCCCGGCTCCATGGTGACCCCGTAGAGGATATCGGCCGCTTCCATCGTCTGTTGCTGGTGCGTCACCACCGTGAGCTGGGCGGCGCCCCGCAGCGTGCCGACCAGCCGCAGGAAGCGGTGCAGGTTGGCGTCGTCGAGCGCGGCCTCCACCTCGTCGAGAATGTAGAAGGGGCTGGGCCGGGCCCTGAACACCGCGAACAGGAACGCCAGCGCCGCCAGCGACCGCTCCCCACCCGACAGCAGGCTCAGCCGGCTGATCTTCTTCCCCAGCGGTTGCGCCTCCAGCTCCACGCCGGAGTTGAGCACGTCGTCGGGGTCGGTGAGCCGCAGGCGGCCCTTGCCGCCGGGGAACAGCAGTGCGAAGTTCTCCTGGTAGGCCGCGTCGATGTCGGCCAACGCTTCGGTGAACAGTGTGGCGATCTGTTCGTCGAGCGCCCGGATCACTTTGCGCAGCTCGCTGCGGGACGACTCGAGGTCGGCGAGCTGGCCCTCCAGGAACTCGGCTCGCTCCGACAGCTCGCGGTACTCGTCGGCGGCGAGCGGGTTGATCGGCCCCAGCCGCCGCAGCTGCGACTCGAGCGACGTAAGGAGCTCCTCCGGCACGGCGTCTTCCGGCAGCTCGGGCAGGGGCGCGGCGAGCGCCTCATCCTCGGACGCGTCCGCGTCGCGGCGGAGCCGCTCCGCGATCGCCTCCTCTCGCAACGCGAGCTCGGCGAGTTCGAGCTTCAACTCGCCGGCTCGCTCCCGGCCGCCGAACATCGCCTGCTCCAGCTCGCGCCGGCGGCGGCGGGCCGCCTCGAGGCGGCTGCCGGCTTCTCCCGCCTCGGCGCGGGCGCGGCGCTGCCGCTCCCGCAGCGCCTCGACGTGGCGCCGCACCACCTCGAGCCCGGCGCGCGCGGCCTCCTCCACCCCGACCAGCCGGAGCGCGGCCCCGGGGTCGCCGGGATCGGCTTCCAGGTCGGCAAGCTCTGCAGCGACCGCCTGTTGCCGGCCGGCGGTGATGCGGCGCCGCTCCGACACTGCGGCGAGCACGGTGGCCGCTTCCCGATGGGCGCGTCGCGCCTCTTCGCGGCGGCGAGCCACCTCGTCCCGGCGGCTCTGGAGACGCTCCCAGGCGCGTTGCCGCTCGGCTTCCTCGCCCTCGAACTCGCCCAGCCGGCGGCGCAGGTCGGCGATGCGCTCCGCCCTGGCGGCGTCGGCCGCCCGCAACGCCGCCCGGCGCTCTTCGAGCCGGGCTCGCTCGGCATCGCCTTCGGCGGCGGCGCGCTCGATCATCGCCAGCGCCTCGGTGGAGCCGGCCAGCCGAGCCTCCAGCGACTCCAGCCTCTCGAGCGCGGTGCGCTCGTCACCCCGCGAGCCGTCGAAGGCGCGCCGAGCCTGGGCGAGCAGGCTGCCCGCCCGAGCCACGTCGGTCTCGGCCGCCTCCAGACGGGCGTACGCGTCCTCGAGCGCGATCGCGCCGGCGCCGTCGGGGAGGCCCGGCCGGATGCCGTAGGCGGTCACCAGGTCGCCCTCCGGGGTCACGACCCGGATGGCCGGGTGGCGCTGGGCGATCTGCCACGCCATCGACCACCCCTCCACGAGCACGACGTCGCCCAGCAGCGTGCCCGCCAACCCGGCGTCGGCGCCGCCCCCCAGCGCGTCGACCAGCGCGGCGGCCCCCCACTCGGAAGCGACCTCCCTCGCAGCGACGTCCCCGTCCACGGCGCGCACCAGCGAGACCCCGCCACCCCCGGTCGACTTGAGGTCGGCCACAACGGAAGCGACCGCGTCGGCGTCGCCGGCGACGAAGGCGTCGCTCCAGAATCCCAGGGCAGCGTCGACGGCGGCCACCAGCTCGGCGGGGACGTCGAGCCGCTCGGCCAGGGCGCCGACGACGCCGGCAGCGTCCGCCACCTGCTGGCGGACCTCGGGCTCTGCGAGCCCGGCCACGACGGCTTCGAGCGCCTCGACCCGCGCCTTGGCGGCCGCCTCGGCGAGCCCGGCTGAGGCGGCGGCGGCCTCTGCCCGCTCGAGTGCCTGCTGGTCAGCGCGCCGCCGCTGCTCGGCGGCCCGGTAGTCCTGCTGCGCGATCCCGACCTGGGAGTCGGTGAGCCGCTGCTCTACGACGAGTTGCTCGGCTTGGCGGGACTCCTCCTCCAGGCGAGCCGTCACCACGCGCATGCGGCCGGCGAGCGCCGTTGCCTCGGCGCCGTCCCGCGTCGCGGCCGCCTCCAAGGCCCGCAGGTCGCCCCGCAGCGTTGCTACGACCCCTTCGGCGGGGAGCTGCGACTGCTCGGACAGCGAGCGCTCCTCGTCTTCCAGGCTGCGCAGCCGGGCTTCCAGCGCTTCGGCGGCGACCCGAGCCTGCGACTCTTCGTGTTCGGCGGCGGCCAGGCCGGCGGCGAGCTGGCGCTGCTCATCCTCGAGGTCGCGCCGGCGCTCGCCGGCCCCCTCGACCCGGGACTCGATCGACATGCGCCGCTCCCTCGCCACCAGGGCCACCCGCTGCAGGCGCTCGGCGGTGGTCTCCAGCCGAGCCGCGGCGGCCGTGTCGCGCTCCAGTGCGCGCCCCACGACGCCCGCCGCGCTCTCCAATCCCCCCAGCGACGCAGACAGCTCCGCCAGGTCGTGCTCGGTGGCGGTCAGCTCGTCCGCCAGCGCCGCCTGCTCCTCGCCGGCTGCAGCCTGCCGCTGCCGGAGCGCCCTGAGGTCACGCCCCCCCAGCCAGAGGCGCAAGTCCCGCACCTCGGCTTGAAGGGCGCCGTGCCGCTCGGCGGCGCGGGCCTGCCGCCGCAGCGGACGCATGCGGCGCTGCTGCTCGGTGAGGATGTCCTGGAGGCGCGCAACGTCGACCTCGGTCTGCTCCAGGCGGCGCAGCGCCCGGTCGCGGCGCCGGCGGTGCTTCGTGACGCCGGCGGCCTCCTCCACCACCCCGCGGTGCTCCTCGGGGCGGGCGGTGAGGATCTCCCCGATGCGTCCCTGCCCGACGATCACGTGCTGGTGGCGGCCCACGCCGCCGTCGGACAGCAGCTCCTGCACGTCGAGCAGCCGGCACTGGACGCCGTTGATCTCGTACTCCGACGTGCCGTCGCGGTAGAGGCGCCGCGTGATGGTCACCTCCGGGAGGTCGAGCGGCAACGACCCCGACTCGTTGTCGACGGTCACGCTGACCTCGGCCCGGCCGAGCGGGGGCCGGCTGGTCGTACCGGAGAAGATGACGTCTTCCATCTTCTGGGTACGGAGCGCCGACGTCGCTTGCGTGCCCAGCACCCAGGCGACTGCGTCGACGAGGTTCGACTTGCCCGAGCCGTTCGGGCCGACCACGACGTTGACGCCCGACTCGAGGTGGAGGCGGGTGCGGTCGGCGAAGGACTTGAAGCCCGTGAGGGAGATCGATTTCAGGAACAAAGCCCGGTCACACTACCGGCCCACCGCAGGCGGGCCGGTAATTCCCGCAGGCCGTCAGGCGCGTATTTCGAAGTCCCGCAGGGCCGGATCGACCGCCGCCTCCCGCCGCTGCACGCCGGTGACCACCGCGTGCCGCGGTCCGGTCGCGAGGAAAGCCGCGAGCTCGTCGACCGCGGCGCGGTCGCCTTGCGCGAAGACCTCCACCGTGCCGTTCGCCGCGTTCCTCACCCAGCCGGCGATGCCGAGCCGCCGGGCCTCGCGCCTGGTGGTGTCCCGGAAGAAGACCCCCTGCACGTGGCCGGACACCACGAAACGGGCGGCTACACCTGGCACCGGGGGCACCAGTAGGTGCTGCGCTGGCGCAGCACTTGCCGCCTGATCGGGGTGCCGCAGCGGGGGCACGGCTCGTCCTCGCGGCCGTATACCCGCAGCCGGGCCATGTATTCGCCGGCCCGCCCGTCGGGCAGCAGGTAGCGGAGGTCGGACAGGCTCGTGCCGCCGTGGCGGAGGCCCGTCCGCAGCACGGGGCGGACCGCGGCGCGCAGCGCCTTCACCTCGTCGAAGGTGAGCGACCCGGCGGGCCGGTCGCTGCGGATGCCTGCCCGGTGCAGGATCTCGTCCGCGTAGATGTTGCCGATGCCGGCGAGGAATGTCTGGTCCAACAGCAGCGGCTTGATCGGCACGATGCGCCCGTCGAGCCGGGCGGCCAGCTCCGCGGCGCGGGGCAGGTCGTCGAGAGCGTCGGGGCCGAGGCGCGCCATCGGCGAGGACGCGTACTCCTCGGGGGTGTAGGCCACCACGAACCCGAAGGTGCGGGGGTCCACGAACCGCACCTCGTCGCCGCGGTCGGTGCTGAGCAGCACGTTGACGTGGGGCGGCTCCGGATCGCCGGGTCGAGCGAGGCTCATCCGGCCCGACATGCCGAGGTGGGTCACCCAGAGCAAGCCGCCCTCGACGTCGGCGACCATGAACTTGCCCTGCCGGCGCAGCCGCAGCACCTGGCGGCCCCGCATGCGGTCGGCGAAGTCGCCGGGGCGCACGTGGCGGCGCACCATGCGGTCGCGGCGCACCTCCACGTCCGCCAGACGCGCGCCCTCCAGCACCGGAGCGATCCCCCGCCGGGTGGTTTCGACCTCGGGGAGCTCGGGCATCAGCCGAGCGCCCGCATCGCCGCGCGGGCCGCCTCCTGCTGCGCCCGCTTCTTCGACGTGCCGCTGCCCCGTCCCAGCTCCCGGCCCGCGGCCGACACCACGGCTGCGAACCGCTTGGCGTGGTCGGGGCCTTCCTCCTCGATGCGGTAGCGGGGCTGGAGCCCGTCCTTGGCCAGCACTTCCTGGAGCCGGGTCTTGTAGTCGCGGGCTCCGGGAGCGCCGGCCCGTTCCTCGATGAGCGGCGCCCAGTGATGCAGCACCACGTCCTTGGCCGCCGAGAGGCCGGCGTCGAGGTACACGGCGCCGAGCACCGCCTCCAACGCGTCGGCGAGGATCGACGGCTTCTCCCGGCCGCCGGTCAGCTCCTCGCCCCGACCGAGCAGCACCACCGCGCCGAGCCCGAACTCGGCGGCGAACCGGGCGAGGGGCGCCTCGGCGACGACGGCGGCCCGGATCTTGGCCAGCTCGCCCTCGGCCAGCTGGGGGTGATGCTCGTAGAGGTAGTCGGTGACGCAAAGCTGCAGCACCGCGTCGCCGAGGAACTCGAGGCGCTCGTTCGATCGGCCGCCGGGGTGCTCGGCGAGGTGGGAGCGGTGGGTCACCGCGCGGCGGAACAGCTCCTCGTCGGCGAAGGTGTGGCCCAGCGCTTCCTGGAACCCCGCGCCGGGGTCGGCCATTTCAGCCGCCCAGCCCTGCCGCGATTCGCTCGACCAGCCCCCGGTCCACCGCCTCGGCGGCCATGGCGAGCCCGTTGGCGACCGCCCGCCGCGACGACGATCCGTGCCCGATGACCACCACGCCTTTCGTCCCGACGAGGTGCGAGCCGCCGTAGGCCTCCGGGTCGACCCGGTCGTACAGCTCCCGCAACTTCGGTCGGGTGACCTCGATTGTCTCGGGGTCGCTCTCCTTGCCCAGCAGTACGTCGGTGATGATCTGGGCGACGAACCTGGCGGTGCCCTCGGCCGCCTTCAGCAGCACGTTGCCGGTGAAGCCGTCGGTGACGAACACGTCGGCGGCGCCGGTGCCGATGTCGTGGCCTTCGACGTTCCCGACGAAGTTGAGGTTGGAGTCCCGTAGCAGAGCGAAAGCTCCCTTCTCCAGGTCGCGACCCTTGCCCTCCTCGCTGCCGATGTTGAGGATCCCCACACGGGGATCCTCCCGGCCCACGTACACGGTCGACAGGGCCGAACCCATCACGCCGAACTGGTAGAGGTGCTCGGGCTTGCACTCCAGGTTGGCGCCGCCGTCGAGCAGCACCTTGCCGCCGGAGGGGATCATCAGGTACAGGTTGGCGATCGCCGGACGGCTGACGCCCGGCAGGCGCCCGATCAGGAGGGCGGCGGCCGCCACGGTGGCCCCGGTGGAGCCGGCCGAGTAGAGGCCGTCGGCTTCGCCGTCGGCGACCAGGCGCGCCGCCACCGACACCGACGCCTCCTTCTTCTCCCGGATCGCCGATCGGGGATCCTCCCCCATCTCGATGATCTGGGAAGCCTGGACGATGGGCAGGTCGGCGCCTGCGTCGTCGAGGAGCGGGCGGAGCACGGTCTGGTCGCCGACGAGCTGCACGTCGATGCCGGACTTGGCGGCTTCCACGCCGCCTGCGACGACCTCGGCCGGGGCGTGGTCGCCTCCCATGGCGTCCAGCGCGATGCGAGCCAACTCAGCCCCTCTCCTCTTCTACCGACTCCGGCGCGTCAGCCCTCCTGCAGGACCTCGCGCCCCTTGTACGTGCCGCACACCTGGCAGACGCGGTGGTTGAGCTTGGGCGACGAGCACTGCGGGCACGGCACCGTATGGGGCCGGGCGATACGCCAAGCGGCCTTGCGGCGCCGGGTGCGCGACCGCGACATCTTCTTCTTCGGTACGGCCATCGCCGCTGTCCTTCCTGGGATCAGTCCTGGGTTTCTAGCAGGTCGCGCAGGCCCGCAAAGGGGGAACTGGATGCGTCCTCGTGCCCGGGACAGGCATCGGTATTTAAGTCGGCGCCGCAGATTGGGCAAAGTCCGGCGCAGTCGGGCTTGCACAGCGGCAGCAGCGGCAGCGACAGCGTCACCTCGTCCCGCAGCAGCGGCTCGAGGTCCACTTCGTCGCCGACCACGTGGTAGTCGCCATCGTCGTCGGCGTCCGTGGAGAACAGCTCACGCAGCCGGACGTGCTGCTCCTCGGGCCATTCGGTGAGGCACCGGTTGCAGGTGAGCACGGCGGGGGCGGCCACGTCGCCCTCCACCATGATCCCGCCGGGGATGGACCGCAGGACCACGTCGGCCCGCATCGGCTGGTCGGGGTCGGTGTGCGCCATCTCGAGCCGGTAGGCGACGGGCTCGACGACCTGCCCGCGCCGCTCCTTCCCGACGTGGGCGAGCAGGTCGGACACGTTGACGACGAAGGGGGAGGCGGCGGCGCGCACGGCTGGGATGGTACTGGGCCGTTGCTCCAATCAGGCCTGGCCCGGCAGGTCGCCGGGGCGCAGCGGGAGGCCCTCGGGCCCGGCCAGGACGGCAGCCAGCCGGGGCGCCTCGCCGGCCACGGTCACGGCTCCGGTGACCTCGAAGCCGCCGTCGGCGGCCCGTACCAGGAAGGCCGGGCCGGTGTCCTCGCTCCAGCGCTCGGCGTCGAGGAAGAGCCTGGGCTTGGCGCGGAACGGGTCGCCGCGTTCGGGGCAGAAGGTGGTGCAGTTGCCGCAGTCGTTGCAGAGCTCCGCGAGGCACAGGTACTGCCAGCGCTGCCCCAGGCCGGCGCCCTCCGGTGTCGGCAGGTGCAACATCGCGTCGTTGGGGCAGACCGTGACGCACAGGTTGCAGCTCACGCAGTCCCACAGCTCGAGGTCGGAGTCGACGTGCCGCAGCCGCTTCGCGGCGCCGGTGGCGCCGAAGGGGCTGTCCGGCCCAGCCCGGTTCAGCCGGGCGGCGTAGGCGGCGACCGCGTCGCGGTGGCCCGCCTCCTGCGCGTCGTGCTCGGCGTGGGCCCGCCAGGCGGCCACGTCGCCGCAGCCGGCGTCTTCCATCTCGGCGGCGAGGTGCTTCAGCATTCCCGAGAACCGGCCGTAGCCGCCGGGTTTGAGCAGGTCGGTGCAGACGGTGACCGGAGCCAGCCCGAGCCCCACGGCCTGCGGCAGGTTGTCGCGGCCGATGCCGCCCGAGAACGACACGCCCACCCCTTCCGCGGCGGTCCCCAGCCGCAACCGGCCCGGCAGCGCCTCGACCAGCCGGTCGAGCAGGGTCGTCGTGATCACGTGGAGCGGCGGCCCCGAGAGGTACATGACGTCGCCGGGCAGCACCGAGCGGTGGTTGCCGACGACGAGCGTGTTGGTCAGCTTGATCCCGAACGTCCGGCCATGCTGGGCGGCGAAGCGGGCAAGCGAGTCGATCAGTTCCACCGCGGCGGCGAAGGCGAGGTCGGCTTCGAACGCGGCCGGGTCGAGCAGCACGTCGCCGAAGCCGAGCCGGTCGAGCAGCGCCCGCGCCGCGTCGTGGCCGAGCAGCGTCGGGTTGAGCTTCACGGTCACGTCGAGCCCCTGATCCTCCATCAGGTAGCGGCTGATCGCGTCGATCTCGAACGGCGGGCAGCCGTGGAACGTCGACAGCGTCACGCTGCTGGCGAGCTGGTCGGGGAACGGGTAGTCGCGGAACTCGGCGAACGGCTCGGGGATCTCGGGGCGGAGTGCGTCGATGATCGGCCCGGCGTTCTTCATGTCGTGGACGAACCTCGCCATCCGATCGCTGGTGATCCCGGCCAGGTCGTAGCCCACCGACAGGTCGAACACGTGGGGCCCGGGAAGGCCGAGCAGCGGCCGCAGCGGCTCCCAGCGGCTGAGGATCTCGAGCAGGATCCAGGCCTTGGCGTATTCCTCGACTGACTGGTCGATGCGCAGCTCCTGGCTCCATTCGACGTTGTAGCCCTCGGCCTCGGCGTCGATGCACGGCCGGGGGATGTCGAGCTCGTCGAGCACCTGCACGGTCTTCATCTCGAAGGTGCGGGCGCCGGCCAGCCACCCGAGCACGTAGTTCTGGGCGAGCTGGGTGTGGGGACCGGCGGCCGGCCCGACCGGCGTCGCTGCGGTGCGGCCTGCGACGGCGACGCCGAGGTCCCGGACGGGATCCTGGTGGAAGAAGCGCCCCGTCGGCAGGTCGAAGATGCGGTGGCGGGTCTCCCACTCGTGGGCGATGCGGCCCAGCAGCACCCGCAGCGGGTAGGGGGTCAGCGCGGGCGGCTTGGCCGCCGGCGCCGGAGACGCTGCGGGCGGCTTGGCCGCCGGCGCCGGAGACGCTGCGGGCGGCTTGGCCGCCGGCGCCGGAGACGCTGCGGGCGGCTTGGTGGCGTTCACAGTCGGGCGAACAGGCGGCGGGCCTGCTCTGCGGCCCGCGCCCGCACCTCATCGGCGTCGACCCGGGTGGACCGCCCCTCGTCCAAGACGACCTCCCCGTCCACCATCACCCGCCGCGGCCGCACGCCGGGCGTGTAGGCGAGGTGCCACGGATCCATGGGGGCGTACGACCAGGTGACCTCGTCCTTCTCGGCCTCGGGCGCGAGCAGCGCCCCGTTGCGCAGCCAGCCCCACGCCGCCTCGGGCGTCGCGGTCACGTCGGCGGCCCGGTGGAGCGCGTAGGCGAGGCGGAACTCCTCGAGCATGTCGGCGCCGATCCCGTCGGAGCCGAGCACCACCGGGTTGGCGAAGCGGGCCGGCGCGGCGTAGCCGACTGCGTTGTTGAGATTGGAACGCGCGTTGTGGGCGACGATGCCCGCCAGCCCGTGGTTGTCGGGCAGGTGCACGCAATGGGCCAGCAGCCAGTCGGGACGGGCCAGCCGCCCGATCCTGGTGGCGGCGGCACCGTCGACGAGCCCCTCGGCGACGTGGATGTGCACACCGACACCAAACCGGGCCGCCAGGTCGGCCGCCGCCTCCAGCGTGGCATCCGAGCAGGTGAACGCGGCGTGCACCCCGACCAGGCCGTGCCCGCCCGCGGCGAGGAATCGCTCGTTCTCGGCGAGGCCGCGGCGGGCACCATCGGCGCCGTGACGGTCGGTGACGCCGTATGCGCACACCACCCGCACCCCGACCTCGGCGCACGCCTCGGCGATGGTCGTGAGGCTCCCCTCTATGGCATCGGGCGACTCGTGGTGATCGACGATCACGGTGGTTCCCCGCTCCAGCGCCTCCAGCGCACCGAGCATCGCCGACCAGCGGATCATCTCGAGGTCCAGGGCGCAGTCGAGCCGCCACCACACCAGCTCGAGGATCTCCCTGAAATTGCGCGGGGTGCGGGGCGGGGCGGGCATGCCCCGCGCCAGCGCCGAGTAGAGGTGGTGGTGGCCACAGACCAGCCCGTGTGTCGTCGCGGCCGTCATCGCTCCTCCCTTCGCATGGGGAGCCGGGCACGCCAGCGGCCGTCGTGGTCGTGCAGCGCAGCCGCCACCGCCGGAGCGGTGGGCACCAGGCCGATCTCCCCGACCCCCTTGATGCCGTACGGCGAGCCCGGCTGGGGCACCTCCACCAGGACCACGTCGATGGGCGGCACGTCCTTGGCCCGCAAGATGCCGAGGCCCCGCAGCGTGGTGATGGTGGGCCGGCCTTCGTCATCGGCCGGGAACTCCTCGGCCAGCGCGTACCCGAGGCCCATGTGGACGGCGCCCTCCACCTGGCCTTCGCACAGCTGCGGGTTCACCGCCCTGCCCACGTCGTGGACGGCGACGACCCTCTCGATGTCGCCGGTCTCACGGTCGACGACCACGACCTGCGCCGCGTAGCCGAAGGTCGAGTGGACCACGGGGTGCCGGGCCGAGCCGACCGCGTCGGTCCAGTCGACCCGGTACTCGCCGGGGTAGTCGACGCCCACGCACCGGCCCCCGGCCACCGCCGCCCGACAGGCGTCGGCCACGGCGCCGGCAGCCATCAGCGTGCCCCGGCTGCCGGTGGTCTGGCCGGCGCCCAGCTCGCGGGTCGTGTCGACGACGACCTCCACCCGCGCCGGGTCGACCCCGAGCTCCTCGACGGCGACCTGGGCCGCCACGGTGTGCACGCCCTGGCCCATCTCCGTCCAGCAGTGGCGCACCTCCACCGTGCCGTCGTCCTCGAAGCGCACGACGGCCCGGGCCACCTCGACGGCGCCGTTGCCGAGGCCGCTGTTCTTGATCGCCAGCCCGACCCCCACCGCCTTGCCGGCGGCACGGGCGGCGTCGTAGGCGGGCCGGGCGGCGTCGAGCACGGCCCTCGCCCCGGCGGCCCCGCCGTCCATGAGCTGACCGGGGCCCCACTCCGAACCCGGCTCCACGACGTTGCGCGACCGCATCTCCCAGCCGGAGAGGCCCGCCAGGGCGGCGAGCCTGTCGACCACGCCCTCCATGGCGAACTGGGCCTGGTTGGCGCCGAAGCCGCGGAAGGCCCCGCAGACCGGGTTGTTCGTGCGCACCGCCACGGCCTCGACGTCGACATTGGCGATGGCATAGGGGCCACAGGCGTGGCCGGCGGCCCGCTCCAGCACCTTGGCGCCCACCGAAGCGTACGCCCCCGTGTCGCCCAGCAACCGGGCTCGCACGGCGGTGATCCGCCCCTCGCCGTCGCACGCCGCCTCGTAGTCCAGGCGGACGGGGTGGCGCTTGGGGTGCATGAGGAACGACTGCTCGCGGGTGAGGGTGCAGTGCACCGGGCGCTGCAGCAGCCATGCGGCCAGCGCGGTCTGCGCCTGGTTGGAGAGGTCCTCCTTGCCGCCGAATGCGCCGCCGTTGGCGACCTGCTCGACGACGACGCTCACCGCATCGATGCCCAGGACTGCGGCAACCTGGTCCCGGTCGTCCCACGCTCCCTGCCCGCCGGACCACACCCACAGCGTGCCGTCGGGCTGCGGGGCGGCCAGCGTCGACTCCGGTTCGAGGAACGCATGCTCCACCCGTTGGGTCGTGAACGTCTCGTGCACCCGGTGGGCGGCCGCAGCCAGCGCCGCGTCGACGTCGCCTCGCCGGTAGGCGGTGCGGGAGAGCACGTTGCCGTCCGTGCCCCACGTGGCGGGCTCCTGGTCCTCGACGGCGACCGCCGAGTCGACGATCGGCCGGTGGGGCTGGTACTCCACGTCGACCATCTGGGCGGCACGGCGAGCCGTGTCGGGGTCCTCGGCCACGACCATCGCGATCACGTCGCCGAGGTAGGAGGTGCGGCCGCCGACCGGCACGAACACCGGCCAGTCGCGCTCGATCAAGCCCACCCGCAGCTCGCCGGGGACGTCGGCGGCGGTGAGCACCGCCACCACGCCCGGCACGCCCGCCGCGGCCGCGGTGGCGATGGCCAGCACGTCGGCGCGGGCATGGTCGGCCAGCCGCAGGGCGCCATGGAGCATGCCGGGCAAGCGCAGGTCGTCGACGAACGGCTTGTCGCCCAGCGTCAGCAGCCCGGCCTGGTAGCGGGCGCCCGACGTCCCGACCCCTCCGGCGGGGACCGTGGCAGGCGCGTCGCCGCGGGCCAGCGCCTCGACCGCGTCGAGGATCTTCACGTAGCCGGTGCAGCGGCACAGATGGGCGCCGAGGTGGCGAGCCGCGACGTCACGGTCGACGGCGGCGCCCCGGCGGTCGAGGAGCGCCTTCACCCGCATGACGATCCCGGGCGTGCAGAACCCGCACTGCAGCGCACCCGCCGCCGCGAAGGCCGATTCGAAACGGCGACGCTCGGCGGGCGCCAGGCCCTCCGCGGTGACGACCTTGCGGCCGGCGGCCTTGGCGACCGGGTACTGGCAGCTCACCCGGGCCTTGCCGTCGACGAGCACCGTGCAGGCCCCGCATTGGCCGCTGGGAGCGCAGCCGTCCTTGGGCGACGTGATGCCCAGCTCGTTGCGCAGCGCCGCCAGCAGGTGGGGATGCCCGGCGTCGACGGCCACCGGATCGCCGTTCAGGTCGAACCCGACCGAGCGGGCGACGGTGGTCATGGGCGCGAGCGTCCGTCCATATGGGGCCAGCCCACCACAGCCGCCCTCACCGTGCTAGGGGCCAACGTCCTGCCGGAAGCGCCGGAGGATCGGCCGGTGCTACGTGGCCGCCTGCACGTAGGCGTCCAGCTCGGCAAGCAGCTCCGCCTTGTCGTCGTCGGACAGGAACGACGCCGAGATCGAGTTGGCGGCCAGGTCGCGAAGCTGGCTGTGGTCGAGTTCGAACGCCCGTTGCAGCGCCAGGTAGTTGTCGCCCACGTAGCCACCGAAGTAGGCCGGGTCGTCGGAGTTGACGGTCACCAGCAGCCCGGCGTCCTGCAGCTTCTGGATGGGATGGTCCTCGATGCGATCGACGACCTTCAACTTGAGGTTCGAGAGCGGGCACACCGTCAGCGGCACCTGCTGGGCGGCGAGCCGAGCGACCAGCGCCTCGTCTTCGAGGCTGCGGACGCCGTGGTCGACCCGCTCGACCCGGAGCAGATCGAGCGCCTCCCACACGTAGGACGGCGGCCCCTCCTCCCCGGCATGCGCGACCGCCCGCAGCCCCGCTTCCCGAGCCCGGGCGAACACCTCCGTGAACTTCGACGGGGGGTGGCCCACCTCCGACGAGTCGAGCCCCACCCCCAGCAGCATCCCAACGTGCGGGAGCGCCGCCTGCAACGTCTCCCCCGCCGCCTCGGCGCTGAGGTGGCGGAGGAAGCAGAGGATGAGCCCGGACGACACACCGAGCCGGTCGAGCCCGTCCTCCAGCGCCCTCGAGATGCCGCCGATCACGGTGGCGATCGGCACGCCCCGGTCGGTGTGGGTCTGGGGGTCGAAGAAGATCTCGGCGCGCCGGACGCCGTCGGCGGCTGCACGCTCGAGGTAGGCCCACGTCAGGTCGTAGAAGTCCTGCTCGTGCAGCAGGCAGGCCGCCCCCTCGTAGTAGATGTCGAGGAACGACTGGAGGTCGTGGAACTCGTAGGCCGCGCGGAGCTCGCCCACCGATCCGAATCGCAGCTCGACGCCGTTGCGGGCGGCCAGCGCGAACATCAGCTCGGGCTCGAGCGTCCCCTCGATGTGGACATGGAGCTCGGCCTTGGGCAGGCCCCGAACGAAGTCCTCCACGCACCCTCCTCCGTCCGGGGCAGACTACCGGCCCGCGCCCGGTGGGGCCCCGCGTGGGCTCGGCGCCCCGACCCGGAGCCCGCCGGCCTCAGCTCGCCGCCGCCGCGGCGTTGAACGACTCGATGAGGGCGTCGATCTCGCCCACTTGGCCCTGGATCGCCGTCCAGTAGCCGGGGTCGTGCCACTGCGCCTCCAACTCGGCGGCGTCCTTGCCCTGTTGCTCGACCCAGGTGAAGTACTTCAGGTTGTGGATCCGCTTACGGCCCCAGTGGTCCAGCTCGCCCATGTGATCGGTGGCGGCACCGAGCAGATAGCGGTGCCAGGCGGCGGCGGCGCCGACTTCCGTGAGCGGCCCGTGCTCGGCCCGGAGCTCGTCGAGGCGGCTCCCGTACATCTCCATCGAGTCGGTCGCCACCGTCAGCACCACGTCGCGTCCGCCCAGCTCGAACCACTTGGCGAACTTCACCGCCGACACCAGGTTGGCGGCGCCGGAGATGCCCAGCAGCGAGAGCTGCTCCACGACGTCCCCGGGCACGCCCTGGGCGGCGAGGTGGTCGCGTCCGGCCGGCTCGTTGAACAGGCGGATCAGCCCGATCGGGGCGGCGTCGTCCACCGCCATCACCACGTCGGTGTTGCGCAGGTTGTGGATCCAGGGGACGTGCTTGTCGCCGATGCCCTCGATGCGGTGCGCCCCGAACCCGTTGGAGAGCAGCGTCGGGCACTGGAGCGCCTCCGACGCGGCGACCTTGGCCGCCGGAAACCGCTGCTTCAGGTGGTCTCCGCAGGCGATGGTGCCTGCCGAGCCGGTGGTCGCCACGACGCCGGCGAAACGGCCACTCTCCCCCAGCGCAGCCTCCAGCACCTCCTCCATGGCCGGCCCGGTGACTGCGTAGTGCCACAGATAGTTGCCGAACTCGTCGAACTGGTTGAAGATCACGATGTCCTCGCCGGAGTCCCGCAGCTCGGCGCACTTGTCGAAGATCTCCTTCACGTTGCTCTCGGAGCCGGGGGTGCGGATCACCTCGCCGGCCACCGACTCGAGCCAATCGAAACGCTCCCGGCTCATGCCCTCGGGGAGGATCCCGATCGAGTCGCAGCCGAGGAGCGCCGAGTCGTAGGCGCCGCCCCGGCAATAGTTGCCCGTGGACGGCCACGCCGCCCGCTGGGTGGTCGGGTCGAACTGGCCGGTCACGAGGCGCGGGACGAGGCACCCGAAGGCGGCGCCGACCTTGTGGGCGCCGGTCGGGAACCACTTGCCGACGAGCATCAGGATGCGGGCGTCGACCCCGCTGAGCGCCGGCGGTATCTCGAGGACGTTGACCGGCCCGTAGCCGCCGCCCTTCTCCACCGGCTCGTTGTGCCACGTGATGCGGAACAGGTTGCGGGGATCGACGTCCCACAGGCCCACCTCGGCGAGGCCCTCCACCTGCTGGGCGGGGATCAGGCCTGGGTCGCGCATCTGGGCGAAGGTGGGGACGACGATCCCCCGCTCGCGGGCGCGGGCGACGGCGCGGGCCAGCGGCACTGCGTGGACGGTGAGATCGATCATGGCCGCATTGTGGGCACGGCGCCCCGGCGGGGCAACGGGACGTTGGTCACACGAGCGGCGCCGTCTGCGTCCCTAGCCTCCGGTCGGCGGGCACCCCTGACGGCGAGGCACCCGGGGTGCAGCACGCCTCCCTCCCACGTTCACGAGTCCTCCACATTCGGGTGCGACGCTGTGCGCATACCGAAAGGAGACGAGACATGTTCAGGCTGTTGGTCGTGGTCCTCGCCGTCGTGGGGCTGTTCTCGCTGTTCGGCGGGGCCGCGGCCGGAGGGCTGGCAGCCCTGCTGTTCTTCCCGATCCTGTTGCTGAAGCTGGCCTTCTTCGTGATGGTGCTCGGCTTCATCGGGCGGCGGATCGGGGGGTGGGACGGCGGGTGGGAGGCACCCCGCCACCATCGCCGCCCCCGGCCCCGGGAGCCCCGGCGCTCCGGCGAGGAGCGGTTCGACGAGTGGCACCGGATGGCCCACGCCAGGGAGGAAGTGGACAGCTGGGTGGAGCACCTGCCCGACACCGAGCCACAATGACCACCGTGAAGAAGGTGCTCGTCGTCGAAGACGAGGTGAAGATCGCCCGCCTGGTGCGCGATTACCTGCGCCAGGCGGGCTTCGCCGTGGTCGAGGCGGCCGACGGCCAGGCGGCGCTGGCGCTGGCCCGCCAGGAGCAGCCAGACATGATCGTGCTCGACCTGGGGCTGCCCGGCATGGACGGCCTCGACGTCACCCGGCGGCTGCGCGCGACGTCGGCGGTGCCGATCATCATGCTCACCGCCCGTAGCGAGGAGAGCGACCGCATCGTCGGCCTGGAACTCGGCGCCGACGACTACGTGACCAAGCCGTTCAGCCCCAAGGAGCTCGTCGCCCGCATCCGGGCCGTGTTGCGGCGCGCCGAGGAGGACTTCGGCGGCCGGGGGACGATCCGGGTGGGCGACCTGGTCGTCGACCTGGCGAAGCGCCGCGTCGACGTGGCCGGCAAGCGGGTGAAGCTCACCGCCACCGAGTTCGAGCTCTTGGCGGCCCTCGCCCGTCACCCGGGGCGGATCTTCACCCGGGCACAACTCCTCGATGCGGTCCACGGGGTGTCGTTCCAGAGCTACGAGCGTTCGGTCGACGCCCACGTCAAGAACATCCGTCGCAAGCTGGAACCCGACCCGGCCCACCCCCGCTACCTGCTGACGGCGTACGGCGTCGGCTACTCGTTCGCCGATGCCTGAGTGGCACGGCTCCGGGCCCGGGTGGGGGCCGCCCCGGTGGGGGCCGCCCGGCCAGGGGGCGCAGGCGTGGCACGGCTTCGGCCGCCGCATGCTGATCGGCGGGCTGATCTTCATGGCCTTTGCGCTGTTCGCAGTGCTGGCCCTCGGCACGGTGGCGGTGACGCTGGTCGCCCGCGTGGCGGGCGGGGCGGTGCCCGGGATTGCGGCGCTGGCGCCGGTGCTCGTGCTGGTTCTGATCGTGCTGATCGTGCGCCGCTTCACCCGGACCTGGCGCCCGGTCCGCCAGCTCATCGGGGCAGCCGGCCAGCTCGCCGACGGCGACTACTCGGTGCGGGTCCCGCCGGCTGCGTCGGCGTCGATCGGCCCGGTGGTGCGGTCCTTCAACGACATGGCCCACCGTTTGGAGACCGCCGACGAACAGCGCCGCCGCCTGCTCGCCGACCTCGGCCACGAACTGCGGACCCCGCTGACCGTGATCCGCGGCGAACTGGAGGCGATGCTCGACGGCGTCCACGTCCCCGATGCCGAGCACCTGGAGATGCTGATCGCCGAGGTCGGGGTGATGGAGCGGCTGCTGGAGGACCTCCGCACGCTGAGCCTCATCGACGCCGGGTCGCTGGCCCTCCATCCCGAGCCGACAGAGGTGAGCCAGCTCCTCGAGGACGTGGCCGACGCCCATCGCCGCCGGGCCGCCGGAGACGGCGTCGCGATCGCGGTGGTGGCCGGCCGGATCGGCGAGATCGATGTGGACCCTGTCCGGATGCGGGAGGTGCTCACCAACCTGGTGATGAACGCGCTGCGGGCGATGCCCGGCGGCGGGACGCTCGCGTTGCGGGCGAGGCGCGCGCCGGGCGCGGTGGTGATCTCGGTCGAGGACACCGGCGTCGGCATCCCCGAAGACGAGGTGGAGCACGTGTTCGACCGCTTCCACAAGGGAGCGACGTCGCCCGGCTCCGGCCTCGGGCTGACGATCAGCCGCGACCTGGTCGCCGCCCACGGCGGCACGATGAGCATCGCCAGCATCCCGGGCCGGGGCACGACGGTCCGGATCGAACTGCCGGGTTAGTGCCCTGCGCCGCAGGTCTGCACAGAATTTCGCCGGCCCTCGGCGAAATCGGCACGAACCTACGACGCAGGACACTAGGAACTTCGCCAGACGAGGCCCGAGATCTCGCCACCGGGCAGGTCCCACGCCCGTCCGATCACCAGCCAGTGGTCGTGCAGCCAGGTGATCGCCTCGGCCGCCGCCTCGGGTGGCTCGCCGGCAACCGCCTGCTTCGCCCAGCGGATCCCATCCTCGGACATCCACAGCACCGGCACAGTGCGCCGCTCGGTGGTCGGCTCCGACCCCACCGCTACGGCGAGCTCCCCGTTCGACCCGACGGCCCGGACAATGGCGCCGTCGCCGGCCGGGAGCGCGTGCGGCGGCGACCACTCGATACCGTCGGTCGACACCCACGCCACCGGGCGGCCGAAGCCCTGCGCCCCCAGCGCCACGAAGCCGCCTCGCAGCCCCACCACCCCGTTCCGCCACGGTGCCGGCTCGACGAGCGGGTCGAACGCGCCGATCTGGTCCCACGCCGCCCCATCCCGGGTGTGCCACAGCGCGACCCTTCCGGGGTCGTGGCCGCGGGGGTCGTCGGCGCCCCAGGCCACGTACGAAGCCGCGCCCGGCGTGACGCTCCCGACGTGCGCCGGCCCGTCCAGCGGGGTGCCGTCGACCTCCGTCCACGTCTTGCCGTCGCCCGACGTCCAGATGACGCTGCGGGCGCCGCCGGCGCTGCGTCCCACCGCCAGCCCCACCTCGCCGTCGAACGCGACGTCCTCGATCCAGCTTCCGTCCCGGATCTCGTAGTCGGCCAGCCGGAAGGTGGCCGGGACGCCGGCATCGGGCGGCAGGTCGACCTTCGCCTCGTGCCAGCTGCGCCCGTCTGCCGACCACCAGGCGGCAGGTTCCAGCAGGGACGCGTCGTCGTGGGCGTCGTGGGGCAGGTAGCGGCCGCCAACTGCGACATACCCGGGCCCGCCGCCCTCGATCGCAGAGATCCGGTAGCCAGCGAACGCGGCGACCGGCTCCCAGGCGTCGCCGTCCGAGGAGAAGGCGATCCGGGCGATCGTCGACTCGTCCCCCCACTCTTCCCCGTACGCGACGAGCCCTCCCGGCCCGGCCGCGACACCCGAGAAGGCGTTGCCCACCGGCGGCTCGGACACGAGGACGGGATCCTCCCAGCGGGGGAACCATGCCGGGGGCTCGATCGGCGGTGACCCCGCCACCGGCAGGTAGGTGACGGTCGTGCCCGTCGTGGGCGGGGAGGTGGGGTTGTCGGTTCCGGAGGCGTCCCCGCACGCCCCCGCCACCAATGCCAGAAGCCCGACGACGACAGCGCAGCGCCTGCCCATGACGACCTCCGCTCTTCGATATGCGATACGACGACCGATGATGCGGTGCGGTTCGCGCCGCGCGGTCACGAGCGGGTAACGATTCCGTCACCGGCGTACGCTCCGTGCGTGGAACTGCGCCCGTACCGAGCCGACGATGAGGACGCCGTCATCCGCCTGTGGCTGGCCGCCACCATCCCCGGCCAGGCCTTCCTCCCCGAGGAGCACTGGCGGGCGATGGAACCGGCGATCCGCGAGCTGATGCCGATCGCCGAGACGTGGGTGGTCGAAGCGGGCGGCGAGGTCGTCGCGTTCATGGCACTGCTCGACGACCTCATCGGCGGGCTGTTCACCCTGCCGGCCCATCAGGGCAGAGGTCACGGGCGGGCCTTGATCGAGCACGCTGCGGCCCGCCACGACCCGCTGTACATCGAGGTGTTCGCGGCGAACGAACGGGCGCTGGCGTTCTACCGCCGATGCGGTTTCGTGGACCACGAGACCCGGATCGACGAGGGCTCGGGCCTGCCGCAGCTCATCCTGAGGATGAGCCCTGGCGACTGGTGACGTGGAGTTAGAAGCACACGACCGCGTCGGCCTCGCCGTCGGCGTCTCTGAGGTCGCCGCATGCGAACTCGACCGGCACGCCGGCCGCCCGCGACCGGCGCCGGGCGACGTCGACCATCTCTGGTGATCGGTCGAGGCCGGCCGCCCAGAAGCCCTGCTGTGCCAGCGGGATCGTCAGGTTGCCCGTGCCGCGTGTACGCAATCCCGGTCAGTTGCGTGGTGACACCCGCTGCGGCTCTCGACCGGCCACGGCCACTGCCCGCATCGCCGCCGGCACGTCCTTGAGCCCGGAGCCGGTGGAGAGCAGCACCACCCGGTCCGCCGGCTCGACGAGGCCACGCGCGGCAGCGGCCTTCAGCCCGGCGTAGCCCGCCGCGGCAGCCGGCTCGGCGAAGATGCCGGTGGCTGCCGCCAACTCGGGGATGGCGGCGAGGATGTCGTCGTCGGACACTGCCAGGAACGCCCCGCCGGTCTCCCTGACTGCCGACATCGCCTTGATGCGGTCACGGGGCAGGCCTGCGGAGATGCTGTCGGCGACGGTGTCGGCAGGGGCGGGCGGCTTGGTGAGCACATCCTCGCCGCGCTCCCAGGCCTGGACCAGGTAGCTGCTGCCCTCCGCCTGCACGCCGATGAGGCGGGGCGCCCGGTCGATGTGGTCGAGCGCCAGCAGGTCGCGGATCGCCTTGTGCAGGCTGCCAATGATGCAGCCGTCGCCGACGCTGGTCACCACGACGTCGGGCGCCTGGCGGCCCAGCTGGTCGATCACCTCCAACAGGACGGTCTTCTTGCCCTCGGTCATGTACGGGTTGACGCCGGTGCTGCGGTCGTACCAGCCCTCCTCGGCGGCGACGGCCGTGCACAGGTCGAAGGCCTGGTCGTAGCTGCCGTCGACCAGCCGCACCTCGGCGCCGTAGGCGAGGAGCTGAGCGACCTTGGCCTCCGGTGCGGACGCCGGCACGAAGATGACGCAGCGCTGCCCCATGTCGGCGCAGATGCCGGCCAGGGCAGCGGCGGCGTTGCCGGTGCTGGCGGTGGTCACCACCTCCGCGCCCCGCTCGCGGGCCTTGACGACGGCGAGCGCACTGGCCCGGTCCTTCAGCGACCCGGTCGGCTGGCGGCCCTCGTCCTTGATCCAGAGCTGTTCGACGCCGAGGTCGGCGGCCAGCCGGTCGGCTCGCACGAGCTGGGTCCAGCCGACCCTGAGCCGGGGCAGGTCTGCGTCGCGGGCAACCGGCAGCAGCGGCAGGTAGCGCCACATCGAGAACCGCCGCGACTCGGCCAGCATGCGGGAGGCGGCGAGCTCGTAGTCGTACACGACGTCGAGCGTGCCCACCGCGCCATGGTCGGAGCACGTGTAGTCGACCTCGGCAGGGTCGTACTCCTTGCCACACACGATGCAGTCGAGCCGCAGCACGTGATCGTGATGAGGGGTCGGCATCATGACCCGGGCATCGTGCCATGCGGCCGGCACCAGCGGAAGGGGCCCGTAGTCCCGACCCGGAGCCGCCACGCGGCACGGGGCTGGCACCAGGCGGCGGCTACGCCGCCGCCACGACAGCAGCGAGAACAGCAACCCGACGCCCGCCCGGCGGCAGTATGACTGCAGGGCGCGGCGGGAATGTGGAACCCCCCTACATCACCAGGCTCATCACGGCTTTCTGGACGTGAAGGCGGTTCTCGGCCTGGTCGTACACGACGCTGTGGGGGCCGTCGATCACCTCGTCGGCCACCTCGACGCCCCGGTCCGCCGGCAGGCAGTGCATGTAGACGGCGTCGGGCTTGGCGAGCTTCATCCTGCGCTCGTCGCAGATCCAGTCGCCATAGCGGGCGCCGATGCGGGCCGACTCGTCGAGGTCGGTGGTGGTCAGCATGCAGCCCCACGACTTCGGGTACACGATGTCGGCGTCGCGAAACCCGTCGTCGAAGTCGTCGAGGACGGTGAAGCTGCCGCCGGCACGGGCGGCGTTGTCCTGGGCCTGGCGCACCACGTCGG
>JBFJZV010000006.1:0-32011 GCA_041621915.1 Acidimicrobiia bacterium | reverse complement strand
GCGGTGATGCCCTTCCCGAGCCCGGAGACCACGCCACCCGTGACGAACACGTATTTGGTCACGGGAGGGCATGGTAACAGCCGGGCAGGCGAGTCCTAGGACCGGTCGAACAGGACTCGGTGTGGAGTACCTGGGAAAAGCTGACCGCCGGAGAGGTCACCGGCCCGCGGCCAGCGCGAGGAGCTCCTCGGCGTGCTCGCGGCCGCGTTCGCTCTCGGGGAGGCCGCTGAGCATCCGAGACAGCTCGGCGACGCGGTCGGCGCCGTCGACGAGCCGCACGTTGGCCACGTTGCCGTCCCGGTCGACGGCGTAGTGGGTGGCGGCGAAGGCGGCCACCTGCGGCAGATGGGTGACGCACAGGATCTGGCGGCCCTCCGCCAGCCGCGCCAGCTTGCGGCCCAGCGCGAGCGCGGTCGCACCGCCGACGCCGGCGTCCACCTCGTCGAACGCCACCACCGGTGCCTCCCCTGCACCGGAGGCGAGGCGCAGCGCCAGCACCAGGCGGCTCAGCTCCCCACCCGATGCCGTCTTGGCCGCGGGGCCGGGGGTGAGGCCAGCGTCGGAGGCGAACGCGAGCTCCACGCGATCGGCGCCATGAGGGCCCGGCTCGGTCGGGGCGACCTCGACCCGCACGACGGGGTCGCGGAGCCCCAGCTCCCGCAGGTGGGCGACCGCGGCGTCGCCGAGCCGCTTGCCGGCGCCGCGGCGTGCCGCCGCCAGGTCGTCGCCGGCTGCGGCCACGGCCGCCCGGGCTGCCGCCAGCTCGGTGTCGATGCCGGATGCCCGCTCGAGCAGCCCGTCGACCTCCGCAGCCCGCGCCGCCACCGCCTTGGCGAACGCCAGCACGTCATCGAGCGTGGCGCCGTACTTGCGCTGCAGCGCCGCCAGGCGCGCCAGCCGCTCTTCCACGGTCGCCAGCTCCGCCGGGTCGGACTCCAGGTCTGCCGCCTGGCGGGCCACGTCGGTCGACAGCTCCGCCGCCAGCGCCACCAGCTCACCCGCCTGGGACGCCAACGGCGCGAGCGCCGGGTCGAGGCGGGCTGCAGCCGTGAGCTCGCGGGTTGCTGCCGCCAGGCCGGCCGCGGCGCCGTCGTCGCTCGCCGCCGCCGCGGCTGCCGCCAGGTGCCCGGCCAGGGCGTCGGCGTTGCGCAGCCGGCGGGCGCGCGCCTGCAACTCCTCGTCGTCGCCTGCGCCGAAGCCCGCGTCGGCGATCTCGTCGGCCTGGTAGCGGGCCAGGTCGCGCTCTCGCTCCAGGGCCCGCAGGTCGCCACCGAGCTCGCGCTGCGCCGCCTCCAGCTCGGCCAGCCGCTCCCACGCCGCCAGGTAGGCGGCGAGCACGGCGCGGCCGCCGTCGTCGAGCGCGCCGTCGACGAGCTCCCGCCGCGCCGCCGGGCTGCGGAGGGCGTGGGCGTCGTGCTGGCCGACCATCTCGACCAGCCCCGCGGTGGCTTCGGCGAGCACCTTCGCCGGCACCATCTCGCCGTCGCGATAGGCGCGTGAGCGGCCGCCGGCGACCACGCGGCGGGCCAAGACCACCTCCTCGCCGTCGGCGGCGAAGCGACCCTCAACTCGGGCCTCGTCGCCGTGCGGGCCCACGCGGTCGGCTGCCGCGGCGCCACCGCCGAGCAGCCGCAGCGCGCCGAGCAGCAGCGTCTTGCCGGCGCCGGTCTCTCCCGTCACGACGACCAGCCCTGTGCCCGGCTCCAGGCGGGCCTCCCGGATCACGCCCAGGTTGGCGACCGCCAGCTCGTCAAGCACCGTCGAGCCCGAACTTCTCGCGCACCACCTGGTCGAACGGCCGGTCCCACGGCACCACGAACCGCACCGGCCGGTCGCCGCGGCGGATGGTCACCGGGACCCCCGGGTCCAGCACCGCCGCCTCGCGCCCGTCGACGTTCACCCGCACCGGCCGGCCGCCGCTCCCCCGACAAGTCAGGACCGTTCCGGCGGCGAGCACCAGCGTCGGGGCGAAGAAGTTGTGGGCCGCCACCGGCGTCACCACGAGCCCCTCCAGCTCGGGGTCGACCATCGGACCGCCCGCAGAGAAGGCGTAGGCGGTGGAGCCGGTCGGGGTCGCAAAGACCAGCCCATCGGCCCGGTAGTTGGCGAAGTGCCGGCCGTCGACGTCGAGGGAGATCTGCACCGCGTGCCCGCTCACCACCTTCTCGACGACCACGTCGTTGAGGCCGGCGTCCTCCCCGCCGGGCCACGATGCGGCGACCGTCATTCGGGTGGACACCCGGTGGCCGCCGGCCGCCAGCACGTCGAGCGCCCGGGCGGCGTCGGCGGGGTCGGCGGCCGCCAGGTAGGCGATGTGGCCCACGTTGATACCCAGGACCGGCACGTCGGCCTGCCAGGCCAGCCGGGCTGCCCGCAGCACGGTGCCGTCGCCGCCGATCGCGACGACGACATCCACGTCGTCCATCCCGGCCTCGGCGTCGACGACCTCCATCCCGATGCGGACGGCGTGGCCGGTGAGCTCGTCGGCGACCCGGCGCGCCTCGTCGCGCATGCTGTGGATCACGAGCGCCAGCTTCACGCCGCCGCCACCTCCTCGAGGGCCTCGTCAGCCACGAGCCGCGTCCCCGGCCGGGCGTGCACGAAGAACTCGCGGTTGCCCGTAGCGCCGGCGATGGGCGACGGCAGTGCCGCCACCACTCCCAGCCCGGCTCGGTCGAGCCCGGCCGCCACGTCGCGCAGCGCCCGCGCCCACAGCGCCGGGTCGCGCACCAGCCCGCCGCGACCGACGTGCTCCTTGCCGACCTCGAACTGCGGCTTCACGAGCAGCACGTACTCGGTGCCCGGCGCGCCCAGCGCGGCCAGCACACCGGCCACCACCGTCAGCGAGATGAACGACAGGTCCGCCACGACGACCTCGAACGGGGCGCCGAGCTCGGCGGGGTCGGCATGGCGCAGGTTGGTGCGGTCGAAGACCTGGACCCGCGGGTCGCTGCGCAGCTTCCAGGCGAGCTGGCCGTAGCCGACGTCGACCGCGACCACGGAGGCGGCTCCCCGCTGCAGCAGGCAGTCGGTGAAGCCGCCGGTGGAGGCGCCGGCATCGACCGCTCGGCGGCCAACCACGTCGATGCCGAACCCGTCGAGCGCACCAGCCAGCTTCACCCCGCCGCGGCCGACGTAGTCGCGGGGCGGGGAGCGCAACCGGATCGCGGCGTCCTCTGCGACCAGCGTGGCCGGCTTGGGGCTGGGCACGCCGGTGACCTCCACCCGGCCCTCGTCGAGGGCGCGCTGCGCGGCGGTGCGGCTCGGTGCCAGGTGGCGGCGCACCAGCTCGGCGTCGAGGCGGCGCCGGCGAGTCAGGCCCCGTCCTCGGACGGCTCGTCGAGCTCGCCGGCGAGCCGCTCGGCGAGCTCGTCGGCGATGTCGGGGGCGTCGGCGGGGTCGGCCTCCGCCAGGTCGGTGAGCAGTCGCTCGGTGGGCGTAGTATCCATGCGGGCCATTATCACCGGCCGCGCCGACAGGGACCGCATTTTGTTTCCCATTCGCGATATCAACCCCACGAGGATCTTCCCGCTGCTGACGCTGGCGCTCATCGCAGCGAACGTCGCGGTGTTCTTCGCGCTGCAGCCGTTCACCGACGAGGCCGAGTCGGAGGAGTTCTTCTACGAGTACGCCGCCATCGCCTGCGAGCTCCAGACCGGCGACCCGCTGGACCTGTCCGAGATCCAGGAGGCGCGCTGCGAAGAGGACTCCTCCAGCCCGGTGTTTCCCGACAAGAACGTCTACGTGGCAGGCCTCGTGTCGATGTTCCTCCACGGCGGCATCGCCCACCTGGGCTTCAACATGTGGAGCCTGTGGATCTTCGGCAACAACGTCGAGGAGGCATTCGGCCGCGTCGGCTACCTGGCGATGTACCTGCTGACCGGCGTCGTGGCGACCCTGGGGTTCGTCGCCCTCAACCTCGACTCCACGGTGCCGCTGGTGGGCGCCTCCGGCGCCATCGCCGGGGTGATGGGCGCCTATCTCGTGCTGTTCCCCACCCACCGGATCATGACGATCGTGTTCTTCTACCTGACCGCGGTACCGGCGGCGTTCTTCCTGGCGATCTGGTTCTTGCTGCAGTTCAGCGTGGCGGGCGCCGAGACCAACGTGGCGTGGGAGGCTCACGTGTTCGGCTTCCTGGCCGGGGTGGCGATCACCCTGCCTCTCCGCCCGTTGCTGCTGCGCCGCACCGCCGAAGCGCAGCGGCCGGTTGCGACCGGCCCGTTCTTCGGCCCGTAGGACGATCAGTCGAGCCGTCCGGGCAGGCTGGCTATCGAGTCCAGGACGAAGTGGGGCGGGTCGGCCTCGTCGACGTCGTCCGCGGTCATCACCCCGGTGAGCACCAGCACCCGGCCCCATCCCTCGCGGCGGCCCATCTCGAGGTCCGTGTCGATCCGGTCGCCGACGACGTAGGTGGGGCCCGGCCCCAGCGCGGCGCGCACCAGCGCCCGCATCGGGGCATGGGGCTTGCCGGCCACCTCGGGCTCGGCGCCGGCGGCGGCGGCGATGAACGCCGCGAGCGCACCGCAGCCGGGCACCTGGCCGTCGCCGGTGGGGTAAGTCGGGTCGACGTTGGTGGCGACGAACCGGGCGCCGCCCCTCACCGCCCGGGCGGCGGCGGCCATCCGGTCGTACGTCGCCGACCGGTCCAAGCCGACCACGACCGCCGCGGCGTCCCGCCACGCCGGCGTGACGTCGATCCCGGCGCCAGCCAATGTCTGCACCAGCCCGTCCTCCCCCACGACGAACACTGCGCCGTCCATGCCACGCAGCAGCGCGGCAGTCGCCTGGCCGGAGCCCAGCACCCGGTCCGGCGCCGCCTCGTAGCCGGCGAGACGGGCGACCTTGTCCACGGTGGCGCCGGCGGTGCGCGTCGAGTTGTTGGTCACGAGCAGCACCCGCCATCCCCGCGCCTCCAGCTCGGTGAGCGCCGCGCCGGCGCCGGGGATCGGATCCTCGTCCAGGTACAGCACGCCGTCGAGGTCGACCACGAGGTTGCCCGCGGTTTTGCCCTGGCGGGCGGCTCCCGCTACAACAGCGCTCGCCATGTTCTCTCCGTTCCCCGGATTGCTGTTCGAACCCGCTCGCGTCCCGAAAGCCGGGACCGCGACCTCGCCGCCGTACGACGTCATCGACGACGAGCAGCAGGAGCTGCTCCGGGCCTCGAACCCCTACAACGTCGTGCGCCTGCTGCTGCCGGAGGGCGGCGCCGAACGGTACCAGCGGGCCGCCGAGCTCTTCGCGACGTGGCGGGCCGACGGCGTGCTGGCCCAGGACCCCTCGCCCCGCTACTACGTGTACGAGCTCGACTTCACGGGCCCGGACGGCGCGCCACGCCGGGCGCGCGGCGTGCTCGGGGCGCTGCATCTCGGCGAGCTGGGAGGGCGCGTCCAGCCGCATGAGGAGACCATGCCGAAGACCCGCAGCGACCGCCTCGACCTGCTGCGCGCCACCCAGGCCAATCTGGACCCCATCGTCGTGCTCAGCCCGGCGGAGGGCCTGGCCGCCGCCATCGAGCCGGAAGGTGCGCCGCGACTGGACTTCACCGCCGGCGGAGCGGGGCATCGCCTGTACGACCTGGCCGACCCCGACCGCGTGGCGACGGTCGAGCGGGCGGTGAGCTCGGAGCCGGTGGTGATCGCCGACGGGCACCATCGCTACGTCACTGCGCTGAACTACCAGCGGGAGCGCGGCGGCGCCGGGCCCTGGGATGCGATCATGGCGTTCGTGGCCCCGGCCGTCGGCAGCGGGCTCTCCATCGCATCGGCGCACCGGTTCTTCGCCGACCTGCCGCACGGCATGACGGCGCTGAACGGCCGCTTCGACCAGTCACCGGCGGCGCCGACGCCTCCCACCCGGCCGGGTGAGCTGGTGGTAGTGCCCGGGCCGGCACACGGCACTAGCCCGCTGCGGCTGATGCCGACCGAGGAGGCCCTCGCCGGGCTGCCGGCGTCGTTCCGGCGCGCCAGCGCCGCCGTCGCCCGCGACCTGCTCTACCCGGAGCTGGGCGTGAGCGAGGACGACGCCACCTACCACCCGGACGCCGAGGTGCTGGTGGGGCGGCTCGCCGAGTCACCCCGGGGAGCGGCGGTGCTGACCGCCCCGGTGGACGAGCAGGCGGTAGCCGACGCCATCGGGGAGGGCGTCGTGTTCCCCCAGAAGACCACGTACTTCGTCCCCAAGCCCCGCGCCGGGCTGGTGATCCGGGCCTTCGAGTAGCCCGGCTACACCCGCTCGCCGAACCTCTGTACCGCTACGTCGAGCAGCTCAGTGGTCCGGCGCATCGACTCGACGCTGACGCGCTCGTCGTTGCCGTGGAACATGGCGAGCAGGTCGCCGAACACAGTGACGTCGTCGAAGAGGCCCGCCCCGTAGGCGACGGTGCCGCGACTGCGGAAGAACCGGGCGTCGGTCGTGACCGGGATCAGCGTTGGCGCCAGCTGGTCGGAACCGCCGACGGACCGGTGGGCGTCGCGCAGCGCTTCCCACAGCGGACCGATCGCCTCCGACCCATTGGCGAGGTGGTCCATCACGGGCTCGATGTCGAGCTCTTCGTGGATGGCCGGCCCGATGGCCTTGCGGAAGTGGTCATCGACGTCGGCCGTCTCCTGGCCGGGCAGGATGCGCACGTCGACCTCGGCGCGGCCGGCGTCGGGGATCACGTTGGCCTTGGTGCCGGCCGCTATCACCGTGGGCGCCACGGTCATGTGCGTACAGGCGTGCACCCATCGGGCGAAGCCGGGATCCTCCGCGGCGAGGTCCTCGATCGCGTCGTCGACCCGATCGGGGTCCAGCAGCGGGCCGGTCTGTTCCGGTGGCAGGCCCAGTGCCCGCACGAAGGCCTCCCACTCCGGCGTGATCGCAACCGGAGCCGGCGCGGTCGCCAGCCGGGCCATCGCCTCGACGACCGGCACCAGGGCGTTGCGGCGCCCGTGCGGCTGGCTGGCGTGACCCGGCACGCCGGCCGTCGCCAGCCGGCGCCAGTGGGGGCCCTTCTCGGCCACGGTCACCGGCAGCACCGGCCCCGCGGGCGACGGGAACCGCGGCATCGCGATCTCGGTGAGCTGGTACTCGCAGGCGACGTCGTCCCACGCCTCCTCCACCACCCACTGAGCCCCGAGGGCTCCGCCGTTCTCCTCGTCGGCGACGGCGAACAGCAGCAGGTCGCCCGGCAGCGGCGGCCGCTCCCCGGTGAGGTAGCGGCGAAAGATCGCAGCCATCGCGGCCGTCTGGTTGAGCATGTCGACGGCGCCCCGTCCCCACACCACCCCGTCGACAAGCTCGCCGCCGAACGGGTCGCGCGACCAGCCGTCCGGGTTGGCGGGGACGACGTCGGTGTGGCCCATCAGCATCAGCCGGGGCGCACGCGCCACCCGGCCCGGGACCCGGTACACGACGCTCTGGCGGCCCGGCGCCGGCTCGAAGACCGTGCCCTGCTCCCCCAGGTAGCCCGCCAGGGTCACGACGGACCGGTGCTCGTGGCCGCCCTCGGGCGTGCCGTCGTTGACGCAGGCGTTGCGGATCAGCGCCTGCAGAAGCTCGACGACCTCGCCGGTGGGGATCACCTCAGTCGTTCGCGTCGTCGTGGTGCATCACGATGAGCCTGGCTGCGAACCCGGCCGCTTCGAAGAAGTTCTTGGCGTTGCGGTGGCCGGGCAGCACTCGCACGTCGAACTTCGTGATGCCCCGCTCGCGCAGCTCGCTGAGCGCCTTCTGGAGCATCGCGGCCGCGACCCCCACCCCGCGGGCCTCGGGCTCGGTGAAGATCAGCCGGACCTGCCCGACCCGCTCGCCGTCGGCCTGAGGCAGCAGCTCGCCGGTCCCGGCCAGGCACAACCCGAGGGGAACCCCGTCGAGCGTCCCCAGCAACACCACCTGGCCCGGGTCGGCGATCGCGTCCTTCAACGCCGTGTCCACGGGCTCGGGCAGCCCGTCGGCGAGACGCCACATCGGCTTGAGCGCCACCTGCTCGGCCTCCATGTCGCGGTAGAGCGCCAGCAGCGTGGGCAGGTCGTCCTCGTGGGCCGGGCGAGCAGCGACATCCATGGCGAGCCAGGTTACCGGCGCGTCTGTCTCAGCGGATCCGCACCACCGTCTCGCGGCCGTCGAGCGGTGCCGGCTCCGTGCCGGGGTTGATCGCGAGCATCAGCGTGAGCGTGGTCCCCTGGTACAGCCACCGGTCGGGCCCGAGCGCTGCGGGATTCGTCACTTGCGTGGCGACGGCCCCGTCGACGCGCACCTCGTTCGCGGCCGGCGCCGCCGCAAGCGGCAGCGACAGCATCATCCGCTGCCCGGGCGTGCCGGACCGGGTCGAAGCCGCGTCGGCCAGGCGTTCGGCCCGAGGGCGGGCGGGTAGGCCAGCTCGTAGCGCCGTGGGCTCCCCGTGCTCGCGTCGCGCCCGACGAGGAGGTTCGTTGCGAACCGCGCCGGGTCGATAGCCGGCGAGTGCATGGTCCTGACCCCGCTTCCGTAGGGTTCGAACAGGTCGAAATGGGGGACGGGACGGGCGCCATGGTCGAGTTCGTGAACTGCAACTGGGCATAGGGGCGTGCGCTCACCACCAGCGCGTCCCAAATCGGCGCCGGTCACCGGATCGACGAACGTCGGGGGGAGGTTGGGCTGAGGGTGGACGCTTCGCTCCAGCACCGCCACCTCGGCGCACATGTCGACCGTCATCCCGCCGTAAGGCCCGGCGCGGTCGCCGAAGTGCAAGTGGTCGAGCGGGTCGACGCGCAGCGTGCCGGTCCCGGACCCGGCGACCGTGTCGTTTGCGAGGATCGGCCGCGTCTCGGTCTGGGCGGGATCGAAGTCGGTTGAGGCCACGACGATGGTCGCCCCTGCCGGCCAGTCGACTTCGTCCTCCAGCTCCAGTTGCGTCTCGCCCGCCGTGAACGTGACGCGTGCTCGCGTCCAGGTCGGGACGGGCGGCGTGCCGTGCAGGTCGAGCCGCCCTTCGAACAGCCGGAGCGAAAGCGGCTGGCCGGACCCTGGCGTGTTCCCCGACTGGTCGTACGCGAAGGAGCCCGCCCGCTCGCCGGTGAGACGGATGGCGGCTCGGTTGGTCAGCGGGTTGCTCTCGGTGCCCACCTCGAGGGCGCCGACCGGACCGACGTCCACGAAGTCCACGCCGAGTTCCACGTCGACATCGGCGAACGACAGTACCCGGCCACGAAGATCCCCGCGAGCACCGGCGGCGCGGGATCGTCGAGGATCAGCGTCGCGCCGGCCGCCACGTCGACGTAGGCGCCCGCCGGCGGCGGTACCTGCGCGCCAGCGGCGCCGGAGCCATCACGCCACCGTGGCGCACCTGCGTCGGCTGGGTCGTTCCAGTTGGCAGACGTCCAGAGCAGGCTCGGAGACGGCACGCCTCAGGCGGCGCAGTCGCGGCAGATGCGCTTGCGCCGGTCGGCGAGCTGGCTGGTGCGCTTGACGAGGAAGCACGACGTGCAGACGAACTCGTCGCTGCCCGCGCCCTCGGGGTCGACGTCGAGCGCGCGCTCCTCGCGGCGGAGCTTGCGGATCTCGGCGGCCTCGTCGACGGCGATGACCTCGGACGCCTCGTCGTCGGTGAGCATCTCCAGCTCTTCGGCCTCGAGCTCGTCGAGCGCCTCGGCGTCGTCGTCGTCGGCATCGTCGGCTTCGTCGGCATCGGCGTCGTCGTCATCGTCGTCGATGACTTCCGCCTCTATGTCGTCAGCGTCGAGGTCGTCCTCGTCGATCTCCTCGTCGAGGTCTTCCGCGAGCGCGTCGGGGTCGAGTCCGTCCTCGATATCGGCGAGCTCGTCGAGGGCGACCTCTTCGTCGCCGCTCTCGAACTCGGTCTCGGTCTTGGTCGTCTTCGCCATGTCGTCCTCTCGGCGCGGCGGGAGTATATCCCCCGGCTCCCGCCACGCAACGGTCATATCTTGACGTCGAGCACCCCGGGTAGGACGTCCCCGGTAACCGCTCCCGCCCCCAGGTATTCCCCGTCCGCCTCGATCGGCCAGGCCGGGTCGGTGCGCAACGTAAACTCCCCGGCGGACATGCGCCGCACGGCCTTGTGGCTCAGGTGGGTGCCGCGGGTGATGCGGGGCTGGAGTACGACGGCCTGGCGCTTCGGGCCCGAGAAGACCTGGATGTCCAGCTCGCCGTCGCCGAGCATGGCGCGAGGCGCCACGTTCATCCCCCCGCCGAAGAACTGCCCGTTGGCCATCACGACCATCATCGCCCGGCCCTCGTACCGCCGCCGGCCGGCGACCAGCTCGATCTCGGCGGGGCGGAACCGGGCTAGCGCAGGCGCCACTGCGGCCTGGTAACGAAACCGGCCCAGCAGGCCGGGCAGCCGAGATGAGAGCCGGACGACCGCCGCGCCGAGGCCGGCACCGGCCGCGTTGACGAAGTGGCGCTCGCCCCACTCGCCGCGCAGCACGCCTACGTCGACGCGGTACGTCGCGTCGCCGCCTAGGTGGGCGGCAGCCGCTTCGAGCTGCTGGGGGATGCCGAAGGTGCGGATGAAGTCGCACCCGCTGCCGCCGGGGAGGACCCCCACCACCGGTGGGCTGTCCCAGGCGTGCCGCAGCAGCGCATCGACCACCAGGTTGAGGGTGCCGTCGCCTCCGACGGACACGAAGCGGCGGGAACCCGCCGCCACCGCGCCGTCGACCATGTCCCGCAGGTGGGCAGCCGATCTCGTCGCGTGGAGGTCGGCCCGCACCCGGTGCGAGGCCAGCGCAGCGCGCGTCCGGGCTTCCAGATCGCCGCGGCCGCCCGCCGACGGGTTCACGACCACGCACCAGGCCTCGCCGGTCACGCCACGCCCCCGGCGGCCACGACGCCCCGGTTGACCGCCCGGACCGCTGCGTCGGCCGCCTCGGCGATGGCCGGGAACCCGGTGCGGAGCTGAATCAGCAGGTCCAGGAGCTGGCGGCAGGTCCGGACGAAGTCGCCCGCGGCGAGGTCGTCGTCGAGCAGATCCTCCAGCTCGACCCCGGCCGTCCAGTAGTAGGCGCCCTCGGCGAACCCGGGTTCCGGCGGCGCGGTCTCCGCGAGGCGGCGCCGTGCCTCGGCGTCGGCGAGGCGGCCCGCCAGCTCGTCGAGCCGCTGCCACCGCGCTTCCAGCTCCCGGTTCGGCCACCTGCCCGGCTGCACCTCGCGCCGCGGGTCGTAGACGAACGTCGACGCCAGAGCCGCGAGCGCAGGCGGGCCGAGCCCGTCGAACAGCCCGCTGCGGACGGCTTCGGTCACGAGCAGGTCGCGCTCGTTGTACACGGCCCGGAGCTGCTCCCCTGCTTCCGTCAGCGACCACCCGTCGGCGTATCCCCATTCGGCGAGGAGCCCCAGGATGCTGCGGAACTCGTCCACCATGCCGCCACCGGCGCGGGTGAACCGGCTGCGGCGGCGCGCCAGTTCCCGTTCTGCACGGCGGGCCCGGCGCGCCCAGCTCCGGTGCTCCTCGAGGCGAGGGCATCCCGCCACCGGGTGCCCGGCATCGGCGTCCTCTCCCACCGCCGCCAGCGTCTCCTCGCCGTCCGGCCGCCAGGCTCGCAGCCGGGCCACGACGTCTCGCTGGTAGCCCGGGTCGCGGGGAGCGAACGGCTCCGGCAGCTCGATCCGGCCCACGCGGACCGTCGACTCGGGAAGCGCCTTGGGGTCGACGCGGCGCAGCTTCCCGGCCGCGGACAGCAGCAGCAGCCGCGGGTTGGAGCCGAAGCCGCGCGCCAGCATCACCTCCCGGGGATGCCCACCCGGCTCGGGCTCCAACACGTCGCCGGCCGTGAGCTCCTGGGCGAAGGAGCGCATGACGGCCCGGTGCGACGGGGCCGGGCCACCGCCGCCGGCGAGGAACTCCCACACGTCGCCCCGCTCGCACCCCGCGAGCTCGCGGAACTCCGTCACCTCGGCCTCCAGCTCGGCGACCACCCTCGCGAGCCGCTCCCGCTCCCGGGCCATCCGGAACTGGCCGAACGACGCCTCCACGAGCTCCTCGGCCTCGGCCCGGTCGTAGTTGGCCACCAGGTTGGCGACCATGTTGTAGTTGGGGCGGAAGGCCGACACCAGCGGGTGGCTGCCCGCTGCCGCGATCGCCGCCACCCGGTCGAACGGCACGAACCGCGAGTAGAGCACGACGGCCGTCCCCTGCGTGTCGATGCCGCGCCTCCCCGCCCGGCCGGTGAGCTGGGTGTACTCACCGGGTCGCAGCAGCTCGTGGCTCTCACCGGTGAACTTCGACAGGTTCTCCAGCACCACCGTGCGGGCGGGCATGTTGATGCCCAGCGACAGCGTCTCGGTGGCGAACACGAGCCGCACGAGACCGCGTTGGAACAGCTCCTCCACGACCTCCTTGAAGGCGGGGACGAGGCCGGCATGGTGCGCGGCGATGCCCCGCTCGAGGAGCTCCAGCCAGCGCTCGTACCCCAGCACCCGCAGATCCTGGGGATGGAGGTGCGCGGTACGGGCGGCCGCGACCTCGCGGATGAGCGGCCGCTCCTCGGGGGCGGTGAGCCGCAGCCCCGCCGCGACCTGCTCGGCCGCTGCGTCGCAGCCCGCTCGCGAGAAGATGAAGTAGATCGCCGGGAGCAGCCCCCGGTCGCGCAACAGCTCGGCGACCTCCCAGCGGCGGGGCGTGCGGAACCGGGTGTGGCGCTTGCGGCCTTCCCGCAGGAGCCGCTCGACCTGGGGGTTGGGGCGGCCCCCACTGCGGGCGAACACGGGCAGCAGGATCAGCGGGTCGCTGCGGCTGCGGTCCTTGACCAGGTACTCGCTGTCGAGCGGCACCGGACGGTGGGTCTCCTCGACCAGCCGGGCACCGCCGCGGCGGCTGCCGACCCACTCCGTGAACTCGCCGGCGTTGGAGATCGTGGCCGACAGCGCCACCAGCGGCACGTCGAGCGGGAGATGGATCACGATCTCCTCCCACACCATCCCCCGGAACCGGTCCTGGAGGTAGTGGACCTCGTCGAGCACCACCACGCCGAGGCCGTCCAGGGCGGTGCTGTCGGCGTAGATCATGTTGCGGAGCACCTCGGTGGTCATCACCACCACCGGCGCGTCGCCGTTCACCGAGTTGTCGCCGGTCAGCAGCCCCACCGCCCCGTCGCCGTAGACCCGGCGGAAATCGCCGAACTTCTGGTTCGACAAGGCCTTCAGGGGCGTGGTGTAGAAGGCCCTGGTGCCACCACGCAGCGCCAGGTGGACCGCAGCTTCGGCCACCAGCGTCTTGCCAGCGCCGGTGGGCGCCGCCACCACCACCGTCTCCCCCGCCGCCACCGCCCGGAACGCCTCGAGCTGGAAGTCGTCGGGCTCGAACGGCAGCCCGGCCACGAACTCAGCGAGCGCGTCGCCGCCCACTCAATCTGCGGCGACGACGGCCCGCACCACCAGCTCGTCGCCGGCGGTGATCGCCAGCTCGCTCGCTCCGGTGGCGGCCAGCAGGTCGCCCTCGGCTGCCCGGAGGCGGTCCACGTCCCCCGCCGGGGCGGTTACCAAAAGCTCGGCGAGCGGCGTGCGCATCGACACCTGGGCATCCGACTTGGCGCGGCGGGCCTCGTACAGCACTGCCCCCACGGTCTCCAGTAGCGCGACGTCGTCCCCCGCGGCGGACAGCTCGGAACTCGACGGCCAGTCGACGCGGTGCACCGAGCCGTCCCGCCACCACGACCACACCTCCTCGGTCACGTACGGCAGGAACGGCGCGAAGAGCCGCAGGAACACGCCGAGCGACTGCCGGAGCGCCGCATGAGCCGAGGCAGCGCCGGTGCCGTCGCCGTAGGCGCGGCCCTTCACCAGCTCTAGGTAGTCGTCGGTCCAGGCCCAGAATGCCTGCTCGGCCAGGTTCAGCGCCCTGGCGTAGTCGAGCTCCTCGAACGCGGCGGTGGCGCCGGTCACCACCGCCTCCAGCTGGGCCAGCAGCGCCCGATCGACCGGCTCAGCCACCGCATCCGGCGGCTCGTCCTGGGAGGCGTTGAGCACGAACCGCGAAGCGTTGAGGAGCTTGATCGCCAGGCGCCGCCCCACCTTCATCTGGTTCTCGTCGTCGCTGGTGTCGGCGCCGGGCCGGCCGCTCGCCGCCCAGTACCGGATGGCGTCGGCACCGAACTTCTCGACCATGCCCATCGGCGTGGTGGCGTGGCCCTTGGACTTCGACATCTTCTTGCGGTCGGGGTCGAGGACCCAGCCCGAGATAGCGGCGTGGGACCAGGGCAGGCTGTCATGCTCCAGGTGGGCCCGCACCACGGTGCCGAACAGCCACGTGCGGATGATGTCCTGGCCCTGCGGGCGCAAGTCGTAGGGAAACAGGCGCCCGAAGAGGTCCTCGTCGACCTCCCAGCCGGCGGCGATCTGCGGCGTCAGCGACGACGTGGCCCACGTGTCCATGATGTCGGGATCGCCGACGAACCCGCCCGGCCTGCCCCGCTGCGACTCGTCGTAGCCGGGAGCGGGCTCGGCGGCCGGGTCGACCGGCAGCGCCGCCTCGTCCGGCACGATCGGCGAGTCGTGGTGCACCTCTCCGGCTGCGTCCACGGGGTACCAGAGCGGGATCGGCACCCCGTAGTACCGCTGCCGGGAGATGAGCCAGTCGCCGGCGAGCCCGTTGACCCAGTGCTCGTAGCGGACCTGCATGTAGTCGGGCACCCACTGGAGCTCCTTGCCGCGCCGCAGCAGATCGTCGCGCAGATCGGCGTCGCGGCCGCCGTTGCGGATGTACCACTGGCGGCTGGTGACGATCTCCAGCGGGCGGTCGCCCTTCTCGTAGTGCTTCACGGGGTGGGTGATGGGCCGGGGGTCGCCGTCGAGGTCCCCGGACTCGGCCAGCAGCTCGGCGATCCGGGCCTTGGCCTGCTTGGCGGTCTTGCCGGCCAGCTCCGCGTAGGCCGCCCGCCCGGCTTCGGTGGCGATCCAGTCCGGGGCGTCGGCCTGGAGGCGGCCGTTGCGCTGCACGAGCGCCCGGGTGGGCAGGTCCAGCTCCCGCCACCAGGTGACGTCGGTCGTGTCGCCGAAGGTGCAGATCATCGCCGCCCCGCTGCCTTTCTCGGGGTCGGCCAGCTCGTGGGCCACGACCGGCAGCTCGACCTCGAACAGCGGGCTGGTGACGGTGGTGCCGAACAGCGGCTGGTAGCGCTCGTCTTCGGGGTGGGCGACGATGGCGACGCACGACGGGATCAGCTCCGGCCGGGTCGTCTCGACGTGCAGCGGCTCGCCGTCGGCCCGGTGGAAGGCGACCCGGTGGTAGGCGCCCGCCAGCTCCCGCTCCTCCAGCTCCGCCTGGGCGACCGCCGTCTGGAAGTCGATGTCCCACAGCACCGGGGCCTCCTGCTGGTAGGCCTCGCCACGCGCCAGGTTGCGGAGGAACGCCCGCTGCGAAGCGGTGCGGGCGGCGGCGCCGATGGTCGTGTACGTCTGGGTCCAGTCGACCGACAGTCCGAGGCTGCGCCACAGCGCCTCGTAGGCCTGCTCGTCGATCTCGGTGAGCGTCTCGCACAGCTCGATGAAGTTGCGGCGCGACACGAGCTGGGGGCGCTTGGGGGGCTTGTCGGGAGGCTCGAAGGCGGGGTCGTACGGCAGCGTCGGGTCGCAGCGGACGCCGTAGTAGTTCTGCACTCGGCGCTCGGTGGGCAGGCCGTTGTCGTCCCAGCCCATCGGGTAGAAGACCTCCCGGCCTCGCATCCGCATGTAGCGGGCCACGCAGTCGGTGTGGGTGTACGAGAAGACGTGGCCGACGTGCAGCGCCCCGGAGGCCGTCGGCGGCGGCGTGTCGATGGCGTAGATGGCGTCGCGGGGCCGCGTGCGATCGAACCGGTAGGTGCCGTCGGCCTCCCACCGCTCCCCCCACTTCGCTTCCAGGCCTTCGAGGGCAGGTTTGTCGGGAACCGTCATGAGGCCAACGAGTGTACCGGCGGGTTCTCCCTCCAGCTATGCCGCGGGAGTGCCCGAGCGGGCCAGGGCGAGGAGGGGCGGGTTCGGGCGCGTTACTTCTTCAGTATGAACCGCACCGCCAGGATCGTCAGCTCGTAGAGGACGTACAGGGGCGCCGACAGCAGCAGCAGCGTCAGCGGGTCGCCGCTGGGGGTGATCACCGCCCCGACGGTCACGATGATCAGCACGGCCCACCGCCGCCCGGAGCGCAGGCGCTTGGTGCTGACGACGCCAAGCGCAGCCGCCGCGAACAGGAACACCGGGAAGCAGAACGAGATGCCGAACACGATGAGGAATCGCATCGCGAACTGCAGGTAGTGCTCGGCGCCGATCGTGGGGTCGAGCCGCCCGCCGCCGAAATCGAGCAGGAAGCCCAGGCCGCGCTGCAGCGACCAGTACCCCACGGCGAGGCCGCTGAAGAACAGCACCGCCAGCGCCAGCACGATCGGGATCACCCACCGCCGCTCCCGCTTGTGCAGCGCCGGCGAGACGAACGCCCAGAGCTGCCAGATGACGAAAGGGGAAGCGATGACGAAGCCGCCCCACAGCGACAGGCGCATGAACAGGCTGAACGCCTCGGTGGGGCGGAAGAACACCAGCTCCTCGTCCACCACCGCCTGATTCCACGGCTCCACGAGGAAGTCGAAGATCGCGTTGCGGAAGACGAACGCCACGACCGAGGCGACGACGATCGCCACGGCGGCCTTGAAGATGCGGTCGCGGAGCTCCTCGAGGTGGCCGAGGAGGGGGAGGCGGGCCTCCTGCTTCACGGCGGCGCCGGCCCACCGTCCTGGCGCGGCTCCTGCTCCTCGGGGGGCACGTCGATCCAGCGCAGCTCACCCTCGGCGGTCTCCATCAGGCCCTTCCCGGCGGCGGCCAGGTCGGTCTGCAGGTCGGTGATGGGCTTCGTGACCTCGTCGAGCTCGGTCTGGATCCCCGTGCGGAGGTCGTCGGCGGTGCGCCGCAGCTCCCCGGTGATCTTCCCGGCCTGGCGGGCCATCTCCGCCAGCCGCTTCGGGCCGAAGATGATCAGCGCGATCACCGCGATCGTCAGGAACTCGGCGGGGCTGACGGAGAACATGGTGGGGTCAATGGTAGGGGCGAACGCTACCTCTGGTCCGGCGCCGAACCGGGCTGGGGTTTAGGCGGCCGCCTCGCGGCTGCCCGGACGGAGAGCAAGGCGCGGCGGCAGCGGGCCGCCGGGAGGGCCCCCGCGCGTTCACCACAACCCGACGCCCGCGTCCGCGGCAAGGCTACGCGAGCACGAAGTTGACCAAGCGGTCGGGGACGACGATCACCTTGGCGACCTCCGCGCCTTCCAGCAGCTCCGCGATGCGCTCGTCGGTGCGGGCGGCGACCTCCAGCGCCGCCCGGTCGGCCCCGGCTGCGGTGCTCACGCGGGAGCGCACCTTGCCGTCGATCTGCACAACCAGTTCGACGGTGTCGTCTACGAGGTACTTCTCGTCGAACATCGGCCACGAGGCGTACGCCACCGACGTCTCGTGGCCCAGCCGCTCCCACAGCTCCTCGGCGAAGTGCGGGGCGAAGGGCGCCAGCATCAGCAGCAGCGGCTCGGCGACCTCCCGGGGCACCTCGGCCCGGCCCACGAGCTCGTTGTTCAGCTCGATCATCCGGGCGATCGCCGTGTTGAAACGCATGTCCTCGACGTCGTCGGTGACCGCCGCCACCGTGCGGTGCAGCAGCCGGCGCAGCTCCTCGTCGGCGGCCCCGTCGTCCAGCGTCAGCTCGCCGGTCTCCTGGTCGACCAGGTTGCGCCACACCCGGTGCAGGAACCGCTTGATGCCGACGATGTCGCGGGTGGTCCACGGCTTGTCGTCGGACAGCGGGCCCATGTACATCTCGTAGAGGCGCAGGACGTCGCAGCCGTGCTCCGCGAAGACGTCGTCCGGGCTGACCGAGTTCTTCAGGGACTTGCCCATCTTGCCGGCGAGCTGGGTCACCTCCCCGGCGGTCGGATGGATGAAGATCCCGCCCCGCTCCTCGACCTCGTCGGCCTCGACGTAGATGCCCCGGGCGTCAACGTACGCCGGCGCAGTGATGTAGCCCTGGTTGAAGAGCTGGTCGAAGGGCTCCGGCGTGGACACGTGGCCCAGGTCGAACAGCACCTTGTGCCAGAACCGGGCGTACAGCAGGTGGAGGACGGCATGCTCCACGCCGCCGACGTACAGATCGACGCCGTTGGGCGCCATCCAGTACCGCTCCCTGGCCGGGTCGACCAGCGCCTCGTCGTTGTCGGGGTCGATGTACCGCAGGTAATACCAGCACGATCCCGCCCACTGCGGCATGACGTTGAGCTCGCGCCGGTAGGCGGTCCCGTCGATCTCGACGAGCTTCCACTCCTCCGGGGCGGCGACCAGCGCCGGCTGCGGCTCGGCGTTGGGATCTTCCGAGGCGTGGGGCCGGAAGTCCTCGACGTCGGGCAGCTTCACCGGCAGGTCGCCCTCGTCGACGGGGCGCAACTCCCCATCGGGCCCGTGCAGGATCGGGATCGGCTCACCCCAGTAGCGCTGGCGGCTGAAGAGCCAGTCCCGCAACTTGTAGCGGACCCGGCCCACGCCCTTGCCGGTCGCCTCGAGCCAGGCGACGATGCGGGCGATGGCCTCGTCCGACGGCAGGCCGTCGAGCGACACGTCGTCGTTCGCGGAGTCGTGTGCCACCGCGTAGCCGGTGTACGCCTCCGGGAAACCGGCGGGATGCTCCAGGTACCGGGCGCGGGCGGCGTCGCGGCCCTCGCCCGGAGCCATGGCGTCCAGCCAGTCGTCGGGCGGTACCACCGTGGCCCGGATCGGCAGGCCGAACTGCTGGGCGAACTCGAAGTCTCGCTGGTCGCCCGCCGGCACCGCCATGATCGCCCCGGTGCCGTAGCCCATCAGCACGTAATCGGCAACCCACACCGGGATCTGCTCGTCGTTCACGGGGTTGATCGCAAAGCCCCCGGTGAACACGCCGGTCTTGGTGCCGGCTTCCGCCATGCGCTCCAGCTCGGTCTGGGCGATCGCCCTCTCCCGGTACGCCTCCACGGCTTCCCGGTGGGCGTCCGTGGTGACGCGGTCGACCAGCGGGTGCTCGGGCGCCAGCACCATGTACGTAGCGCCGAACAGCGTGTCGGGACGGGTGGTGTACACGACGATCTCGCCTGAGCCGTCGGCCAGCGGGAACACCACGTCGGCGCCGTGGCTGCGGCCGATCCAGTTGCGCTGCATCGTCTTGACCGACTCCGGCCACTCGATCCGGTCGAGGTCGTCGATCAGCCGATCGGCGTACGCGGTGATCCGCAGCATCCACTGCCGCAGCGGCCGCCGGTACACCGGGAAGTCGCCACGGTCGGACTTGCCCTCCTTGGTGACTTCCTCGTTGGCGAGCACGGTCCCCAGCATCGGGCACCAGTTGACCTCGACCTCCTCCAGGTAGGCCAGCCGCTTCGCATCTACGAAGGCGCGCCGCTCCCGCTCCGACAGCTCGGACCAGGGGCGGCCATCGGCGTCGAGCTCGCCGGACTCGAGCGCAGCGACCAGTTCGGCGATCGGGCGGGCGCGCTGGCCGTCGAACCACGAGCCGAAGAGCTGCAGGAAGATCCACTGCGTCCACCGGTAGTAGTGGGGGTCGGTGGTTGCGAACCCCCGCTCCCAGTCGTAGCTGAAGCCGAAGCGGCGGAGCTGGCGCTCGTACGTGTCGATGTTGCGGTCGGTGGTGATGCGCGGGTGGATGCCGGTTTCCACCGCGTACTGGTCGGCGGGCAGGCCGAACGAGTCGTACCCCATGGGGTGCAGCACGTTGTGCCCGCGCATCCGCTTGTAACGGGCGACGATGTCGGTGCCGATGTACCCGATCGGGTGGCCCACGTGCAGCCCCTTGCCCGACGGGTAGGGGAACATGTCGAGCACATAGACCTTGGGCTTGGAGGCGTCGAAGCCCGCGTCACCCGGCCCCGGCACGCGGAAGGTCTGGCGCTCGTCCCAGAGCTTCTGCCACTTCTCCTCGATGGCCTGCGGTTCGTAGCCGTGCATGAGACCGGAAAGTATATGGGAGGAGCCAAGAACCCGGGCGAATGGCCCGGGCCGTCACCACGAGATCACGACAACCAGAAGCCTGGAGAGCCGAGCCGGGGGGGCCGCCAGTCCTGGGTTGACGGCGCCCGGGCGCTACCGCCAGATCACGGCAACCAAAAGCGGCCCCGAGGGCATCGGGGCCGCAACTGGAGAGCCGAGCCGGGGGGCCGCAGGCAGGCCCAGCTACCCGGCCAGGTTCCTCAGCCAGTCGTCGGCGTCGATGGCCTGGCGGAACTCGCGGATCTCGTCCTCGGTGATCGGGTCGTCCTCCTCGACGACGTCGTACACGACGCCAGTGGCGAGCAGGATGCTGACGACCCGCTGGCTGGCGGGGCGCCGCTCGACGCCGCCGCAGTAGGGGCACTCGAACCGGTAGTGACCGGTCCCGCTACTCGGAGCCAGCTCCAGCGCGAGGTCGCGAGGCGTCAGCTCGATGTCTCCGCAGCGGCTGCAGGTGGTCCGAATGGTCGTCATCGTGAAGTCTCCGCCCTCAGGTTTCGCAGTACGAGGGAAGATATCGGTGCTGCCCTCAAACCGCTGAATGACTATTTGGCCATTAGTCATTCTGCGCTAGTGATCACCGTGATACCTTGCCAGGATCGCCCCGCGCAGCTCGTGCAGTGCGGCCTCCGCTTCGACGCCATCCACCAGCTCGGCGTCCGCCCCCAGCCGCAGCAACAGCCGGCCGGCCACCGCCGGGTCCGAGGCCCGGAACACCACCGTGAGGTGCTCGCCGTCGTCGTCCACCACCTCGACGGGGTAGTACTCGGCGACCCAGCGGGCGCGGGCCCCGAGGCGGATCGTGGCATGCACGTCGTCGGGCGCCGGCGTGTAGCGGATCTCCGGAGGCGGCGGCGTCGCGGGCGGTTCGAACGAGTCGCCGGTGACGGTGGCCTCGCGAATCAGGTCGACGCGGAACGCCCGTTCGCCGCCGGCGAGGCGGCAGTGGGCGGTCACGTACCAGTTGCCGAGCGTGGAGAACACCGCCCACGGCTCGATGTCCCGCTCGGTGGTGTGGCCGGTCCGGAGGGAGGTGTAGGCGATGCGAACGACGCGGCCTGCCGCCGTCGCGTCCCGTAGCACGCCCACGAGTCCCGGCTCCTCGGCGAGGTCGACCACCAGCGTGTCGCCGGCGTCGGGCACGAGCGCAGCCTGGAGCTTCTCGACGCCGCTCCGCAGCGCCGGCGGACCGTGCCCGGCGGACAGCAGCGCCATGCCCGCCGCCAGCAGCGCCAACGCCTCGGCCGGCGAGAGCCGAGGCGAGCGGGCGAAGTAGTCGGCCATGTCCACGACCACCTCGTCCTCGTCGAGGTACGCGTCCATCAGCTCGCCCGGGCCGTAGCCGGGCAGGCCGCACACGAACACCATGTTGAGGTCCTCGACCAGCTCTCCCCGGTCGTCGTACCCGAAGCGGGTGCAGACCTCGTCGGCGGTGGCGCCCGGGTTGGCGATCACCCACGGCAGCATCGCGAGGATGCGTGTCAGGCGGGTCGCGGTACGGGCGCTGGTCACGGCGTCGCCTCCCCTCTTACGCGCGCGATGAGCCGCGCCCGCAGTTCGGGAGGTCCGAGCAGCTCGGCGCGATCGGCGAACCCCAGCAGCCAGCCGATGAACCCGTCGGGGTTCGCCACCGTGAACCTCACCTCCAGGCCGCCGTCGCCGTCGACCTTCACCTCGTCGTCACGGGTGAGCTGGCGTCGCGCCCACCAAGCCGCGTCGGCGTCGAAGCGGACCGTTGCCTCGACGTCCTCACCGCCGGCCTCCCACGGCGCTTCGGGGATCGCGGCGGCGGGATCGAAACCCCGCGGGCGCCGGAAGGCACCGGCCTCGTCGCCGGCGCGGAGCCGGGCAGCCCGGTCGATGCGAAACGCCCGCACGTCGGCGTCGCGGCCGTCCTCCTCCCCCACCAGGTACCAGTGGCCGCGGCGGTGGACCAGGCCGTACGGCCGCAGCGTGCGGCGCCGGTCGCGGTAGGTGAACGCCAGGGTGCGCCGCTCCACGACCGCCGCGAACGCCGTGCCGAGGTCGCCGACGTCGGCACCGAGGTCGGCGGAGAGGGGCTCGCCCGTCGCCGCCAGCGGCGCCCCGCCCAGCTTGAAGATCGCGCCCGGGCCCTGCGGCTGGCCGCCGAGCCGCACCACCTGGGCCGCCAGCCACAGTGCCGCCCGCTCCTCGTCGTCGAGACCCGGGTCGTGGAGCTGGTACTCGTCGGGAGGGACGACGTAGCCGTGCTCCACCTCCCAGGCGTCGGTCGCCTCCAGCCGCAGCGGCACTCCCAGACGGCGGAGCAGATCCTTGTCGCGCTCGAACATCCTCCGGAACGCCTCGTCGCCCTCCCGGTCGTACCCGGCGACCGTATGGCGGATCTCCTCGGCGGTCACCGGCCGGTCGGCCGTGAGGAGGAACGCGAGCAGGTTGAGCATGCGCTCGATGACCTTGTGCACGCCCGCCACAGTAGGGACGCCCGGGCGCGACGGGAAGCACCGGAGTAGGGTCGGCGAGAAGAGCAGAGGAGGCTTCGACGGTGGACATCAAGTCGCTGTACGAGCAGGCGAGCGCGTGGACGGCCGGCGTGTTCAGCAACGTGAAGGACGACCAGCACGGCGACCCGACGCCGTGCCCGGAGTGGAACGTGCGGGAGCTGATGAACCACATCGTCGGCGGCGGATACCTGTTCGCGGGCGCGGCCGCCGGCCAGCAGATGCCGGCGGGTGACGGCCCGCCGCCCGACATGCTGGGCGACGATCCCGCGGGCGCCTACCGCCGATCGGCCGCCGGGGTGCGGGCCGCCATGGACCGCGACGGCGTGATGGACCAGATGATGAACCTTCCCGCCGGCGAGCTGCCCGGCTCGACCATGTTCAACATCGCCACCAGCGAAGCACTCGTCCACGGCTGGGACCTCGCCAAGGCGACCGGGCAGGACACCGCGATCCCCGACGACGTCGCCGCGGCCGTATACGAGTTCACCGCCCCCGGCGTCGACTTCGGCCGCCAGGGCGGCTTCTACGGCCCGGAGGTGAAGGTCCCCAACGACGCCCCCGCCCACCAGCGCCTGGTGGCGCTGCTGGGCCGGCAGCCGTAAGGCATCCGAGGCCGAGATTCCAGAGCGATCGCGTTGGCGCCGTCCGTCTATACGCGGCCGATCGAACCGACCAGCCCCGGGATGGCGTCGAAGTCCTTGACCCAAAGCGTGCCGAGACCCAGCCGCTGCAGGTCCTGCTCCTCGAGAGCGGTCACTCGATCACGCAACAAGAGCTGTGTCCGGTCCGACACGTCGCCGAAGGGGTCGCGCTGTTTGAGCACGACGTAGTGCCGGATGCCTTGGTACTTGTGCCTCGCAACGTCGAGCAACCGTCGCAGGTTCGGGTCGGTCACGCTCAGCCCGAGCAACAGGCACGTGCTCTGCGTCAGCTCGTTGAGCAGCGAAAGGTTCGACCAGCTGAACGGCTCCGCGAACTGCGAGTGGTAGGCCTCCTCGGTGAACACGACGTCTCTGTCGGCCTCGACGTCGCCGGCGCGGGGCAAATAGCCGTGCACGTGGTAGATGGGAACAGTGCCCGGGGCGATTCGCTCGCCGTCTGCATGGACTGCGGTGTACTTCACGCCGTCCCTGTCGAGCGCGGCCTCGATGACGTCGTCGAAGTTGAACGAGACGATGGCCTTGAGCGATTGACCGTCCCCGGGCCGGCAGAGGCCGGCGATGGCGTTCACGAGCTCGCTACCCGAATCTGGGCGGCCTGCGTACAACGCGTCTCGAAGCTGCCCGACGAGCTCCTCGCCAAACGCCGTCTTCAAATACTGGCCGACGACCAGCGGTGACGCCTTCACGGTCTCGCTGAAGAGGCCGGCGAGGTCGTCAGCTGTCATCTGAGGCTCGTTGGCGATCGGATCGCGAGACTCGAACATTCTCGCCAGCAGAACCCGCAGCAGCTCGGACCACTCTGGTAGGCCTGCCCCGACGCTCACCCCCGCCCCGCACACGATGGTGAGCTGGCCAGACCGATACGCATCCCGCAGCTCCTTGATCACCGAATCTTGGGCCAACTGCTTGCGCCCCTCGGCCTCAGCGACGTTCGGCGCAGCAGCGCCGAGGGCGGCCTCGACCTGTGAGAAGCCCTCAGCGAACGAACCCCGGAAGTCCGCCCAGACGAAGGGTGCGAGGTAGCTCGGCACGGGGCTGTCGTCGAGGCGGAGAGGGATGAAACGACGGTCGGCGGCCAGCGCCCGCGAGATCTCCGACTGGACGCCACGCGCTGTGTAGCTGGCCTCGGACAGGACGAACAGCACGACGTCCGCCTCGAGCAGCGCGCCGTCGAGGACTTCGGCCCACCGATCGCCCGACTTCAGGAGGACCTCGTCGTAGACCGCTTGGATGTCGATCGCGGCGAGTGCGCGCTCCAGCTTGGCCACGAATTCCCTGTCAGCGCGCGTGTAGCTGATGAACGCCCGCACCGGCGCTACAAACTCGCGATCAGCTTGGCCACCCGCTCGTCTACGGCCTTGAAGGGATCCTTGCAGAGGACCGTCCGCTGGGCCTGGTCGTTGAGCTTGAGGTGGACCCAGTCGACCGTGAAGTCGCGTTTCTTGGCCTTGGCGGCCTTGATGAACTCGCCGCGCAGCCGAGCCCGGGTAGTAGGCGGCGGGTGCTCCATGGCCTTCTCGATGGCCGAGTCGGTGACGACCCGCTCCATCATCCCCCGCCGCTCCATGAGGTAATGCAGCCCCCGGGAGCGGGTCACGTCGTGGTAGGCCAGGTCCAGCAGCGCCAGCTTTGGGTGGGACAGCGACAGCCCGTGCTTGGCCCGGTAGTCCTCGATGAGGTGGTACTTGGCGACCCAGTCGCACTCCCGGCGCAAGCTGAGGGGGTCCTTCTCGAGGCCGGTGAGCAGGTGCTCCCACATGTCCACCGCCCGCTGCACCTCGGGCGGGAACCCCGTCGTGCGGGAGTAGCGCAGCGCCCGCTCGAGGTACTCCCACTGGATGTCGAGCGCCGACAGCTCGCGGCCGTTGGCGAGCCGCACCTTGCGCCGGCAGGTGATGTCGTGGGAGATCTCCCGGATCGCCCTGATCGGGTTCTCCAGCGTGAGGTCGCGGAAGACGACGTCGTCCTCGAGCATCTGGAGCAGCGCGGCGGACGTACCGATCTTGACGTAGGTGACGTACTCGGACATGTTCGAGTCGCCCGCGATCACGTGTAGGCGGCGGTAGCGCTCGGCGTCGGCGTGGGGCTCGTCGCGGGTGTTGATGATCGGGCGGCTCCGGGTGGTCGCCGACGACACCCCCTCCCAGATGTGCTCGGCGCGCTGCGCGAGGCAGAACACCGTGCCCCGGGCCGTGTACAGCAGCTTCCCGGCGCCGGCGAAGATCTGGCGGGTGACGAAGAACGGGATGAGCGTGTCGATGATCCGCCCGAAGTCGCCCTGGCGGCCCACCAGGTAGTTCTCGTGGCACCCGTACGAGTTGCCCGCCGAGTCGGTATTGTTCTTGAAGAGGTAGATCTGGCCGCGGATGCCCTCCTCCTCGAGCCGCTGCTCCGCCGAAGTCAGCAGCCCCTCCAGCACCCGCTCCCCCGCCCGGTCGTGGGCGACCACGTCGTAGAGGCTGTCGCACTCGGGGGTCGCGTACTCGGGGTGGCTGCCGACGTCGAGGTACAGCCGCGCGCCGTTCTCGAGGAACACGTTCGACGACCTGCCCCAGCTCACCACCCGCCTGAACAGGTACCGGGCGACTTCGTCCGGCGACAGGCGGCGCTGGCCCCGGAGGGTGCAGGTGACCCCATATTCGTTCTCCAGGCCGAAGATCCGCCGCTTCACGTGCCGTCCCTTCCGCAGCCCGCCGCGGGGTGCGCTCCCGCAGCGTAGCGGTCGGCGCCCCGTGTGGGCAGGCTCCTCTGGTAGACGTCGGCGTGGGGGCCGGGACCTTGAGATCAGTCGATGCGGGCCTCCAACCTGCATTTCGGCGCGACTCGCGCCACAATCGGGGCATGGACACGCGAGTGCGCCTCACCCGGATCGCCGACGCCGGCCAGGCGGAGTTGCTGGCCGCCCGGCTCCGGGCGGAGGGCATCGACGCCCGGGTCCGGGGCGAGGCGTCCGGCCCCTACCGCTTCACCGTCGGCGGGATGGCGGAGGCCGAGGTATGGGTGCCCGGCGCCCTGCTCGAGGCCGCCCGGGAGGTGGCGCTCGCCTCCGAGGTCGACGACACGCTCGGCCGCGCCCAGGCCTGGCAGCCCACCCGCAGCGGCTGGACGTGGCCGGAGCGGCTGCTGGCGGCGGTGGTGGTGGCGATCATCGTTGCGCTGTTCGTCACAAGGCTGGTGGTGATGCTGGCCCGGTAGCGGGCAGCTATCGGTCCTCGAACACCGTGATCCAGCCCGAGTAGCTCGACACCCACACCCGGGCCTCCACGGTGTCGTACGTGATCCCGATGGGCCGGTCGGGAGCGCCGATCGTCTGCACCACCCGCATGTCGGAGGTGGTGACCTTGGCGAGCGTGTCGGAGCTGTAGTTGACGACGTACAGCGCCCCACCGTCCTCAGCGATCACCATGCTGCGGGGGGCGTTGCCGGTGGCCACCTTGGCCACGACCCGCCCGCTGGCGACGTCGATCTTCGCCAGGCGGCCCTCGCCGTTCAGCGACGCGTACAGGGTGCCGCCGTCGGGCGACAGCACCAGGTGGCGGGGGTTGGCGCCGACCCCCCGGTACCAGCCCGACACCTGCAGCGAAGCCAGGTCGACCCGGGCGATGTCGCGCGACCCCATCACGGCCACGAACGCCTCGGTGCCGCCCGGGTGGACGGCGATCCCGCGCGGGTGCCGGCCGAGCGGGATGCGGGCAACCTCTCGCCCCTCGGCAACGTCGACGACGCTCAGGTCGAACGAGCACCAGTTGGTCACCAGCACCAGGCGGTCGTCGGGGGTGACGGCGACGAACTTGGGCACCGCGCCGACCCGGTGCACGCGATCGATCGCCAGCGCCTCCATGTCGACCCGATAGAGGAAGCTTCCGTCCCAGCCCGCCAGGCCGCACCCGTCGCTGCCCGGCCGGGAGAAGGCCGGCCCGAACATCTGGTAGTTCGACACGTACGCGTAGCGGCCGTCCGACGTGAAGGCAGCTTCCACCGGCGCCCCCCGATAGGTGCCCGGGTAGCCGGAGAGCCCGAACGACTCGGGCCGCACGGAGTCCGGGATCGTGGCGACCAGCTCCAGCGACCGGTCGTAGACCGTCATCGTGTGGCGGTACATCATGTTCTGGGCGATGAACAACCCTGTGCCGGAGTGGACGACCGACTTGGGCGATATCGCGCCGGTCACCGCCCCGACCCTCACGAGCCGCCGGTCGGCCGAGGCCGGGCGCGCCGGCGGCGGGCCGTCGCCGCCAGGCAGCGCGCCGAAGTCGCCCGCGACCGGCGCAAGCCGGCCGGACCCGTAGGCGAATGCCTCATCGGCCGGTCCAGCGGCATTGCCGTGGCGGAGGTGGAACGCGCCATCCGATGGCCGGAGCAGGCCGACGGTGTCCGTCCCGTCGGCGGTCCAATCGGCCGCCAGCACCACGTCACCGGGGTCGCCGAACGTGAACTCGGCGTCGGCGGGGCCCGGAGCGTGCACCTCGCGGTAGTAGACGAGGCCGGTGGCGGGCCGGTGCAACGCCACCTCGTCGACGCCGTCGCCGTCGAGGTCGCCGGCGAACGGCCGGTCGCCGGGGTTGCCGAAGGTGTAGGCGGTCTCGGCCTCCCCCAGCCCGGTATCGCCGGCCCCGAGCCGATCGATCACATACACACGCGCTTCGGCGGGCCGGTAGAGCGACACGGTGTCGCAGCCGTCGCCGTCGAAGTCACCGGCCAGCGGCAGGTCGCCCGGGTCGCCGAAGAAGAACGACACGTCCGCGATGCCCTGGCTGTTCGAGTTCCGCAGGTAGACGTAGCCGTCGCTGCGCCGGTACAGGCCCGGCGTGTCGACGCCGTCGCAGTCCCAGTCGCCGACGAACGCGGCGTCACCGGGGTTGCCGAAGAAGAAGCTCGTCGTGCCGCCCCCGGCGTCCCGCAGGTACCAGCGGCCCGTTGCCGGGTCGACCAGGCCGACGGTGGCCTGTCCCGCCGCCTTCGCCGCTGGGACGGCCGCCGCCGCCGCGAGCAGCACCGACGCGAGCACCGACCACGCTCTCATGCCTACAACTTAGACAACGCTCATTGCCATCATCCGATCGTTATACGTCGGGTTGTGGTCGGTCGCCAAGGTTCGTGAACACATGAGGAAGGGCGTCGAGTTCTTCGTCACCAAGACGTCCTGGTCGCTGGTGCACGCGCAGGGTGGGCACATCCAGGCCAACCCCGACGCATGCGGCCACAACAACCTCGACGACCTCGTCGAGGTGTGAGCCTCCCTCAGCCCCGCGCCGCGCCGACCTCTGCGGCGTCGAGGCGGCGGAACGTGCGCGTGCCGACGGTGCGGTCGACGACGGCCGCCTCCCAGCCGTCGGGCGGGATCTCCCGTTCCTCCACCTGCTCCACGATGCCGGCGACGCGGGCCACCGCGGCGGACAGCGCCATGCCGTCCGCGTAGCCATCGGCGACCTTCTCGGTGATCGAGTCGGCGTTGCCCCCGATGGCGCAGAAACGCCGCTCGTCGTACAGGTTGCCGTCGTAGTCGACCCGGAACAGCCGGTTGCCGTCGTTGGTCTCCCCCACTTCCGCCACGATCACCTGCACCTCGTACGGCTTGACCTCGTGGGTGAAGACCTGCCCCAGCGTCTGGCTGTAGGCGTTGGCGAGGCTCTTGGCGGTGACGTCCCGCCGGCCGTAGGCGAAGCCCTTGACGTCGGCGTGGCGGATGCCGGCCACCCTCAGCGCCTCGAACTCGTTGAACCGGCCGGAGCCGGCGAACGCGATCCGGTCGTAGATCTCGCTGATCTTGTAGAGGGCGCCGCTCGGGTTCTCCCCCATCAGGAGGATCCCCTCTGCGTACTCGTGGGCGACGATCGGACGGCCCTTGGCGATGCCCTTACGGGCGTACTCGGCGCGGTCTTTGAGAAGCTGCTCGGGCGGGACGTAGTACGGCAGCGTCATGCCGTCGTCTCCAGCGCCCGGTTCGCCAGGTCGACGACCCGATCGTCCTCCACCTCCACGTAACCGTCCGGCGACACGATGACCACGTTGGGGTAGATGCCGCGTCGCAGGTCGGGACCGGCCGTAGCCGTGTCCTCCTCGGCGGCGGCGACCAGCGCCCGCATCGACAGCAGCAGCGCGCCTTCCTCGTCGAGTCCCGCCTCGTAGGTTCCGCGCAGGAACGAGCGGGCCTCCCGCCCCCCGGAGCCCGTGGCGGCGTAGTCCTGCTCCTCGTAGCTGCCGCCCACGACGTCGAAGCTGTACAGGCGGCCGACGTTGGCGAACTCGTCGTACCCGCAGAACAGCGGTACCACGACCAGGCCCTGGAACGCCAGCGAGAGCTGCCCGCGCACCATCGACGCCAGGTAGTTGGCCTTGCCCTCCAGGCTGAGGCGGACGCCCTCGATCTTCTCGTAGTGCTCGAGCTCGGTGCGGAACAGCCGCACGAGCTGCACGGCGATCCCGGCGACGCCGGAGATGGCCACCGCCGAGTAGTTGTCGGCCGGGTAGACCTTCTGCACCCGGCGATGAGCGACGGTGGTTCCCTCCGTAGCCTGGCGGTCGCCGACCATCACCACCCCGTCCTGGTAGACCAGGGCGAGCACGGTGGTGGCCTCGGCGGCGCTCACCTCGCCTGTGCCTTCGCCGACGTCCCAGGTGGGCGCCAGCCGCTTGGCGGCGAGCAGCGCGGTGAAGCTCGACGGGGGAAGGACCGGCTCGAGGGGGAGTTCGGCGCCGGGGCGGCCGGCGCCGGTCACTCGCCGCCCTTCTGCACGTAGTTCTTGACGAACTCCTCGGCGTTCTCCTCGAGGACCGAGTCGATCTCGTCCAGGAGGTCGTCGATGCGCTCGGTCAACTCGTCGCCGACCGTGGTGTCGACCTCTTCGACGACCTCGGCCTCGGTCGAGGCCTCGGCCTCGCCGCGGCGGGTCTGCTTGCGATCTTGATCAGCCATCGTCACCTCCAAGGGCGCGCACGAGGTCGGCGGCGGTCTCGGACTGGTCCAGCAGCCCGGCGACCCGCTCCCGATCGCCGCGCAGGGGCTCCATCATAGGAACCCGCTTGAGCGCCTCCTCGCCCACGTCGAACACCAGTGAGTCCCAGTTGGCCGCCACGAGATCCTGGGCATAGCGGGACACGCACTCGCCGCGGAAGTAGGCGCGGGTGCGGTCGGGCGGGCGGTTGACCGCCGTCTCGACCTCGTCGTCGGTGAAGAGGCGGGTGATGCGCCCGGCCCGGACCAGCTTGTGATAGAGCCCGCGGTCGGGGTCCACGTCGTGGTACTGGAGCGCCAGCAGCTTCGCCTTGGGGTCGTCCCACGCCAGCCCGTCGCGCTCCCGGTAGTCGAGCAGCAGCCGGTACTTGGCCACCCAGTCGAGCCGGTCGGCGGCCGACAGCGGGTCGGACTCGAGCGCCGTGAGGACCCCCTCCCACTCGGCGAGAACCCGCTCGAATACCGGGTCGAGGTCGGTTCCCTGCGCGTACTTCTGTGCCCACTCGTGATACTGCCATTGCAGCTCCAGGGCAGTGGCGGTGCGGCCCTCCGCCAGCTCCAGCGGCCGCCGCAGCGTGAGGTCGTGACTGACCCCCCACACGGAGCCGACCGGGTCGGCGAGACTCAGCGTCTCCGGCAGCGCCCCATCCTCCAGCGCGGCGAGCACCAGGGCGGCGGTACCGAGCTTGAGGAACGTTTGGGTCTCCGACATCGTCGCGTCGCCGATGATGACGTGGAGGCGGCGGTACTTGGCGGCGTCGCCGTGCGGCTCGTCGCGGGTGTTGATGATCGGCCGCTTGAGTGTGGTCTCGAGTCCGACCTCTTCCTCGAAGAAGTCGGCGCGCTGGGAGAGCTGGAACTCCACCTGCGGCCGCCCGTTCTCGGCGCCCACCTTGCCGGACCCGGTGAACACCTGCCGCGACACGAGAAACGTCGTGAAGTAGCGGACGATGTCGTTGAACGGCAGCTCCCGGGACAGCAGGTAATTCTCGTGCGTGCCGTAGGAGTTGCCCTTGCCATCGCTGTTGTTCTTGTGGATGAGCATGCGCTCGCCGTCGCCGAGCAGCGCCTGGGCGGCCGCCGCGGCCCGGGCCAGCACGACCTCGCCGGCCTTGTCGTAGAGCGTCGCCTCCAGCGGGTCGTAGCACTCCGGCGTCGAGTACTCGGGGTGGGCGTGGTCGACGTAGAGGCGGGCCCCGTTCGTGAGCACGACGTTGACCAGCCCGCTGTCCAACTCGGCGGGGCCGGCGCCCTCGAAGCCGAAGCCGCGGGCGTCCCGCCCCGGCGTCTCCTCCTCGAACGACCACTGGATGCGAGCGCGCCCCCCGGCATAGGAGTTGATGACCATGCTCGAACCCAGCACCGGGTTGAAGTCAGCCTGGTTCCGAATGGTGATGCCGTACTCGGTCTCGGTGCCGAGGACCTTATGCAGCGCCACGGCGTCTCACAGGTACTGGCCGGTAGGGATCGCCTCGATGGAGCGGCTGTCGGCGTCGCCGTCGATGAGCGTGCGGACGTACACGATGCGCTCGCCCTTCTTGCCCGAGATCCTCGCCCAGTCGTCGGGGTTGGTGGTGTTGGGCAGGTCCTCGTGCTCCCGGAACTCTTGGGAGATGGCGTCGAGCAGGTCGTTCAGCTTGATGCCGCGGCTGCCGCCGCCGATCTCGCGCTTGATCGCTTCCTTCTTCGCCCGGCGGACGATGTTCTCGATCATGGCGCCGCTGGAGAAGTCCTTGAAGTACAGGATCTCCTTGTCCTGGTTGGCGTAGGTGACCTCGAGGAACTTGTTCGTCTCGTCGGTCGAGTACATCTTGTCGACGACGCGCTCGATCATGTGCCGCACGAGGTTCTTGCCGTCGCCGCCCTGGGCCGCCATCTCGTCGCCGTCGAGCGGCAGGTTCGGCGTGAGGTAGATGCCGAAGATCTCCCTGGCCGACACGGCGTCCGGGC
>JBFJZV010000005.1:0-33180 GCA_041621915.1 Acidimicrobiia bacterium | reverse complement strand
GGGGCGAGATGGTTGCGCACCCGGATGTTGGCGAACGTGCCCCGCGTCATCACCTGGTCGTTGCCGCGGCGCGACCCGTAGCTGTTGAACATCGCCGGCTCGACCCCGTTGGAGACCAGATACTCCCCGGCGGGCGACTCGACCGGGATCGAACCGGCCGGCGAGATGTGGTCGGTGGTCACCGAATCGCCCACCTTCACCAGCACCCGGGCGGCCTCGATCGCCTCGATCGGCGACGGCTCGGGCGTGAGCCCCACGAAGAACGGCGGCTCCTGGATGTACGTCGACTGGTCCGACCACCCGTAGAGCGCGTCGCCGGAGACGTCGACCTCCTGCCACTCCTCGGAACCCTCGAAGACGCTGGCGTACTGCTCGACGAACTGGTCGCGGCTCACCGAGTCCCGCACCACCGCGGCGACCTGCTCCTGGGTGGGCCAGATGTCGCGCAGGTACACGGGTTGGCCGTCGACGCCTGTCCCGATCGGCTCGGAGGTCAGGTCGACGTCGACGGTGCCCGCGAGCGCGTACGCCACCACCAGCGGCGGCGACGCCAGATAGTTCGCCCGCACGTCGGGCGAGATCCGGCCCTCGAAGTTGCGGTTGCCCGACAGCACCGACGCCGCCACCAGGTCGTGGCTCTGGATCGCCTCGGAGATCGGCTCCGGCAGCGGGCCCGAGTTCCCGATGCACGTGGTGCAGCCGTACCCGACGAGGTAGAAGCCGATCGCCTCCAGGTCGTCCATCAGCCCCGACGCGTTCAGGTACTCGGTGACGACCTTGGACCCGGGCGCCAGCGACGTCTTCACCCACGGCTTGCGGTCGAGGCCCCGTTCCCGGGCATTTCGGGCCACCAGGCCCGCTCCCACCATCACGTCCGGGTTCGACGTGTTCGTGCAGCTGGTGATCGCGGCGATCACGACGTCGCCGTGGTCGAGCGTGAAGTCGGCGCCGTCGTAGCTCACCGGGATGCCGTTGTCGTCGGGCAGCTCCGGCAGCGGCTGGCCGCCCTCGTCCTCCCACTCCAGCACGGTGCCGGGCCGGGGCGGGGCCTGCTTGCCGAACGTGTTGACGAGGTCGGTCTCCCATTGCGCCTTCATGGCCGACAGCGACACCCGGTCCTGCGGCCGCTTCGGCCCGGCCAGCGACGGCTCCACCTCGCCCATGTCGAGGTGCAGGTTCGACGAGTAGACGATCTTGCGGCCGTCGTCCCGCCACATGCCCTGTTCCCGGTAGTAGCGCTCCACGGCCTCGACGAGCGCCTCGTCCCGGCCGGTGAGGCGCAGGTACTTGAGCGTCATGTCGTCGACGGGGAAGAACCCCATCGTCGCGCCGTACTCGGGCGCCATGTTGGCGATCGTCGCCCGGTTGGCCACCGGCATGTCGGACAGGCCGGTGCCCCAGAACTCGACGAACTTGCCCACCACCCCGTGCTCGCGCAGCATCTGGGTGACTCGCAGCACGAGGTCGGTGGCGGTGGCCCCCTCGGCGAGCTTGCCGGTCAGCTCGAAGCCGACGACCTCGGGAACCAGCATGTAGATCGGCTGGCCCACCATCGCCGCCTCGGCCTCGATGCCGCCGACGCCCCAGCCGACCACGCCGAGGCCGTTGATCATCGTCGTGTGGCTGTCGGTGCCCACCAGGCTGTCCGGATACAGGGCCCCATTCTCGTCCCAGACAACCTTGGCCAGGTACTCGAGGTTCACCTGATGGACGATGCCGGTGGCGGGCGGCACCACCCGGAAGTTGTGGAACGCCGATTGGCCCCACTTGAGGAACTCGTAGCGCTCCCGGTTGCGCTCGAACTCCTTCTGGCTGTTGATGCGCAGCGCCATCCCGGTGTTGAAGGCGTCGACCTGCACCGAGTGGTCGACCACCAGGTCACACTGCACCAGCGGGTTCACCTTGTCAGCGGATGCCTCGTCGCCGGTCATCCGCACGATGGCCGACCGCATCGCCGCCAGGTCCACGACGGCGGGGACGCCGGTGAAGTCCTGCAGCACCACCCGGCCCGGTATGAAGGCGATCTCCTGGCCCTCGACCTTGGTGGCGTCATACGAGGCGAGCGTCTGCACGTCCTGGTCGGTGACGGCGAGCCCGTCGTGGTTGCGCAGCGCCGACTCCAACAGCACCTTGATCGAATACGGGACCGCATCGACGTCGCCGATGCTCCGCAAGGCGTCGAGCCGCCAGATCTCCCGCTCGCCGATGGGGGTGTCGATGGTCGTGCGGGCTCCGAACGGGTCGTGGGTCACCGGGGATCATTCCTTTCGGGTGCGGTGTGCCCAGGATACCGAGGCCCGGTATCGCCCCACGATGGGACAATGCGGCGGTGCACCGCCTCCTCCCCTTCCTGCTGCTCGCCGCCGCGTGCACCGGCGGCGGCGCCAGCACGCCGACCCCAACCGGCGGCGCGGAAGCCGGCACCGTGGCTCCGTCGGCGGCGAGCACGACCACGCTGCCGGTGGCGACCCTCCCTTTGGCGCCGCCGCCGCGGGCGACGGCGACCGGCGACGTGAAGACCATTTCCCACCGCCTCGACGGCAACCGGTATGCCCTCGGCGCGGGAGCGGTGCCTCAGGCCGAGCCCGTCGACGTGGCGCTGGGCGGCGTCCCGGTGTGGGTCGTCGGCGTCGAGCTGGGCGGGCAGCCCATGTGGATCGTGTCGCTGGAGAACGGCTCGATGGTACAGGTCGCCGGCGAGGCGGCGACGCCGCTCGCCACGACCACCCAACCCGGCGCGCCCTTTGCCATGGTCTCCGGCGGGGACGACCTGGAGGTGCTGGCAGCCGAGGGCGGGGAGTCCCCGCTCACCCACCCGATCGTCGTCGACGGCCGCCGGGTCGCGGTCCTCGACGACGGCAGCTTGCAGATCGGGGCGGAGAACCTCGAGGTCGGTGCGCTGCCCGATGCGCGTCTCGTCGCCGACGAATCGGGCGGAATCGCACTGCTCACCGGGCCGACCGACGAGTACGCGCACGCCGTCCTCGGGGACGCCACCGAGGCCTCGAGCCTCACGATCGTCGACCCCGCCGGCCTCGCGCGGGTGGTGAACCTCGGACCGGGCCTGGTGGCCGAAGGGATCGCGCCGATCTGGGCCGACCTCGACGGCGACGGCCGGCGCGAGGAGGTGGTGACGCTGAGCGACGCGCGCGACGGAGCCCGCATCGTCGCCGGCGAAGCCGCCGGCCCGCCGATCGGGCAGGGGCGGCGCTGGCGCCACCAAATCGCGGTGGCCCCGTTCGGTCCCAACGGCGAGGTGGAGCTGGTGGCGGTGCGCACGCCCCACATCGGCGGTGTGGCGGAGTTCTACGACGCGGAGCTGAACGTCGTCGCCGAGGCGCGCGGCGTCACCTCGCACGTCCTGGGCTCCCGAAACCTCGACATGGCGCTGGCTGCCGACGCCGACGGCGACGGCCGGGTCGAGCTGGTGGCCCCCACCGAGGACCTGGAGTCGCTGGCGGCGATCCGCCGCGAGGGGCCGGGAGCGCGCCTGGTGTGGACGGTTCCGCTCGGCGGGCGCCTCGCCACCAACCTGGCCGCCGTCGAGCTGCCGGGCGGCGTGCTCGCCCTCGCCGCCGGGACGGAAGACGGGAACCTCCGCATCTGGCCGCCGGCGGAGCTCGACACCGGCAACGCCGCGACGCTCGACCGGATGCTCGCCGACGTGGCCGTGCTCCTGGCCAACGGCCCCCGCGTAGCCGGCACTCCAGCCGAGGATGCCGCCGGCGACCACCTTCTCCGCACCCTGCAGGGGTGGTACACAGGCATCGAGATCGAGCCGGTCGCCCTGCCGACGGGCGGCACGACGCGGAACTTCCGGGTGTCGGCCGGCACGGCCGGAACACGGCTGTTGCTCGGCGGGCACTACGACTCCAAGGAGGGCTCCCCCGGCGCCGACGACAACGCCAGCGGTGTCGCGGTGCTGCTGGAGCTCGCCCGCCGGCTGTCGCTGGCGCCGCCCGCCGGGCTCACCGTGGACATCGTCTTCTTCGGCGGAGAGGAGATCCCCACCGGCTTCCCGGCCGACGAGCACCACTTCGGGTCGCGGCACATGGCCGCCCGGCTCGAGGAAGAAGGGGCCCTGCCCGACCTCATGGTTTCGGTGGACATGATCGGCGTCGGCGACCGGTTGTTGGCGGTGACGTTCGAAGACACCGACCCGGCGGCCGCCCAGGCGCTGCTCGAGGCGGCCGGCGAGCTCGGCGTCGTTGCCGAGATCGTGCCGCGCGGGGACATCAGCGACCACGAGGCGTTCGCCCGCCGCGGCGTGCCCTCGGTGTTCATGTGGCGGCCCGACAACCCCGCCTACCACACCCCCGACGACACGGACGTCCGGCCCGAGCTGCTCGTCGAGGACCTGGCCATCCTGGAAGCCATGCTGGAGAATCTGGAGCGCGGGTAAACCGCCGGCATCCCCGGTTGGAGTGCCCGGTGACATGATCCGGACCCATCGCAGCGAACCGGCGCTGCCGCCTCGACTCGTCGGGGTGGCGGAACCGTTCGAGCAGTTCTACCGACGCGAGTTCCCGCGCATGGTCGACATCGCCTACGCGACGTCGGGGAGCCGCTTCGCCGCCGAGGATCTCGCCCAGGAGGCGATGCTGGCCGCCCACCGGCGCTGGGACGAGATCGCCCGGCTCGACCGCCCGGGCGCCTGGGTGCGCCGGGTGGTGCTCAACAAGGCGGCGTCGCTGTACCAGCGGCGCCGCGCCGAGCTGCGCGCGGTCGGCCGGCTCGCCCCGCTGCGGGGGCTCGCCGCCCGCTTCGCTGCCCGCCGAGGCGAAGGAGTTTTGGGACACGGTGCGCGGGCTCCCCCGCCGCCAGGCCCAGGCCGTGACGCTCCACTACCTCGACGGCATGTCGGTCGCCGAGGCCGCCGCGGTCATGCAATGCGCCGAGAACACCGTCAAGGTCCATCTGCACCGGGGCCGCCCGCTCCTGCGGCGGCGCCCCGCCGAAGATCGGCTTCGAGCGCCACCTCGACGGTGGCCAACCGCAGCTCGTCGAGCCGGTGTGCTTCGAGCGAGAAGTACTCGTCGTCACCGAGGTCCCCGTACGGCGAGCCCCGCCACAGCCCCAGTGCTTCTCGGGCCGTTCGCCCGCGCCTTCGGGATGGTCGGCCAGCGCCAGCTGGGCCGCCTCGGTGACGCGCTCGAACCGGACCGCGTCGATAGCCGCCGGGTCGTCCGACGGGACGTTGGAGGAGCACCTGGCGTCGCTGGAGCCGCCGCTGAGCATGCCCGGCGGAATGGGCGTCGAGCCCGCAACGCCGGCCGGGCTGACGATGCCCGGCGGCCTCGGAACGGGAGGCTGAGGGCGCCAGTACCGCCAATCGAGCGCCTTTCGGCTCGTAGAATCACCGGTTCGTGCAGACCCCGACTCGCGCTCTCTACGCCCTCCGCCCCACGGCCTCGCCGGGCATCGTCGCCGCCGCCGCCGCGGTGTCGACGCTGTTCGCCGCGACGCCATTCGCTCTCGGTGAGATCGCCAATCGCTACGGCGTGTCGCTGGGGATCGCCGGCATCATGTCGACGCTGCAGGTGGGCGGCTTCGCCGCCGCGAGCTTCCTGGCGGGCCGGCTGCTCAGCCCCAGCCGCAGGCTGCTGGTGATCGCGGCGATCCTCGGCGTCGTCGCCAACGCCGCCGGGATCGTCACTGCGGCGTTCCCACTCCTCCTCGTCGAGCGGACCGTCGCCGGGGTCGCTGCCGGGGTCATCACCTGGATCGCATGGACGGACGCGATGACCGACCGATCCCACCTCCAGGACATCGCCGCTGCCGGGCCCCTCACCGCCGTCATCGCTTCGCCAGTGTTCGGGCTGGCGACTTCGATAGGTGACGACCGGCTGATCTTCGCGTTGATCGCTGCGGCGTTCGTTCCGGCGCTCGCCCTCCCCGCTTCGCTGCCGGAGGGCGCGGGCCCGGTGCGGGCCCGCAGCGCGTCCCGCTCGAACCGGGTGCTGCTGGTGGCGCTCGGGCTGCTGACGATGGCCGGCTCTTCGCTGTTCGTCTACGCCGCCGCCTTCGGCCGGCGGGAGCTGGGGATGGCCGCGGTCGTGGTGTCGCTCGCCTACAGCCTCAACGCCGCGGCAGGGATCGTGGGCACCCGGCTGAAGGCCCGCCCCCGCACCGGCGGCCTCTGGATGGCGGCAACCGCGGCGGCCGCGGGCACGCTGGTCGTGATCGCCCACCCGGTCTGGTTCTACGCGGCGATGGCGCTGTGGGGGGTCGCCTTCTGGCTGGCGATCCCCGACGTGTTCCGCAGCCTCGCCGAGCGCTCCCTCACCCCGGCGGAACGCACCGGCGATGCCCAGGCGGCGATGGCCGTGGGCCGGGCGCTCGGGCCGCTGGCGGGCGGGATCGTGCTAGCCGGCGCCGGCTTCACGGCGCTGGGCCTCGTGGCCGCCGCCGGGATGCTGGCGGCGGCCCTGCTCGTGAGCAGCGTCGACCGGTACCGATCCGCCGAGGTGGCGCCGGCCGCCGCCTGATCAGTCGCCCCAGAAGCGCTGCTCCTTGAAGGGGTCGCCGTACATGTGGTAGCCGTTGCGCTCCCAGAAGCCGGGCACGTCCTCGTCGAGCAGGTCGAAGCCGCGCACCCACTTCACGCTCTTCCAGAAGTAGAGGTGAGGGACGACCAGCCGCAGCGGCCAACCGTGGTCGGGCTCCAGCGGCTCGCCGGCGTAGTCCCAGGCGAACAGGTTCTCCGGACGTGCGAAGTCCTCCAGCGGCAGGTTGGCCGTGAAGCCGTGCTCGGCGGTCACCACCACGTGGGTGGCTCCGGGGAGGGGCTCGACCCGCTCCAGCACCTCGGTGACGGGGACGCCCGTCCAGGTGGTGTCGAACTTGGACCACTTGGTGACGCAGTGGATGTCAGCCGTGCGCGACTCGGCGGGCAGCGACCGGAAGTCGTCCCACGTCCAGGTGGTCTCCTTGGCGACGAGCCCGCCGACGCGGAAGTCCCACGTCGCGAGGTCGACTTCGGGCACGACCCCGGCGTGCAGCACCGGGAAGCGGTCCGTGTGGTACTGACCGGGCGGCAGGCGAGCGGGGTCGATGCCACGCTCGACCAGCTCGGCACGGTTGCGGCTGAAGAAGCTGCTGGTCACGTCGGGGATGCTACCGATTTCGGGGCCGGCGGTATCTTGACCAGGCCGTGAACGAGCCCCCCGACCTCGACCCCGATCCCGTCCACGTCGGCCGCCGTTGGCCACTCGGGGCGCTGTCGCTGCTCGCCGTCGTCGTGGTGGTCGTGGTGACCGTCGTCGCCGTGCTGGTGAGCGGCGACGAGGAGCAGCCGGACCTGACCGTGGTCGCGGGCGGGACGCTGGCCACACTCCCGCCGCTCACCGCCCCCGACGTGCCCGACGAGGGCGAGGTGGCCGCCGACATCGCCGTCGACCTCTACGACGGCTCGCGGTTCGTGCTGTCGGAGCACCTGGCGATCGACGGCCGGCCGGTGTTCCTCAACCTTTGGGCGTCGTGGTGCGTGCCGTGCCGCAACGAGATGCCTGCGATCGACGCCGCCGCCGACCGCTACCCCGGCGTGTACTTCCTGGGCATCGCCGTGGAGGACGACCCCCAGGCCGCGGAGGCGTTCGCCGAGGAGCTGGGCGTGGACTACCCGCTGGGCTTCGACGAGACCGACAAGGTCAGCGTCGCCTACCCGCACTTCGGGCTGCCGGCGACGTTCCTCATCGCCGGGGACGGCACGGTGGCCGACCGCGTGTTCGGCGAGGTCACCGAGGACCAGATCGACTCGCTGCTCGCCGGGCTGATCGGCTAGGTCTCAGAGGCGGGGCTCCGGCGTGAGCCCTGGGTGCCGGGCCGGCGGACCGCCCGGGCTCAGAGCATCCCGACGAGCATGTCCCACTGGACGGGCCTAGGGCGGAAGCCCACCGCCTCGTATGACGCCCGTGCTGCCGCGTGGCCCGGGTCGTTGCCGGTGCCGACGACCGCGTAGGCCATGCCCGCCGCCGCTAGCCGGCCGAGGGCGAAGCGGTTCAGTACCCCGCCGACGCCGCGCCGCTGGTGCGCCGGGTCGACCGCCAGCAGCTCGATCCTGCCGATGCCCTGCTCGTCGGTCGTCAAGACGACGAACCCGGCCAGGCTGCCGCCCTGCTCCAGCACCCACGTCTCCTTGTCCGGGTCGGAGCAGGCCGCCTCGATGTAGTCGGCATGGGCCTGCTCCCCATCGGGCCGCAGCCGTGGGTACAGGTCCGCTCCGTACTCCCGCTCGAACGAGGCGAACACCGGCCGGAAGGCCTCCAGGCCGAACGCGCGGCAGCGCTCGACGTCGGCCTGGGCGACCGGCCGCACCCCCGCCGGCGCTTCGCCTGCCGGGACACCGTTCATGGGCAGCACGAACTGCACAGGCTGAATCGACATCGACTCCAGGCCGGCCTTGCCCAGCACCCGCCGCGCTGCGTCGTGGGCCTCGACGGTGTAGGTCACGCCCAGCGCGTAGGCCATCCCCGCCCGTCGCAGCTCTCCGGTGGTGTGAGCGGCCAGCTCCGATCCCACACCCCGGCCCTGGTGGTGAGGGGCAACGGTCACCATGCTCACGTGGCCGAGCTCGGTCTCCATCTCGGGGTAGGCCACCGCGAACCCGGCGACCTCGCCACCGTCGACGGCGACCCAGCGGTGGCGGTAGTCGTCGCTGACGAGCCGCTCGACGACCGCAGCCTGCGGGTGCTCGAAATCGGGGTGCAGCCGCCGGAACAGGTCGTCGCCTTCCAGCCGGCGGAACTCCTCGTACACCGGCCGCCACGCCGCCTCGCCGAGGGCGACGCAGGCATCGACGTCCGCTGGCGCCAACGGTCGGATCGTCAACCCGACCCCGCGAACAGGCAGAACGGGTGGCCGGCCGGGTCGAGCATCACCCGGACATCGTCCTGCGGCTGATGCTCGGCGACCCGGGCGCCGGCGGCGACCGCCCACGCCACCCCCTCTTCGAGGTCGTCGACCTCGATGTCGAGGTGGATCATCATCCCGGGCTCCCGGGCGGCGCCCGGCCAAGTGGGCGGCACGTAGTGCTCCTCGTACTGGAACTCCAGCTTCATGTCGCGGTCCGGGGAGCGGATCTTCGCCCAGGCGTCGGCCTCCGGGTAGCCGGGGCGGGGCCCCTCCTGTTCGACGATGGGCCAGCCCAGCATCTGCTCGTAGAAGCGGGCGAGGCCCATAGGGTCGTCCGAGTCCAGCACCGGCCCGACGATCTGCATGCGGGGACCGTCCACGGTGGCCTCCCTACTCGACCTCGGCGATGAGGTCGCCTTCCTGCACCACCTGCTCCGGCTCGACGTGGATGGCGGACACCTTGCCGGCCTTGGGGGCGTGGACCGGGATCTCCATCTTCATCGACTCGAGGATCACCAGCTCGTCGCCCTCGGCGACCTCCTGGCCCACCTCGCAGCGCACCTGCCACACGTTGGCGACCATCTCGGCGCGGACTTCCATGAGGCGGGGAGAGTAGCGGCGCGGCCCGAACATCCGCACCCACCTCGTCTCGGCGCTGCGGGCCGATCCACTCCCCCCGCTGCGGGGGGAGAACTACACCGGGAGCACGCCGTGCTTACGCGATGCCCATTGCCCGGCCGGGTCCCCAACCCGGCCTCCTCCGCAACATGGGGCCCCAACCCCATGGCGGCCGTCCCTCGTCACACCGGGAGCACGCCGTGCTTACGCGATGCCCATTGCCCGGCCGCGTCCCCAACCCGGCCTCCTCCGCAACATGGGGCCCCAACCCCATGGCGGCCGTCCCTCGTCACACCGGGAGCACGCCGTGCTTGCGCCAGGGGCGGGGAATCCGCTTGGTTTTGGCCGCTCGCAGGCCGCGGATGATCGCGATCCTCGTGTCCTCGGGGGCTATGACGTCGTCGACGCCGGCCCAGCCGGCGGCGAGGTACGGGTCGATGCGGCTTCGGATCTCCTCGGCTATCTGGAGGCGCATCGCCGGGCGTTCGTCGTCGGACGCCGCCGCGAGCTGCTTGTTGAACAGGATCTCGACCGCCCCGTCGGGTCCCATCACCGAGATCTCCGCAGTCGGCCAGGCCACCAGGTAGTCCGTCTCGTACGCCTTCCCGCACATCACGAAGTACCCGGCGCCGTAGGCCTTCCTCAACACCACGGTGACCTTCGGCACGGTGGCCTCGCTCACCGCGAAGAGCATCTTGGCGCCGTGGCGGATGATCCCCTGCTTCTCGACCTGGCTGCCCACCAGGAACCCGGGGACGTCGACCAGGAACACCAGGGGGATGTCGAACGCGTCGCACAGCCACACGAACCGGGCCGCCTTGTCGGCGGTGTCGACGTCGAGCACCCCGCCCAGGTGGATCGGCTGGCTGGCGACGATGCCCGCCGGGCAGCCGTCGAACCGGGCGAACCCGGTGACCAGGTTGCGGGCCCACTCGGGCTTCATCGGGAAGAACTCGCCCCCGTCGGCGACCGCCGCGATCACCTTCCGCATGTCGTAGGCCCGCCGCGGCGCGGTGGGGACGATCTCGCGCAGCTCGGGGACCTTGCGGTCGGGATCGTCCTCGGGCTCGGCGACCACCGGGGGCCGCTCCTGGTTGTGCGACGGGAAGAACGCCAGGTAGCTCCGCACCGCCGCCAGGCACTCCTCGTCGGAGTCGACCGCCAGATCCGCCACCCCTGAGATCTTGGCGTGGATGTCGGCGCCGCCGATCTCCTGGTCCGTGAGGTCCTCCCCCACCGCGGCCTTCACCAGATGCGGGCCGCCGAGCGCCATCGACGACGTCCCGCGGACCATCGGCACGAAGTCGGCCAGCGCCGGGATGTACGCCGTGCCGGCGGCGCAGGGACCGAGCATCGCCGCCACCTGCGGCACGACGCCGCTCATCGCCACCTGCTCGCGGAACAGCGCGCCGGACATCGCGAACGTCGAGCCCACGGCCTGCTGGATGCGGGCCCCGGCCGAATCGAGCAGCCACACCATGGGGATGCGCTGGCGCATCGCCACGTCGCGCATCCGAGCGACCTTCTGCTCGCCGACGGCGCCCATCGTGCCGCCCATGACGGTGAAGTCGTACGCGGCGATCGCGACGCGACGCCCATCGACCTCTCCCACCCCGGTGACCACCCCGTCGCCGGCCAGGTAACGCTCGCCGAGCGCCGGGTCCATGTGGTCGGCGAGCCCGCCGTACTCGGTGAACGTGCCCTCGTCGCATAGGATGCCGAGCCGCTCACGCACCGTGAGCTTGCCCTGGGCGTGCTGGCGGGCGACCCGCTCCTCGCCCCCCATGGCCGCCAGCCTCGCCCGGCGCTCCTCGAGCTCGGCGACCAGGTCGTCCCACGACCGGACGCCGCCGGTGGGCGCCTGCGGTGTCTCGCTCATCGCCCCTTCCACTCCGGTGGGCGCTTCTGGAGGAACGCCGCGATGCCCTCCGCAGCGTCCTCGGTGAGCGCGACCGCGGTGAGACCGGTCTGGAGGTGCGCGAGCGCGGCGTCGAAGTCCATGTCGGCCACCGCGTAGAACGCGTCACGCCCCAGCTTCACCGTGGCCGGGCTCTTCGCGGCAAGGGCGGCGACGGTCTCATCGACGGCGGCGTCCAACTCGGCGCCGGGCACCACCCGGGACACCACACCGAGCCGCATCGCCTCCTCCGCCGCCAGCCGCCGACCGGTGAGCATCAGCTCAAGCGCCGCCTTCTCGGGCATCACCCGCTGCAGCACGGCGGTGATCATCATCGGCCACAGCCCGACGTTCACCTCGGGCGTGCCGAGGGTGGCATGGTCGGCGGCGATCACGATGTCGCACGCTGCGGCCAGGCCGAACCCGCCGCCGAGGGCATGCCCGTTCACCCGGGCCACCGTCGGCTTGCCCAACCGGCGCAGCGCCCGGAACAGGTCGGCCAGCGCCCCGCGGGCCGCGTGCAAGCCGATGGGCGAGTCCACGAAGCCGCCCGACAGGTCGCCGCCCGCGGAGAACGCCCGGTCGCCGGCGCCGGTGATCACCAGCACGCGCACGTCGGGATCGGCGCCGGCCCGATCGACGCCGTCGCGCAGCCCGGCCATGACCTCCGTGGACAGCGGGTTGCGCCGCTCGGGATCGTCGATGACCAGGGTTGCCCGTGGCGGGTCGGGTTCGTAGCGCAGCACTACCGGCGAGCCTAACCGCCGCCCTTCATGCCTGTTTTCGGGCCGCTGGTACCGTGCGCGCGGTGACGTTCGTCGACCCCATCCTCTTGGTGCTCGTGCTCGCGGCCGCCGTCGGGCTGGCCCGCGGCGGCAGGCTGGGCAACCTCGCCGACGCCAGCATCGCGGCGTGGTGGCTGCTGCCCATCGGGCTGGCGATGCAGGTGGCCGCCAACCTGCTGTCGCGCCCGGACGATGGCGTGAGCGCGCTGGCGGTCACGCTGCTGCTGGGCTCCTACGTTCCGCTGCTGCTCGTCGTCGCGCTCAACCGGAGATCGCCCGGTATGTGGCTGGCGGCCGTCGGAATCCTGATGAACTTCTCGGTGATCGCCGCCAACCAGGGCATGCCGGTGTCGGTGGAGGCTGCGGTGCTGGCCGGCGCCGAGTCGGCCGACCTCGACCTCGACGCCAAGCACCGGATTCTCGACGAGGACAGCCTGCTGCCGTTCCTCGCCGACGTGATCCCGTTCCGAGCCCTGCGCCAGGTGGTATCGCTCGGCGACGTGTTCCTGGCCGTCGGTCTGGGCCAGTTCCTCGAGGCGGAGATGCGCCGTCCGATCCGCTACTTCCGTCACGGCGGCAGGGGCACGCCGGGCTCGGCGGCGCCGGGGTAGCCCCGTTCAGATCCGCCGGGCTGCGTACGCAGCCCCTCGTCTCAGCCCCCAATGGCCCCCCGGCTCACTGCCACGCGCCGCAGCGAGCGGACGACCTTCGGGTCGAAGTCGTAGGCGGCGCCGCGGTGGAGGATCTCCAGGGCCTCCAGCGGGGCGAGGCCGGCCTCGCCGACGGCTTGGTCGTAGGCGGACGCGACCTTGATGATCTTCGCAGCCAGCGACAGGCTCTCGTCGCGTTCCTCGCCGGGATGGCGGTACGGCCGGTGCTGGCTGCGGACGTAGCCGGCCACGCGGTGCAGGTACGGCGCCTCCGCCACGATCTGCGATCCCCAGTGGGCGATGTCCTCGTCGGTGTAGCCGGCCTTGAGGATCGCCGGCTCGTTCAGCGTGATCCGCCCGATGTCGTGCATGAGGGCTGCGTACTCCAGCTCGGTCACGTCCGCCGGGGCGAGCCCTAGATCCTGGCCCACCGCCACCGCCAGCTCCGCGGTCCGCGCCGAGTGCCCGGCCGGCGCGAGCCCGGCCACCTCGGGGATGCGGGCCAGCGCCCAGATCGTCTGGCGGTACGTCACCCGGGTGCCGGAGCTCAGCACGAACGCTGCATGGCTGAACCCGTACGGCATCAGCGCCACCGGGAACGCCCACCACCGGATCACCGGCCATGAGAAGGCGAATAGCACTCCGGTGGCGAACAGGCTCAGCACCACCGGCCAATCGGCGATCGCTACGAGCCATTCGTAGCGAAGGCCGTGTCGACTTGCTTCGAAGCTCACCAGCGCTTTGAGGAGGGCGCCCACCAGGAACCACGCGAGCGCCCCGGTGACCACCGCCGTGAGGGCGGCCCACTGCCCGGTGAGGCCGCCGAAGCGAAAGACCGCGTCCATCCCGAAGAACGTCACCGTGAACGCCGCCAGCGCGCCGGTCTCCGCCAGCAGATGGACGCGCAGCTCGCTGCGTGGCACGCCACGCATGTCGAGGACCATGATCGACGCCAGCATGCCGAACGCGTACACCGCGCCGACTGCGGAGATCTCGTCGAGCAGGAGCGGCGCCGCAGCCACCACCGCCACGCCGAAATACAGGTCCTCGCCGTTGGGTGCCGGCACCCGAACCAAGTGCCCGGCCGCCATCGTGCCGATGAGCAGCAGCATCACCCACCAGCGTTCCATGGAGTGCAGCCCGAGCGCCGTGCCGCTGGCTCCGAGTGCCGCCACGACGAGCATCGACAGCCTGAGCAGCGGCTGATCATCCATAGATGCGGTAGCCCTCCATGCTCTCGGCCAGCCGGCGGGCTTCGCTCTCGTCGGCCAGCTCGGTCGAGCCGTAACGCTCGCCGGTGCGCGCCAACGCGGCGATGAGCGCCGCGACGACCTCGGGGTCGAACTGGGAGCCGGCGTGCCGCTGCAGCTCGGTGAACGCGTACTCCTGGCTCAGCGCCATGCGGTACGACCTGGTGCTGGTCATCGCGTCGAAGGCGTCGGCCACCGCCAGCACGCTCATCCCCTGGCTGGGCGGGTCCCCGTGGTTGTGGGTGGCGCCCGTGTACCCGTTGCCGTCGTAGTGGGCGTGGTGCCCGGAAGCGATGTGCACCATCGGGTGGAGGAACTCGACCTCGGCGAGGATGTCCTCCACCACGTGCACGTGCCGCTGCATGTGCGCGTACTCCTCGTCGGTGAGGCGCGCCTTCTTGCGTATCAGCTCTCGCGGGACAGCCAGCTTCCCGACGTCGTGGATCAAGGCCGCCCACCTCAGCCGCTGGAGCTGCGTCGGGTTGTAACAGAGCTCCTCGCCGATGAGCTCGGCGAAGTGAGCGACGCGTTCGGTGTGGCCCCGGGTGTACAGGTCCTTGGCCTCGAGCGCCTTCACGAAGCCCCGCAGGGTGGCTTCCTGTGCCGCACGCAGCTCGCCGTATGCGGCCAGCGCCAGGTGACCGACGAAGTACGCGGTGAAGATCAGCGGCAGCGTGGCGGCCCCCACCAGGAGGTACGTGGCGCCGAGCAGGCCGCCCAGGAATCCCATGACCACGTGCGACGCCTTGTTCGCCGCCATCTGCGCCCACGGCCTGACCTCGCGCCGCTGGTACACGGTGTGGACCACCCACGACACGATCGTGTACTGCACCACGAGGTGGATAGCCGCCGCCACCGCCGTTCCTGCGGCCAGCCGCCACAGGTTGTCGACGGTCACCTGGCTCGGCAGGAACAGCTCCAGCGCCCACACCGCCACCGTCGCCGAGATCACGAACTGCCCGAAGTTGGCGAGCGGCTGGAACCAGCGACGCTCGCGCAGGTCTGCCCGCGTCAACAGGCCGAGCGCGGCCATCGTGGCCGCTCCGAGGGTGGCGCTGCCGGGGCCGAACACCACCGCGGCGGTCAGGGTGACCATCACCGACGGGCTGACCAGCAGACGGTCGTTGACTTCGACGGAGTTCCACTCGAAAAGGACGAGGGCGGCCGCGAACAGCGCCCAGAGGCGGATGTCGGGGAAGTCCTGAGCGAAAACGAGCAGCGTGAGCAGGAGGACGCCGGAGGCGGCCAGGATGGCCGCCAGTTTCAGCTTGAGCTTCGTGCTCCGGTCCACTGCCGCTTCTCTTCGGGGGGAAGTCTGGAGACGGTCCGGGTGACCCTTCAGCCGATACGGAAGTTTGCAGCACCTGCAAGCAGTAGGGCAGCAACGCTGCCAACGGACAGTGCCACTCGCTTGAGCGTCCTCACTGGCGTTCCCCTCCGGGTTTCCAGGGCTCGGATGCCGGCACGCTGAGTCTCTCCGGCTTCCGGCGATTCGCTTCGCTCACAACACCGGACCGCAGAGCCCCCGGACGTCTCCTTCCTGCTGCGGGCGGCGCCTGGGCGCCCCCGCGAGCAGGCCTCGATTGTCAAGAAGGGCTCCCCCCTACAGGCTGCCCGAGCCTCTTCTCGGCGGGGTCAAACGATTCGGCTGATCCCGCCGCTGCCGTTTGGATCGGTCCAAGCGGCACCGTAGCGTAGCCGATTCCTCTTGTGCACTGCAACCAGATTTTCGCAAATGTGTCGTCGCGCAGAGTGCCGAAGCCCCGCCATTCGCGGTAGCACCTCGGAGCTAGGCTCGCCCCAGTGAATCTCAGGGAATTCGAAGAGACGCTGTGCCGGCTGCCTGCCGTCGACGCGGTGCGGGTGGTCGGCGACAGCGATCGGGTGACCGAGATCCACGTCCTGAGCGGCCCGGAGAAGTCGCCGAAGCAGGTGGTGCGCGACGTGCAGTCGCTGGCCATGGCGCGCTTCGGCGCCAGCATCGACCGCCGCGTCATCTCGGTGGTGCAGATCGCCCCCGAGGACCGGCCCGCGACGGTCGGCGGCGAGCGCGCCAAGATCGTCGGCATACGCGAGAACCCCGAGGGCAACCGGTCCACGGTGACAGTGACGCTGGAGTGGCAGGGCGAGCAACACACGGGAACCGCCAGCGGGCCGGCCGCTAGCTCGGCACGCCTCCGTCTCGTCGGGGAGGCGACCTTGCGGGCGTTGGAGCAGGCGCACGCCGGACTGCCGCCGTTGGCTCTCGACGCGATCGGCGCTCCAGCGGTGGGCATGCGCAACGTGGTGGTAGCCGTCGTGTTGTCGGCGGCGCCGGACGGCAGCGACGACGTCACCGTCGGGTCGTCGCTGGCGGTGGATGAGGTCACGGAGGCGGCCGTCCGGGCAGTCCTCGACTCGATGAACCGCCGCGTGCCCCAGCTCCAGCGGTAGTGCCGCCGCTCCTGGCGTCCGGCATGGGCGGGGTGGCCGTCACACCGCACCACCTGGCCTCGGCTGCCGCTCTCGAGCTGCTGGCGGCCGGCGGCAACGCCGCAGACGCAGCCATCGCCGCGAACGCGGTGCAGGGGGTCGTGGCACCGGAGACCTGCGGGATCGGCGGCGACCTCTTCGCCCTCGTCTGGGTGCCGGGGGACCGCCGCCCGCTGGCTCTCAACGCATCGGGGCGAGCCGGAAGCGGCGTGTCGGCAGCCCGGCTGCGCGACGCCGGTCACACCTCCGTGCCCTTGCGGGGCGCGGCGAGCGTCACCGTCCCGGGGTGCGTGGACGGGTGGGAGGCACTCACAGCTCGCTGCGGCTCGCTCCCGCTCGCTGCCGCGCTGCGCCCCGCCATCGGCCTCGCCGCCGGAGGCTTCCCGGCCTCGCCCGAGCTGGCTGCTGCCCTCGAGGCTGCCCGCCACGATCTGGGCGGCGTGGATGCGGCGGCCAGCCTGTACCCCGGGGGCGCGCCTCCGGCACCTGGCGACACGCTCATACGCCAGGACCTCGGCGGCACCCTCGCCGGCATCGTCGCGGACGGCCGCGACGCCTTCTACGCGGGCACCGCTGGCGAAGGGATCGTGGCGGCAACCGGCGGCGACGTGACGCATGCGGACCTCGAACGCCGCCAAGCCGACTGGGTCGATCCGCTCAGCGCCACCGTATTCGGCCGCACCGGCTGGACCATCCCACCAAACAGCCAGGGCTGGCTCACCCTGGCCGCCGCCTGGCTGCTGGAGCAGCTCGACCCGTCACCCGACCCGGAGGACCCGGCGTGGGCCCATGCGCAGATCGAGGCGTACCGGGCGGTGGCCTGGGAGCGGGACGAGCTGGTCGCCGACCCCGGCAACCTCACGATGCCACCCGAACGGCTCGTCGATCCCGAGCGGCTGGCAGCTCGGCTGGCGCGGCTGGAGCCGGGTACCGTCGCATCGTGGCCGGCGCCCCGACCCGTCCCCGGCGGCACCGCATACCTGTGCGTCGTGGACGCTGCGGGCATGGCGGTGTCGCTGATCCAGTCGAACTTCCACGGCATCGGCAGCCGCCTCGGCGCCGGGGCATCCGGCGTGCTGCTCCACAACCGCGGGGCAGGATTCTGCCTCTTGCCCGGCCACGCCAACGAGCTGGCCCCCGGAAAGCGCCCGCTCCACACGCTCAGCCCGACGCTGTGGGCTCGCGACGGCGCCCTCGAGCTGGTGCTCGGGACCCGGGGCGGCCACCAACAGCCTCAATACCTGCTGCAGATGGCGGCTGCTGTGCTCGCGCTCGGCGACGCCCCTGGCGCAGCTCAGCAGCGGCCCCGCTGGTCTACGGCGAGCTTCGAGGCGGGGTCGCCGAGCCGGGTCCAGTTTGAGGATCGGGTCTCCGGCGCCGTTGCCGCCGGGCTCCGGGAGCGCGGCCACGGCGTCGAGCTGGCCGGGTCGTGGATGGGCGGATGGGGACCGATCTCGTTGATCTCGGTCGCCGCCGACGGCAGCCGCCGCGGGGCCGCGGACCCGAGGGTCAGTACGGCCACCGCCCTCGCTGGCTAGCCCAAACGGTCTCAGTCCGGCGGGGTGCGCACCGGCGCGGGCGGATCCCGCACAGGAACGGTCACCCGTCCCTTGGCGCGCCGCTGCCGCCGGTGCTGGAGGTAGCCGCCGATCGCGAGCGCCAGCCCCATGGTCAGGATCAGCCCGACCACGATCACGCCGCCGATCCAGCCCTTCGTTCCGGTCTCGGAACCGGTCGCCTCGGCGAGCAGGCGGCGCTGCCAGGTCTCCTGCGCCCGTCCAAGCACAACGGCATCGGGGTCGCGCAGCGCACCGAGGCCCTCCGTCCGCACGACGTGGTCGATGAAATCGCCGATTGGCGAGAGCTGGAACTCCGGGTTCCAGAGCAGCCGCTCCGGGATCTGGCCTTCGGTCCACGGGATCTGCTCGGGGATGGCCCGGATCAGGTTGGCGTAGCGCATGGCGGAGTGGTCGCGCGGCAGGCGGTCGTCGAGGCGCGCTGCGTACCACTGGGCAACTGCGCCGCCCAGCGGATCGGGGTAGTGGCCGTCGCCGATCGCCCACTCGGCCTGGTGAGCGAGCCCCAACGCGGCAGCGTCGGCGAACAGCCCCACCTGCCACGCCGACAGCACCAGGACGCGCTCCGGGCCGAAGCTGATCGCCCGCAGCCGCTGACCCACCGGCCAGCCCAGGGCTTCCGCATCGAGCGGCAGCTCGCCGGCGAACACGCACACCTCGACACCGTCCAGACCGCCGAGCTCCCCGGCGATCAGGCCCGCCGGGGCGGCGACGTCCTGGGCGAGCCGGGCGGCGAGCCCGGCTTCAACCCCCGTCGCGTGCACGGTCACCGGGCCCGCCAGGAGGGGCACCGCGAAGTCGGCTTCGGCGAACATGGCTGCGCAGCGGTCCGCTGCCGCCGCGGGCGCGGTGGCGCCGGCCAGCGCCGTCGCCACGACGGCTACGAAGGCAGCGAGTCGGCCCGGCATGCCAACGAGGGTACCGCCGGCCCGGCGGCATGATCAGCCCTTGGTTGCCTGCACGAGCTGCGCCCAGCCGGCGTCGTCGCCGATCGGCAGCGGGGCGGGGGTGTAGAAGCCGACCCGCTGGATGCGGCTGCCGTACCGTTCCCGGATGCGGGCGCCGATCTCGTCGACGGGCGCCACGATGGCGACCAGGTCGATGACCTCGTCCGGCACAGCCGCGCCCATCTCGGCCCACTCGCCCCGCTTCGACATCGCGGTCAGCTTGGCGCCGAAGTCCCAGCCGTGCAGCTCGAGCACGCCGGCGTAGGCCGGCGTCGAGGCGTAGAAGGCGATCTGCGTCTTGGCGAACGCGATCGCGGAGTCCACCTCGGCCTGGTCGCGGCCACTTACGACGAAGACCGTCGACACCATCTCGACGTCGTCGAGCGAGCGGCCGGCCGCCGCCGCGCCCGCCTCCATCTCGGGCAGCACCACCTCGTCGAGATAGCGCACCGTGTGAAAGGGGTGCACGTGAAAGCCTTGACACGCCTCGCCGGCGAGTCGCGCCATGTACGGGCCGACCCCGGCGATGTACACGGGGATGTCGGGATGCTTGATCGGGCCCGGGTCGAAGAACGGCGTCATCAGGGTGAACTGGTAGTAGTCGCCCTTGAACCGCAGCGGGGTGCCGTTCTGCCAGGTGTCCCAGATCGCACGCAGCGCGGCGATGTACTCCCGCATCTGCGGCCCCGGCCTGTGCCACGGCATCGAGAATCGGCGGGTCACGTGAGCGCGAATCTGGGTTCCGAGGCCGAGCAGCAGCCGTCCCCTGCTTGCGGCCGCCAGATCCCAGGCGGTCTGGGCCAACGTCATCGGTGACCGGGCGAACGCCACGGCGATCGCCGTGCCCAGGTCGATGCCCTCGGTGGCCTCCGACGCAAGCAGCAACGGCAGGAAAGGGTCGTGGGCAGTATCGGCGCTCATCAGGCCGTCGTAGCCGAGAGCCTCGGCGCGGCTCGCCTGCTCGGCGACGCCGGCAAGGCCGCTGCCGGGCGGCAGGTAGTAGTCCACTTTCATGAGGCGCTCCGGGGTGGCGGGACGGCCATGCTACGCCGCCGTAGCTCGCCGACGCTTGGCACGTCCTGCCAGGTCCGGCTTGCATGCGCTCGGCGGTGGGGATAGCCTCGCCGGTCGAGCTTCCCACGGGCCGCGCTGGCCCCACGCCACGAGCGAAGCAAGGCGGAATACGTGCGCTCTCTGCGATCGATGTTTATCTCGGGCTGGGTCGTGCTCTTGCTGTTGGCGACTGCCGGCTTCGCGGCGTACTCCACCCGTGGTGAGAGCGATCCCGGAGCGCAGGCGGCGCCGGAGATCGCCGCCGTCCCGGCTGCGCTGCCGGCGGTGTCGGGGCGGGTGGGCGCGTTCATCCTCGCCGAGGCCATCACCCCTCCGCCGACCGCCGCGCCCGTGCCGGACCCGATCGCGCCCACCCTCGCTACCGACGCCACGACGACCTCGTCCTCGAGCACCACCACGACCACTGCGAGCACCACGACGACGGAGGCGACGGCATCGACCACGACCACGACCGCCGCCCCGACAACCACCGAGGCGACGACGACGACCACCGCCGCGGCCGCGACCACGACGACTGCGGCGCCGGCCACCACGACGACGACCACGGCGCCGGCCACCACCACCACGAGTGAGGCGACGACGACCACATTGCCCGCCACCGGCACCACCGAGGTGAGCGAATCGACCACGACCACCACCACCACCGCCCCCCGAGCTACGGGATCTGGCGCCGAGCAGTGGCGCGGCTTGGTGGCGGCCTACTTCCCGGCTGCGCTGGTCGACCAGGCGCTCGTCGTCATCCAGTGCGAGAGCCGCGGAGACCCGTCGGCTCGCAACCCCTACTCGGGCGCCTCCGGCCTCTTCCAGTTCATGCCACGCACGTGGAGCTGGGCGAGCGAAGGCGCCGGGTTCGCCGGTGCCGACGTCTACGATGCTGAGGCAAACGTCGCGTCCGCCGCTTGGCTCGTCGACTACTCGCTGGCCACCGGCCACAGTGGCGGAGCCTGGGGGCACTGGAACTGCAAGCCATGAAGAAGCTGATCCGCATCGCCGTGCTGGTTGCCGCGTTGGCGGCCGTGGCATGGCTCATCAAGGACCGGCTGGTGCCCGCGCCCGAGCCGGTGGTGGAGCCGCCCCCGTTCCGGCCCCACCCGCCACCGCCTCCCCCAGCGCCCGCGCCGCCGGCGCCGGGCTCGGCAGCCGCCACGCCGCCAGCTGACGACCTCACCGAGATCAGCGGGATCGGCCCCACCCTCGCCGAGCGCCTCGCGGCGCTCGGGGTCACCACCTTTGCATCCCTTGCAGCGGCCGACGCTGCTGCGCTCGCCGCCGACCTCGCCGGCGCCGGCGAGAGCCAGATCGAGAACTGGATCTCCCAGGCCAAGGATCGGGTGTAGGCGGCTGCTTGCATTTGCAAGCACGAGCGCTAGCATGGCGCCGATGCATCCCCCCGGCTACCCGGCCCACCTCGAACGCACAATCGCGCTCGGCGACGGGCGGCGCGTGCACGTTCGGCCGATCGTGCCGTCGGACGCCGGCGATCTGCAGGCTGCGGCGGCGGCGGCCGACGACGAGACGCTGTACATGCGGTTCTTCACCACTCGCCCACGGCTGAGCGACAGCCAGCTCCGGCACCTCACCGAACTCGACTACAGGTCCCGGCTCGCCCTCGTGGCCCGCGACGACGCCGGCCAGGGCGTGGCGGTGGCCCGCTACGAGAGCCTCGCCGACTCCGATGCCGCAGAGGTGGCGGTCGTCGTCGACCCGGGCTGGCGGCGGGTGGGGCTCGCAGCCGTGCTGCTCGGAATGCTGGAGGACGCCGCCCGCGAGGCCGGCGTCACCCGCTTGGTGGCGCACCACCTGGTCGACAACCAGCCGGCGGCCGCGATGCTGGCGGCGGCGGGGTACGGCGCACCGACGGTCAGCGACGGGGTCGCCACCGTCGGGCGCGCGCTGCACCCGGTCGCGCCGAGTTGACGAGCACTCCGCGTCCCCCAAGAATGCCGAGGGTGGCCAGACCCCGACTCCGAACCGCGGCGATCTTCCTGGGGGCGCTGTGGGCGGTCGTGGCGATCGGCGCCGTGGTGTGGGGGTTGGGCCGGGTCGAGGACGACCTCGGCGAGCGCACGGCCGACGCCCTCGCCGCCGCCGGCCTCGACTTCGTCGACGTCGAGATCGACGGGCGAGACGTCACCGTGCGCGGTGCGGGCGCCCGGGAGGCCGAGGTCGTCGCGGTCGTCGAGGGCGTGCGGGGCGTGCGGGAGGTCGACTTCGGCGACGTGGCGCTGGCCGGGGAGACCGAGCCCACCGTGCTGGGCACGGTCGTGGAGCGCGAGCCCACGACGACCACCGAGCCCGCGACCACCACGACCACGCCGGTGACCACCACGACCGCCCCGGCCACGACCACCACGACGACGCCGCCCACGATGACCACCCCGGACCCGCCGCGCACGGTCGTCGAGGCGTCGCTGCAGGGCGGGCGCGCCCGGCTGTCGGGCGTCGTGCCCGACCAGGCCACCGCCGAGGCGTTGATCGCAGCCGCCAACGTCGCCTACGCGCCCTTCCTGGAGACCGATCTCGACGTCGACGCCGCTGCCGCGCCCGAGCCGTGGCTGGCCGGCGCCCCCGTCGGCATCGGGCTGCTGCCGATGATCACCGAGGGCACCATCCGTGTGGAGGGCGACGGCATCATGCTGAGCGGCGAGTCACCCAACGAGGAGTACCTGGCGCTCTTCGAGCAGGCGGTCGCCGGCGCCTTCGGGCTGTCGGACGTGACCACCGACGTGGCGATCACCAACCTCGCGGCCCCCCGCTTCGTCGCCACCCGGTCGGGCGGCGTCGTCCGCCTGGCCGGCGAGCTACCCAGTGAGGAGATCCGCCAGGTCATCGTGAATGGAGCGCTCGGCGTGTACGGCCCCGAGGCCGTCGTGGACGAGACCACGGTGGAGGAAGGCCTCTACACCTCGTTCTGGATGTACACGATGCCCGTAGTGTTCCAGATCGCCAGCCCCTTCCCCGAGTACGAGCTGCTCGTGCAGGACGGCGTCACGACAGGGGCGCTGCGGGGCGGGGCGTCCTTCGCGTTCGACAGCGCCGAGCTGACGCCGGAGATCCAGCAGCTCCTGGGCGTGGGGGCGGCGCTGCTGTCCCGCGACCTGTCGCTCGGCACGCTCGTCACCGGCCACACCGACTCGGTCGGGCCCGACGCTTACAACCAGCGCCTCAGCGAGCGGCGCGCCCGGAACGCCGTCGACTTCCTCGTGAACGCCGGCATCTCCCCCGACCGCCTGAGAGCCGTGGGCCTGGGCGAGACCCAGCCTCTCGCCTCCAACCACACCGACGAGGGCCGCACCGTCAACCGGCGCGTCGAGTTCGTCTTCGGTCCCGTCCAAGAGGTCGTCGGCGGAGAGTGAGCGACCCGCGGCGCCGCCGGTTCCGCGACCTACACGCCGGGGGCAACGGGCAGGTCGGTGAGGCCCGCCAGCCACTCGACGTCGGCGAACGTCAGCGACGGGTCGAGCTCGTCGGCTGCGAAGGCGGCCATCCCGGAGCCCTCCACTTTCGGTACGGGCCGGCGCAGGTTGGCCATCTCCATGCCGTCGGTCAGGGCCCGCCGGGGGCGGCGTCCGCGATGTCCTCCATCGCGACGGTGGAGAAGTCGACGCCACCATCACCGTGCCGGCCGCCGCCGCGGCCTTGGCGGTGGCCCGCTCCCCCGCGTGCCGCTGGTAGCCGGGTCGGCGCGAGCAGCACCGGCATCGAGACCTCGGCGCCGAGCACCATGGTGGCCAGCGACACGTTGGACACGTCGCGCAGCACTCGGGGCCGCAGCCTGATCCGCTGCCAGGCGGCGACGTTGTCGGCGACGGTCAGCTCGTCGTGGGCCCCGCTGGCGAAGTAGTCGTACACAGACGGGTCGAGCCGGTTGCGGGCCGCTCGTTCGAGGGCGATCAGGTCGACAGGCACGGAGAGTGACGTTAGGGGCTGCGCGATCTATCGCGTCCCGATAGAATGCGTCCGCAGGAGGCACACACCGAATGGCGTGGACGATACGTGCGCTAGGACATCCGGTGGAAGGGGAACCCGTCCGCTGGGAAGGGTCGCTCAGCTCCAAAGTGCTGCCGCACGGCATTCTGGCGTGCCGGGCCGGCGTCCTGAACCTCCTTTCCGACGGCCTCGGGGCGGGGATCCGCCGCTGGGCGGCAGTCGGTGCCATCACGCAGACCCGGGTGCGTCGCAAGCCGATCACCGTGGCATACGCCGACGTCGAGGTGCCGATGGGCATCCCCGTCGAGGACGATGCCGCCCGCAAGCGCACGGTGTTCGACCTGCTCGTCAAGATGACCGACCCGGGCCGGGCGGTCGCCGAGCTGGAGACGCTGGCGGCGTGGCAGGGCGCCATGGGACTCGGCCGGGGCGCCATCTCGGTGCTCCTGGATCTGTCCCACAACCACCCGACGCCCTCCATCGACGAGCTGCTGGCAGAGATCAAGGCTCGCCGCATCCTGTAGCCGTCCCGCGGCCTGCGACAATGGCCGCCGACGACGGGTAGGACTTCATGCACGACTTCTCGCTTGGCGCCCTGGAGGGCGCCGTCGCCGACCGGCTCGATCGATGGGACGAGGCCGATTTCGCCGCCCGGCTCTTCGAGCACGACCACACGCTGTGGGCCGAGGACCCCGACGAGATCTCCAACCGGCTCGACTGGCTTGGACTGCCCGAGTCGATGCGCTCCGAGGTCGCCGACATCACGGGCTTCGGCGGTGAGGTGGCGGCCGCCGGCTACCGGCACGTCGTGCTACTGGGCATGGGCGGGTCGAGCCTGGCGCCCGAGGTGTGGCAACGGACCTTCGGCAACGCCGCCGGGCACCCTGAGCTGATCGTCCTCGACAGCACCCACCCCGCCCGGGTGCGGGCGGTGGACGCCGCCGTCGACCCCGCCACCACGCTCTTCCTCGTGTCCTCCAAGTCCGGCACCACGGTGGAGCCGCTGTCGATGTTCAAGTACTTCTGGCACCGCATCGCCTCGGGAGGGAGCGATCCCGGTCCGCACTTCGCCGCGGTCACCGACCCCGGCTCCCACCTCCAGGAGCTCGGCCGCGAGCGAGGATTCCGCAAGGTGTTCACCGCCAACCCCGACGTCGGGGGCCGCTATTCGGCGCTCACCCACTTCGGGCTCGTCCCCGCTGCGCTCATCGGCGTCGACGTTGCCGGCCTGCTCGACGCCGCCGCCACGGCCGCCGCCGCCCTCCAGCCCGCGCTGCGGCTGGGGGCGCTGCTGGGCGAGGCAGCGCTCGCCGGGCGGGACAAGGCCACGTTCGTCACCTCGCCGGCGCTCGGCGCGTACCCCGACTGGGCCGAGCAACTCGTCGCCGAGAGCACCGGCAAGGAAGGCAAAGGGATCGTGCCGGTGGCCGGGGAGCCCCTGGGCCCCCCCGACGCCTACCGCGACGACCGGGTGTTCCTCTACGCCGGCGTCGCTGGCGACGAGGACCAGGGCCAGCTCGAACGTCTCGCCACCCTCGAAGCACGCGGCCACCCGGTGGTGCGACGGGTCGTCGGCGACCGGCTCGGCCTGGCGGCGATCATGTACGAGGACGAGGTGGCGGTGGCGGCGGCCGGAGCGGTGCTCGGGATCCACCCGTTCGACCAGCCCGACGTGCAGCGCGCCAAGGTGCTGGCCCGCGACGCCATGGCCGGGAACCTCGACGCCGGCGGGGTGGAGGAGGTCGCCGCAGGGGACAGCGGGGCGCTCGACCACGCCGCCGACGACTGGCTCGGCTCGCACCGGCCAGGCGACTACCTGTCGATCCAGGCCTACCTCGACTATGCGCCCGATGCCGGCGAGGCGCTGCAGCGCATCCGGCTGGCGCTGCGTGACCGCCTGCGGGCCGCCACCACCGTCGGCTACGGCCCCCGTTTCTTGCACTCGACCGGCCAGCTCCACAAGGGCGGCCCCAACAACGGCCTGTTCCTCCAGCTCCTCGACGAGCCCGCCCCCGAGGTGCCGGTGCCCGATGAGGACTACACGTTCGCCGGGCTGATCGCGGGCCAGGCGCTGGGCGACTACCAGGCGCTGCGGGACGAAGGCCGCCGGGTGCTGCGGGTGCAGCTCGGCCCGGATGCGGCCGCGGGCCTCGAAGCCCTCGAGGCAGCCATTGCCTGAGCCGGCCACCATCTTCTTCGACGTCGGCGGGGTCCTGCTGACCAACGGGTGGGACACCGCCGCCCGCCGGGCGGTCACCGACGGCTGCGGGCTCGACTGGGAGGAGTTCGAGGACCGCCACCAGCTCGTCGCCACCGACTTCGAGGTGGGCCGGCTCGGCCTCGACGACTATCTGCAGCGGACGGTCTTCTACCGGGAGAGGAGCTTCGACCGGGACCACTTCTGGAGCCTGATGTGCGCCCAGAGCCGGCCGCTGCCCGAGTCGATGGATCTGCTGGCCGAGCTGAGCGCCACCGGGAAGTACCTGTTGGCCACGCTCAACAACGAGTCGCGACCGTTGAACCGCCACCGCATCGACGCGTTCGGGCTGGGCGACCACTTCTCGGTGTTCCTCAGCTCCTGTTACCTGGGGCACCGCAAGCCGGAGCCGGAGATCTTCGCTGCGGCCCTCGACATCACCCAGACCCCGCCGGAGGAAGCGATCTTCGTCGACGACCGGCCCCTCAACCTGGAGTGCGCGATACGCGCCGGGATCACCGCCGTCCACTTCGTCACCGCCGAGCAGCTCCGCAGCACGCTGCGGGCGCACGGCGTCGACCTCTGACCACGGGAGCACTGCATGGAACTCGGCATCGTCGGGCTCGGGAAGATGGGCGCCAACATGGCGGGCCGGCTGGTCGCTGCCGGGCACCGGGTGGTCGGCTACGACCTCAGCGCCGACGCGATCGTGGCGGCCGAGCAGCAGGGAGCCGAGAGGGCGGGTTCGCTGGAGGAGATGGTGACGATGCTGGAACCTCCTCGGGCGGTCTGGATCATGGTGCCGCACGGCGACCCGGTCGACCAGACGATGGAGGCACTGCGGCCGCACCTCGGCGACGACGACGTCATGGTCGACGGCGGCAACAGCTACTTCAAGGACACGCTGCGCCGCGCCGCCGAGTGCGACGAGGCGGGCCACCACTTCGTCGACGTCGGCGTCAGCGGCGGGATCTGGGGTCGGGAGGGTGGCTACAGCATGATGGTCGGCGGTGACGACGAGCCAGTGGGGCGGCTGCGGCCGATCTTCGAGGCGCTGGCGCCTGCGCCGGACCGGGGATGGGGACACGTCGGCCCCAGCGGGTCCGGCCACTACGTGAAGATGATCCACAACGGCATCGAGTACGGGCTGATGCAGGCCTACGCCGAGGGCTTCGCGCTGATGCACGCCAAGGAGGACTTCGGGCTCGACCTGCACCAGGTGGCCGAGATCTGGCAGCACGGCAGCGTAGTGCGGTCGTGGCTGCTGGAGCTGACCGGCCGGGCCCTCGCCGACAACCCGGGCATGGACGGCATCGCCCCCTACGTGCCGGACTCCGGCGAAGGCCGGTGGACGGTGATCGAGGCGATCGACATGAACGTACCCACGCCGATCATCGGCCTGTCGTTGCTGCGCCGCATCGGCAGTCGCGACGAGGTCGAGTACGCCGACCGCCTGCTGTCGGCGATGCGCAACCAGTTCGGCGGCCACGCCGTCAAGGCGGAATAGCGTCCCCTACGCTCGGCGGCAGCTACCAACGAGGGGGAACATGACCGACTGCGACCCGCTCCCGGGCGCGACCGTGCCGCCGGATGGCCCGCGTTACGCCACGCTCGTACGGGGCTTCAACCAGCGGTGGGTGCGCCAGCCGGAGCTCGTGCAGGTGTGCGGCGACGCCGAGCAGGTCCGCGAGACGGTGCAGGACTGCGTGGAGCGCGGCCGGCGCATCACGTCCGCGGTGGCCGGCACTGCTACGAGAACTTCGTCTCCGGCAACGACGGCGGCGTCATCATCGACCTCACCCCGCTCAACCGGGTGTACCGGGACGAAGGTGACCGGCCGCGACTGCGTCGAGGGCGGGTGGTGCACGCTGTGGGATGTGTACACCCCGTCAACTACCCGGACGTCGACCTCGAGGACTGGCAGTACCTCTACTACTACAAAGACCTCTACCCGCGCCGGCAGAAGGTCAAGAGAAGTGGGACCCGGGCGACGTGTTCAACCACGCCCAGTCGATCGAGCTGCCCTGATTGGCTGCACTGCGCGGTAGGTCAGCGGCCGGGCGCGTACGGCTCGGGCAGTTCCACCACGGTGCGCTCGGCCGCCGAGCCCAGCAGCGCCAGCGCGGCCCGCACCACGGCCCGCTGGCGATCCACGTCACCGGGCGGTCCGACGGGCCGGCCCATCGGGTGGCGGGTGACGACGGCGCGCGGCAGCACCATCTCGTCGATCACGTGGCGGAAGGCCCTCACGTAGACGGACGTCGTCGGGATGCCGGCTCCCTCCAGGGCCCTCGCGACGTGCCCGACCGACACGTGGCAGACCGGTCAGACGGGCACCAGCAGCACGGCGTCGGCGCCAGTCTCCCGCATGCGGTCCACCCAGGCGTCTACCCCCGTCAGCAGGCGCTTCTGACTGGTTGCACCCACGAAGGAGAACGCCGGGTCGGCCACGCCGCCGATGACGCCGTCGCCCGCCAGCTCCCGGAGCCGCGCCAGCGGGAAGGCCACGTCGGCGTCGGCCTGCGCGCCCCGGATGTCGTAGCCGCCGTGGCGGACCCGAAGCTCCCCCGCCGGTGTGGCGGCCGGGATCTCGGAAAGGACCGGCGGCTCCCGCAGGAACTCGGCGATGCGATCGATCGCTTCCGACTGGGTCATCGCCTCCACACCGAACGGCCGGGGGTCGTCGCCGGCGGCGAAGTGGCCCGACGACGTGAGCAGCGCCACCCGGGCGTCCACCAACGGCATCACCATCCGCGTGAACGGCCCGTCATCGTACGTCCACGGCCGGGGCGCCCCGGCCGCCGGCGCGTAACCGCGCGCCTGCCACTCGTAGGCCAGGTCGACCAGCCGCTGTGCGTGGCCGTCGTCCAGGGTCGCACCGAGCGCATCCAGCAGCCCGGCGAAGAAGCGGGCCGCCTCGTCGGCAGGGAGCCTCTTCAGGAACTTGAACGCCAGGTCGGTGCGCGACCCGTACGAGAACGAGTCCTTGAACTCGTCGAACGTCTCAGGAGGCACCGTCGGGAGGTTAGGGCGGAGGCCCCACCGCCCCATCCACGAACAGGGCGATCTCCTCGGCGAGTGCCGCCCCGTAGCTCAGCTCGGCGTCGTTGTGCCCGAGGCCCTCGTAGGTGACCAGGCGCTTGTCACCGGCCGCCGCGGCGAACACATTCTCACTCAGCCGGTACGGCACGACCTCGTCGGCGGTGCTGGCGACCACGAGCACCGGCGCGGCGACGCGACTGATCTGCTCCTCCGCCGGGTAGCGGTCCTTCAGCAGCCACCCCACCGGGAGGAACGGGTAGTGCTCCCGGCCGACGTCGGCCAGCGAAGTGAACGGCGACCGCAACACCAGCGCAGCCGGCGGGCGCTGTAGAGCGACCGCGACGGCTACCGCCGACCCGAGCGACTCGCCGACGTAGACGACCGGTGCGTCGCTGCGGCTCATTGCGAACGCGGCGGCCGCGGTTCCGTCGCGCACCAGGCCGGCCTCGCTCGGCCGGCCCGGGTTGCCCCCGTAGCCGCGGTAGTCGAACAGCAGGACCGACATGCCCCGCTCGGCGAGCCGCCGAGCCAGCAGAGCCCGGCCCGCCCGGTTGCCGGCGTTTCCGTTGAACACGACCGCGGTTGCGAGCTCCTCGTCGGTGGCCGGCAGCCACCAGCCGGCCAGCGTCCTGCCGTCGTCGGTGGCGAAGGTCACCTCTGCCGCCCCAGGCAGCGCCTCGTCGACCGGCGGCACGCGGGGGTCCGGGAAGTAGATGAGGCTGCGTTGGAACAGCCAGCCGGCGCCGGCGACCGCTCCGAAGAGGCCGAGGAGCACGGCGGCGACGGTCAAGGCTCGTCGAGCCACGGCGGGAGCGTGCTGGGACCTTCGCCTCTGGGCGTTCCGGCCCGGCGAGGGACGATGGAAGGTGCGAAGGGAGGCGAGATGTCGAGGATCAGCTTATCGGCCGTAGCCGTGGCGGTGGTGGCGCTTGCGGCCGGGAGCGCGGTGACGTTGGTCGGGGGCGCCGTGTTGGTGAGCTTTGCTTCGGCCGCCGGCAAGCTGCTCGGGCTGGCGCTCGTGCTGGCGGCGCTGGCAGGTTTCGCCCTGGCGTCGTGGCTGGCGACCGACCGCCCGCAGCAGCACGGTGCGGCCGCCCTTCGTCGCTCGGCCCACGTGTCGGAGCAGCGCTGGGGGATCCCCGGGGTCGGGCGTTCTCCGTGGGGCCAGCGGATCCCACCGGCCGGCCAGCTCGGTCGCAAGCAGCCCAGAAGCCGGCGATGACCGACACGACGCTCCGGCATCACATCTGCCCGTACCTGTGCTGCCATATCGAGCATGCCGCCGGCGAGTGCCCTTTGGAGTCGTGCGAGGATCAGCCGTGCGAAGGCGAGCGATGCTGGTGGTTCGACAAGCGAGCGGAGGTGCCGCCGGGCGTGGACCACTTCTCGCCACGCTGGGTGGAGCTGCATCGCGAGGGCAGCACCCCGATGCCGTGACCCGAGCGCCGGGCCCCTCGCCGCCTGTGGGTTTACGGTGCGACCGAGTGGCCCACGTCACGCAACGCTTCCAATGCGGCGTCGAGCCGCTCCCCCGGCACCAGCACGTAGTCGGTGTCGTACGTCGAAACCACGAACACCGGCACGTCCGCTGCTGCCAGCGGTTCGGCCAGCGACGCCAGCACGCCGATCAGCGCGAAGTCGAGCGGCCCCCGCACCGCCAGCCCCCGCCACCCGCTCTCCTTGGTGACACCCGGCGGCACGGCCGTCGCGTCACACACCACCGAGAGCTCATCGGCGGCGCGGGTGATCGACACCAGCGCCCCCACCGCCCATTCGGGCGGCGGGGCTTCGCCGGGGAGCCGGCACACCGCCAGTTCGCCGTCAAGCAGGTCGAGCGTCAGCCGAGCCACGCCGGCATCTTGCCAGAATGGCGCGGGTGACCCTCACCGAAAGCCGCCTCGCGAACCTGGGCGCCAACGCCGCGTTGCGGGCCTTCGACCGCTACTGCGACCGGTTCGCCCAGATCACGCACCGCGCCCCCACCCGGTTCGAGCAGCGCGACTGGCATGGCATGCAGCGAGATTCAGTGGAGCGGCTCGACCTGTATAGGGACGTGGTCGACCACCTCACCGCCGAGGTGCAGGAGCTGCTGGGGGACCGCGTCGAGGACAAGCTGGTGTGGGTGGCGATCAAGGCGGTGTACTCGGGATTGATCGCCGATCGGAACGACTGGGACGTCGCGGAGACGTTCTTCAACTCGCTCACCCGCCGCATCTTCACCACCGTCGGGGTGGACCAGCACATCGAGTTCGTCGCCACCGACTACACCAAGCCGCCCACGAAGGCGGGCAGCCAGCTCACCCACCGGTACGAGCGCGGCCCGGCGGCGGCGCTGGTCGAGCAGATCCTCACCGACTTCGTCCGGTTCCAGGTGCGGTTCCAGGACATCCGGCGCGACGCCAAGCTGGTCGCGCTCGAGATCGAGCAGCACCTACGGAGCCGCGGCCTGGGCGACGTGAGCGCCGCCGAGGTCGTACCGCAGCCGTTCTTCCGGGGCAAGGGCGCCTACCTCGTCGGCAGCCTGGAAGCCGGCGGCGAGACGCTGCCGATGGTGCTGGCGCTGCGCAACCCAGGAGACGGCCTGGTCGTCGACGCGGTGCTGTTGGACTCCCGCGACGCCAGCATCCTGTTCAGCTTCACCCGGTCGTACTTCCACGTCGACGTGGATCGACCGTACGACCTCGTCCGCTTCCTGGCGACGCTGATGCCCCGCAAGCGCATCGCCGAGCTCTACACCTCGATCGGGTACCACAAGCACGGCAAGACCGAGCTGTACCGCGACCTGCTCGGCCACATCGGCGCCACCGACGAGCGGTTCGACCACGCCCGCGGGATAGCCGGGCTGGTGATGGTCGTGTTCACGATGCCGGGCTTCGACGTGGTCTTCAAGGTGCTGCGCGACCGCTTCGGCGCCCCGAAGCGGATGACGCCGGCCGACGTCAAGGCCAAGTACCGCCACGTGTTCCTCCACGACCGGGCCGGGCGGCTGGTGGACGCCCAGCAGTTCGAGCACCTCGAGTTCGACCGGTCCCGGTTCACGGACGAGCTGCTGGACGAGCTCACGACCGAGTGCCGCCGGGCCGTTCGCGTCGAGGGCGAGAAGGTGGTGGTTGCCCACGCGTACGTCGAGCGCCGGGTCGACCCTCTCAACCTGTACGTGCGGGAGGCGGAGGCCGAAGCGGCCGAGGCGGCCGTGGTCGACTACGGGTTGGCGATCAAGGACCTCGCCAAGACGAACATCTTCCCCGGTGACATGCTGCTCAAGAACTTCGGGGTGACCCGCCATGGCCGGGTCGTGTTCTACGACTACGACGAGCTGGCCGAGATCACCGAGCTGCGGTTCCGGGACATGCCGGAGGCGGAGTTCGACGACGACGTGATGTCGGACGAACCGTGGTTCGGGGTCGGCGAGCACGACGTGTTTCCCGAGGAGCTGCGGGCGTTCCTGGGACTGCCGGGACCGCTACGGGAGGCGTTCGAGCGCCGTCATGGCGACCTGTTCACCCCGGCGTTCTGGACGGGGATCCAGGAGCGGTTGCGAGGGGGCGAGATCATCGAGATCTTCCCGTACGGCGCGTCGCGTCGCCTGCAGGAGGCTTGAGTCGGCTGTGAGCTGGGCGGTGCTTCGCGACGGCGGGACCGTGTTCATGGTCCGGGTGGGCGGCGTGGCCTCGTCCGGCGACCGGGTCCTCCTCCACCGGGCAGCCGGCGAGGACTTCTGGGCGCTGCCGGGCGGCCGCATCCAGATCGGCGAGACCGCCGCCGAGATCGGCGCCGAGGTGGAGGTGGGCAGGCTGCTGTGGGTGATCGAGAACTTCTTCAGCCACACGCCACTCGACCAGCACGACCGCGAGGCGGCGCGGCTGGCGCATCACGAGGTGGGCCTGT
>JBFJZV010000004.1:0-33521 GCA_041621915.1 Acidimicrobiia bacterium | reverse complement strand
CGATGGGGATCATCGCGTCGATGGCCTTGAGGCCGGTCTGCAGCGGCTCGTGCACGGGCTGGCGCTGCACCACCGTCGGCGCCTGCACCTCGAGCAGCCGCCGCTCGGTCGTCTCGATGGGGCCCTTGGCGTCGAGCGGGTTGCCGAGCGCGTCGACCACCCGGCCGAGCATCGCGTCGCCGACGGGCACCGACAGCACCTGGCCCGTCTGCTTGACCGGTGCGCCCTCCTCGACGTGGGTGTACTCGCCCATCAGCACCGCACCGATGGAGTCCTCGTCGAGGTTCAGCGCCACGCCGAGCAGCCCGTTGGGGAACTCGAGCATCTCGGAAGCCATGGCGTTGGGCAGGCCCTTGACCCGCGCCACGCCGTCGCCGATCGCGGTGACGTACCCGACGGTCTCGGCCTCCAGCGTCGGCGACCAGCCCTCCAGGTTGCGGCGCAGCGCCGCAGCGATGTCCTCGGTGTTGATGGTCAGCTCAGCCATGGATCACCCTTCACGTTGCAGCGTGGCGCGGATCGAGTCGAGCCGCGACTTCACCGTGCCGTCGATCACCGTGTCGCCGATGGTGGTCACCAGCCCCCCGAGCACCGTCGGGTCGACCACCGCCTTCACCTCCACCCGCCGGCCGGTCGCCTCGCCGAGCGCCTGCTCCAGACGGGCGATCGTGGCGTCGTCCAGCTCCACGGCGCTGCGAACCTCGGCCACCGCCTTCTGCTCACGGGCGGCGGCCTGCTCGGCGAGCCGCGACGCGATGGCCGGCAAGTCGCGGGACCGTCCCATCGCGACGACGAACTCCACGAACCCGGTGGTCAGCTCCGAGGCGCGCGCCCCGAGCAGGTCGGCAACGATGCCCCGCTTGCGCTCAGCCGGCACGGCCGGGTCGGTGAGCGTGTCGCGGAGCTCGGCCGACTGCTCGAAGCTGCGGGAGACGCGGAACAGCTCGTCGCTGACCTGGCCCACCCGGCCCTCGCCTTCGGCAATGGCCAGGAGCCCGGCGGCGTACCCGTCGACCCGGTCCATCAGGCACCCGCCTCCTCGTGCTCGGCGAGCACCGCCATCAGTTCCTCAACCCGGACAGCTCGTCGATGTAGCGGTCGACCAGCGCCTGCTGGGCGCTCCGGTCGATCCCGCCGGCGACGACCTTCTCGGCGACGTCCAGCGACAGCGTGGCGACCTCCCGCCGCAGCTCCGCCTCGGCGCGGGAGCGCTCGGCGGCGGCCTCCTCGCGGGCCCGGCGCCGCAGCTCGTCGGCCTCCGCCTCCGCCTTGGCGACGATGTCGGCCTTGACCTGCTCCCCTTGGGAACGGGCCTCCTCGATGATGCGGTTGGCCTCGGAGCGGGCGTCGGCGAGCTGCTGGCGGTAGTCGTCCAGCAGGCTCTGCGCCTCCGACTTGGACTGCTCCGCCTCGGCGATCTGGCCGGCGATGGCGGCCTGACGGGCCTCCAGCGTGCGGTTGAGCGCCGGCAGCGCGTAGCGCCACACGAAGAAGAACACGATGGCGAACGCCACGATGCCGGCGACCAGCTCCGGGATCTCGGGGATCAGGAGGTCGATGCCCTCCGGCTCCTCGCCTTCTTCGGCGGCCATGACGATCTGTGCGAACAGCATTCGCTATCCCCTCTACGCCAGGAAGAAGAGCACGAACCCGATCAGCGCCAGCGCCTCGGTGAAGGCGATGCCGAGGAACATCGTCGTGCGCACCATGCCGGCGGCTTCGGGCTGGCGGGCCATCGCTTGCACGGCGTTGCCGGCAACGATGCCGATGCCAACGCCGGGACCGATGGCGGCGAGCCCGTACCCAACCAGGGCGATGCTCCCGCTGATATCGCCGGACAGCCCGGCGCCTTCTTGCGCCAGGATCTGTGCGGCGGCGATTACCTCTCCCATCCGGGTCTCCCTTTCTCGTGTTGGCTCTGCAAATTCGTTGGCATCAGTGCTCCGGGTGGATCGACGTTTGGATGTACACGGCGCTGAGGAGCGTGAAGATGTACGCCTGCAGCACCGAGACGATGACCTCGAACAGGAAGATCGCCAGCCCCATCACGCCCCAGGCGACGCCGACCGCGGCCTTGGCGCTGAGGGCGGTGATGAACGCGTAGGCCGAGACCAGCAGCAGGCTCAGCATCACGTGGCCGGCCACCAGGTTGGCGAAGAGCCGCACCGCGAGGCTGAACGGGCGCACGAAGATGATCGACACCAGCTCGATGAGGCCCACCAGCGGCTTCAGCGCAGTGGGGACCCCCGGCGGCCAGACCATGTGGCCGAAGTAGCCGAGCCCCTGCTTGGCGATGCCGGCGACGATGAAGATCACCCACGTCACCAGCGCCAGGAACGCCGGGATCGCCATACGGGACGTGATCGGGAAGTTGATCAGCGGCGTGATCTCGAACAGGTTCCCGACGAGGATGAACAGGAACAGCGAGATCAGGTACGGGGCGTACTTCACGCCCTCGGGGCCGATGATGCCGATTGCCACCTCGTCGCGGATGTAGGTGACGATGCTCTCGATCGCAGCCGAGAACTTGGTGGGCACCACGCGGGTCTTGCGGAAGGCGGCCCACAGCAGGGCTACGACGATGACGGCGGCGAGGATCATCAGGATCATCGCCCGGTTGACTTCGATGCCGAGGATCGTCTCGGCGTGGGTCTCGAACAGCTCGTTCACGAACTCCGGCGTGCAGATGATGTCCTCTTCGGCGCACTTCACCGTGTCGATCGCGACGACTAGCTGATCCACTCGAGCTCCCTTTCCGCTCCTCGCGCCACCGCCCAGGCCTCCCACGACAGCAGCACCAGGTAGGCCGCCACCGCGGTGACTCCCATCGCCACGCGGTCCACGTCGGCCAGCCCGGCCACCGCCAGCATGGTGATGCTGACCATCACCAGCCGCAGCAGGAACCCGAACAAGGCCGCCGCATGATAGAGACCGAGAGACACCCGTGCCGCAGCCGACAGGATGAGGCCCGCCAGCAGGAAGTTGGCGACCACGATCGCCAGGCCGATCAGCGACCCCACGGCGCCGTCGAGCCCGCGGAACGCGCCGAACAGCGCGACCAGCGGCGGTCCCACGAACACCGCCCGCCGCACGGTGTTGCGAGCGATGATCGCCTCCACGTCGACCGGCCGGGCAGGCGTCGCCGGGTTGAGGATGGGCTCACCGCTCACGGCGCTGCTCCTCCTGCACCGCCCACGAGTGCATCATCAGGAAGCCGGAGATCGAGCCCAGCACGATGCCGGCCACGATGAACCACGGCCGGGTGCCGAGCCACCAGTCGAGCACGAACCCGATGAGGAAGCCCGACATGATCGACGAGAAGAAGCCGCCCCCCGCCAGGTAGCCCTCCCGAGCCAGCGCGTAGAGCTGGCGGTGAGTCTCTCCGCCCCGTCCTTCGTCGTGCGCCGTCATCGACCCCTCGCTTGGCGCTTGTGAATTCTTTCACAAGGTACCAGGTCGACCCCGGAGGGTGCAAGTCGGCCACGGCGGCCGCCGGTCACGCGTGACCGGGGAAGTCGGGCGGGTAGGGCGGGAACTCGGCGGTCAGCTCGGCCACCGTGCTGCGCACCTCCTTGCGGACGACCTCGTCGTCGCGCTGCTTCAACGCGGCTGCGATCAGCCGGCCGATCGTCACCATCTGCTCCTGCTTCATGCCGACCGACGTCACGGCGGGCGTGCCGATGCGCAGCCCGCTGGTGACGAACGGCGAGCGGGGGTCGTTGGGAATGGCGTTACGGTTGAGCGTGATCCCCAGCTCGTCGAGCAGGGTTGCCGCCGCCTTGCCGGTGAGGTCCTCGTCCACCGAGCGGGTGTCGACGAGGAACAGGTGGTTGTCGGTGCCGCCGCTGACGATCCGCACCCCCTCGGACGCCATCGTCTCGGCAAGCGTCGCGGCGTTTCGCACCACCTGGTGGGCGTAGTCCCGGTACTCCGGGGTGCCGCAAACCTTGAACGCGACCGCCTTCGCCGCGATCTGGTTGAACAGCGCGCCGCCCTGGCCGAAGGGGAACACCGCGCTGTTGATCTTCTTGCCGAACTCCTCGTCGGCCAGGATCAATCCGCCCCGCCCGCCCCGCAGCGCCTTGTGGGTGGTGGCGGTCACGACGTGGGCGTGGGGCACCGGGTTGGGGTGGGCCCCGCCGGCGATGAGACCGATGATGTGGGCGGCGTCGACCAGCAGCAGCGCCCCGACTTCGTCGGCGATCTCCCGGAACGCCGCCCAGTCGAGCAGCCGTGAGTAGGAGGAGTAGCCGGCGACGATCATCTTCGGCCGGTGCTCCAGCGCCAGCTTGCGAACGTCGTCCATGTCGACCAGCTCCGTGGCCGGGTCGAGCCCGTAGTGGACGAAGTCGAACAGCTTGCCCGAGAAGTTGACGCCGGCGCCATGGGTCAGGTGGCCGCCCTGGTCGAGGCGCATGCCGAGGATGGTGTCGCCCGCCTCCAGCAACGCGAAGTAGGCAGCCAGGTTGGCCTGCGAGCCGCTGTGGGCCTGCACGTTGGCGTACTCGGCGCCGAACAGTTCCTTGGCGCGATCGATGGCGAGGTTCTCGACCTCGTCGACCTGCCGGCAGCCCTCGTAGTAGCGGCGGCCCGGGTAGCCCTCGGCGTACTTGTTGGTGAGCACCGAGCCGGATGCCTGCAGCACGGACAGCGGGGCGAAGTTCTCGCTGGCGATGAGCTGGATCGAGGTCCGCTGCCGCTCGGCGTCGGCGGCGATGATGCCCGCCAGCTCGGGGTCGACGGCGGCGAGGGGGCGGTTGTCGAGCATCGGATCTCCTGCGTGGGGAGGCGAGGCGCCAGCGTAGCTGCGCAGGCCGCCCCTTCCGTTTGGCCAACCTGCCGTCAGAGCGTCAGCTCGCCGCGGTGGGTGGCCAGCCGGGCATGCAGGCCCGCCGGGCCTGGCTCCACGCGGACTCCGACGAGCCCCAGGTCGCCGTACAGCGAGGCCAGGTCACCGGCCTCCGGGTGGGTGACCCACAGCGCCACCAGCTCGCCCCCGGCAGGGCTCGTCGTGGCCGGATGCGGGGTCCCGGGCGCCCACTGGATGAAGAACGGGACCAGCCTGCCGAAGCCGTGCCCGCTCACCATCACGTTGCGCCACTTCAGCAGCTCCCCCTCCTGGGTGCGGCGCGAGCCGGCCATGACCTGCACACCCAGTCCCATCTCCGCGGCGGCCGAGGTCACCTCCGCGGCGTCGCCGGTGCGAGCAGCGAAGGTCACCAGTCGGGGCCCGGCGAGGTCGGCTATCAGCGCGCCGAGGCCGGCCACCTCGCCCCCCTCCGGGTCGGGGGCAAGCAGCTCGAGATAGGTGTCCCCCAGCGACACGAGTGCGTTGCGGGTGCCGAACTCGGGGTGGCGGCCCCCCAGGGCGGGCCGCACGCCGGTGGCCTGCTCCCACTCGCCCACCGATGCTTCCAGGTCGCGCACGCCATAGACCAGGTGATCGAGAGTCGAGCTCATAGGGGCCGGCCCACCCTACCGCTCCTATGCTCGCTCCCCATGAGCTCGTGGAAAGGCATCGTTCTCGCCGGCGGCGCCGGCACCCGGCTGCACCCGGTGACGCTCGTCATGAGCAAGCAGCTCGTGCCCGTCTACGACAAGCCGATGGTCTACTACCCGCTGGCCACCCTGATGCAGGCGGGCATCCGGGAGATCCTCGTCATCACCACGCCCGAGGACCGGCACCTGTTCGAGCGACTGCTGGGCGACGGGAGCCACCTGGGCATCGACCTGTCGTACGAGGTCCAGCCTGCCCCGGAGGGGCTGGCACAGGCGTTCGTCATCGGGCGGGACTTCGTCGGCAGCGACCCCGTGGCGCTGGCACTGGGCGACAACGTGTTCCACGGCGACGGGCTGGCGCCGGCGCTCGAGCGCGCCGTGGAGCGAGCGACGGGCGCGACCGTATTCGGCTACCGGGTCCGCGACCCCAGCCGGTACGGCGTGGTCGAGCTCGACGGCGATGGGCGGGCGGTCAGCATCGCCGAGAAGCCGGAGTCGCCGCGCTCGTCGCTGGCGGTGACCGGCCTGTACTTCTACGACAACCGCGTCGTCGATGTCGCTGCCGGCCTGCAGCCGTCCGGGCGGGGCGAGCTGGAGATCACCGACGTGAACGCGGCCTACCTGGCGTGGGGTGATCTCAACGTCGAGCTGCTCGGACGGGGGGTGGCGTGGCTCGACATGGGCACCCACGAGTCGCTGCTGCAAGCGAGTGCGTACATCCAGGCGCTGGAGGAGCGGCAGGGTGTGGTGGTGGCCTGCCTCGAGGAAGTCGCCTACCGCCAGGGATTCATCGACGCGGCTGCGGTGGAAGAGGCCGCCGAGAGGTTCCGGTCTTCCAGCTACGGCGCCTACCTGGCGCAGCTCCTCAAGGAGGAGCGACAGGCCCCTCCCGGAGCACCGCAGGCGGGTCGACCGTGAAGTCGACGACCGTCGACGCCTCGCCGCCGGGGCACGACCCGGGCAGGTAGCGCGCAACCGCATCCCCGAGCGCGGCAGCCGCCTGATCGTGGTTGGCCGCCGGCGGCTCCCCGGACCGGTTGGCGCTGGTCACGGCCAGCGGGCCGGCCGCCTCCAGCAGCGCCAGCGCCACGGGGTGGTCGGGGACGCGGACGGCAACCGTCTTCCGGGCGGGGTCGCCAACCCACGCCGGCATCACGGTGCGTCGGGCCAGCACCAGCGTGAGGGCACCGGGCCAGTGCTCCAGCGCGTAGCTCTCGGCGGCGGCGGTCAGCTCGGCGACCATCCCCGCCTGGGCGACCGTGGCGGTCAGGATCGGGATCGGGCGCCGGCCGGACCTGCCCTTGATCTCGTAGAGGGCTGCGACGGCAGCCTCCCGATGGGGATCGGCGGCGATGCCGTACACGGTGTCGGTCGGGATGCCCACGACTGCGCCGCGCCGCAGCGCCCCGACCGCAGCCTCGATCTCGTCGCGGGCAGCCATATCGGACCGCAGGCTACCGGCGCAGGCATCACCGCGACCCCGTCGCCGCGCCGATCAATCGAAGCACGGCATCGATTGCGCGGCGGCTGGTCGTCTCCATGTTGGTGTGGTAGTCGGTGGTCGGCACCTGCACGGTGGCGCCGTTCCAAGTGCCGCCTGACAGCTCCACGATCCGGCCCAGCTCCGTGCGGCCCAAGCCCGCCGGCCGGCCCCCGGCCGCTGCCAGCTCCCGGTTGCGGGCCTCGATCTCCCGGTCCTTGACCAGGTAGCGGATGCCCGCCGCGGCGGCCTCCGCCATGAGGCGCTCCACGAGGTCGGCGGCAAACTCGCCGCCCGCATCACGGGTCCGCAGCACCACCACCCCGTCGTCGACCGGCTGCGAGTCGGGGAACGGGCTGGTGTCGAAGACCAGCAGCTCGTGGGTCGGCGTCAGGCTGGATGCGGCATAGTCGAGGAAGTGCCGGGCGCTCCACCCCGCTTCCTCGCGAGCGGTGAACACCACGTCACCCTCGTAGCCGGCCGCGGCCAGGGCGTAGGCGACCGCCGCCGACAGCACGTTGTCGAGCTGCCCGATCACCCGCTCCCCATGCTCGACACATCCCAGCTCGAAGCCGGCCGGGGTGTCAGGCGCGACGTACTCGAGGCCGGCGGCGTGGATCTCGACGCTCGCGTCGGTATCGCAGCGGTGGGCCGTGGTCCCGCGGCCCAGCACGTCGCCGGTGCCGGGGTCGTAGGCGACCACCGGCTCGTCGGCGAGCCGGGAGCACGCGGTCGCGACGAAGCCGCGAGATGCCCGCACCTCCTCGCCGTACTCGGCGGCCTTCACGACGTGGGCGGCGTAGCCGAAACGGCCCCCGCCCCGGCTCACCAGGCCGTGCCGGTCCACGTGCGCCAGCACCACCTGGCCCGACCGGCTGCCCGCGAGGTGAAGGATGCCCGGAGCGGAGACGCCGGTTCGCCCCAGGCCACCGAAGTCCCGAGCCAGATATCGGAAGAACGGGAGCTCGAACCCCACGACCGACGGTATCGCGAGGTACTCGTGGAGCTTCTGGACCACCAGGTCCACTCCGGTCGCGCCGGCCATGGATCCAACGCTATCGGTTTCGACGAGCGGGCGGAGTTCAGCGGCGTCGAGGTGAAGACCGGCCGGGATTAGCTTACGGGGGCCGTGGCCCCGACCCCCACCCGCCGCGCCACCCTCGCCGGCATCCGGGCCGTCGTCCCCATCCTGCCGGGGGTGGTGCCGTTCGCGCTGATCGCCGGCTTCGCCGGCGTCGAAGCCGGCGTGTCCCGGATACAAGCGGTCGCCATGTCGCTGATCGTCTTCGCCGGCGCCGCCCAGATCGCAGCACTCGACCTCATCGGGAGCGACGCCGCGATCGTCGTGGTGGTGGCGACGGCCCTGATCATCAACGCCCGCTTCGTCATGTACAGCGCGTCACTGGCGCCGCACGTCGCCGGGTCGCCGCTACGGGCGAGGGGGCTGGCCGCCTACCTGCTCACCGACCAGATCTACGCGGTGAGCATCATCCGGTTCGGCGAGACGCGCGAACCCGTGCGGGAGCGCCTGGCCTTCTACCTGGGCGGCGGCGCGACACTCTGGGTCACGTGGCAGGCCGGCACGGTGGTCGGCGCGCTCGGCGGCGGCGCAGTGCCCGAGTCCTGGTCACTGGACTTCGCGATCCCCCTCGTGTTCATCGCCCTGCTGGTGCCGGCGCTACGGTCGCGGCACGACCATGTCGCCGCCGTCGTCGGCGGGGTGGTCGCCGTCGCCGCCGGCGGGCTGCGCTTCAACAGCGGCCTGCTGCTGGCGGCGGCCGCCGGCATCGTGGCCGGCTACGTGGCGGCGGGCCGATGACCTCGCTCGATGCCGCGGCCGTGTGGGGGATCTTCGCCGCGGTCGGCGCCGGGACATTTCTGCTGCGGCTGTCGTTCCTTGGCGCACTGGGGCGCGAGTCCTCGATCCGGCCCGGGCTGGCCCGGGCGCTCGGGCTGGTGCCCGCCGCCGTGCTGGCTGCTCTGGTGGCGCCCGCCGTGGCCGGGCGGGGCACCGAGGTCGACCTGGTGACCGCCCGATTCACGGCGGCCACCCTGGCGGGGCTGGTTGCGTGGCGCACCCGCAACGTCCCGCTGACGTTGGTGGTCGGGATGGTGGTGCTGTGGGTGCTCTCGGCGCTGGGCTAACCGCAGCAGGGGGCGCCTTTGCGCCCCACCAGGTAGCGGTCCCGGCCGGCGCGGTCCTGGCGGACCTCGCGGTCGAGGCCGGGGAACAGGCCGGGGACGGTGTCGCCCTGGGTCTCACCGATCTCGCAGAACAGCCACCCGCCGACTGCCAGCCACCACGGAGCCTCGTCGCCGATGCGGGCAAGCACCTCGGTGCCGGCCTCCCCGGCCACCAGCGCGCCACGGGGCTCGCGGCGGACGTCCACGGGCAGCCCCGCGTACTCGCCTTCCGCCACGTACGGCGGGTTGGCGACCACCAGGTCGACCCGGCCGATCAACTTCCGCGGCAGAGGCTCGAACAGGTCGCCGTGGAGGAAGGTCGCGTCCAGCCCGGTGCGCGCTGCGTTCTCCGCGGCGAGGCCGACCGCGCCCTCCGACGTGTCCGTGCCGTAGACCTGCGCCCGGGGGAAGGCGTGCTTGAGGGCGAGCGCCAGGTTGCCGCTGCCGGTGCACAGGTCGACGATGACGGTGCCCGGCCCGGCATCGCCGAGCGCGGCGACCGCCATCTCCCACAACCCTTCGGTCTCCGGCCGCGGCACCAGCGCCCGCTCGTCGATCGCCAGCTCCAGCGGCCCGAACTGCACGGTCCCCTCGAGATACTGCAGCGGCTCCCCCGCCAGGCGGCGCTCGACGAGCCGCCGGTAGTGACCGTCGTCCGCAGCGACCCCCCATAGCCTTCGAGCTTCATGCTCGGGCAGCCCGAGCGCGCCGGCCAGTTCGGTGCGCGCCACGTCGGGTTATCCCCGACCGCCGCCTGCGGCGGTCGGATCGGCCAACTTGCGCGCTTCGTCGTCGGCGAGGAGGGCTTCGTGGAACTCGTCGAGGTCGCCTTCGAGGACGTCGGGGAGCCGCTTGATCGTGAGGCCGACCCGGTGGTCGGTCACCCGGTTCTCGCGGTAGTTGTAGGTCCGGATCTTCTCGGCGCGCTCACCCGAGCCGACCTGGGCCTTGCGGCTGGCGGCGATCTCCCCGAGCTGCTCCTCGAGCTGCTTCTGGTAGAGGCGGGCCCGCAGCACCCGCATCGCCTTGAGCTTGTTCTGGAGCTGGGACTTCTCGTCCTGGCAGCTCACCACCTCCCCCGTCGGCAGGTGCGTGATGCGGACCGCCGAGTCGGTGGTGTTGACCGACTGCCCGCCTGGTCCCCGCGCCCGGAACGTGTCGATCTGGAGGTCGTTCTCGTGGATGTCCACCTCGACGTCCTCCACCTCGGGGAGCACCGCGACGGTGGCGATCGACGTGTGCACCCGCCCGGACGATTCGGTCTCGGGCACCCGCTGCACCCGATGGGGGCCGGCCTCCCACTTGAGTCGCGAGTAGGCGCCCCGGCCCTTCACCGCGAACGTCGCCTGCTTGATGCCGCCGCCGTCCACCCACGAGGTGTCCATGGGCTCGACCGCCCACCCGTGCCGCTCGGCGTAGCGGGAGTACATGCGGAACAGGTCGGCCCCCCAGAGGGCGGCCTCGTCGCCGCCCGCCGCCGCCCTGATCTCGATGATCACGTCCTTCTGGTCGTTGGGGTCCTTGGGGATGAGCAGGCGGCGCAGCCCGGCTTCCAACTTCTCGATCTCGGCCGCCTTCTCCTCGGCAACGTTCCGCAGGTATGCCGCCATCTCCGGGTCGTCCTCGCCACCGGCCATCTCCCGGGCTTCGTCGCGCTCCTGCTCGGCGTCGCGGTACGCGTGAAAGGCGTCGACCACCTGCTTCAGCTCGGAATGGCGACGAGCCACCTCTGTGTAGCGCTGCTGATCGGCGAGGAGGTCGGGATCGGCGAGGCTGGCGAGCACGTCGTCGTGGGCGGCCTCCAGTTCCGCGAGCCGCTCGGCGAGGGCGCTATCCACGGGGACGAGCCATGTCAGTTGAACTCGGCGGCGAGCGCTCCGGGGACGATCGGGCCGCGCTCCTCCACCGCCGTCCGCTCCTCGGCGTCCAGCGCTGCGAGCAGGCTCGCCACCGCCACCTCGACCTGATCGGCGTCGGGCTCCTGAGTAGTGAGGCCCTGCAGCCAGATCCCCGGCTTGGCCGCCACCGCCAGCCACCGCCAGTCGGCGGCCGCCTTCAGCAGCTCGTACGAGAGACCGGCGATCACCGGGATCAGGACGATGCGGCTCGTGACCAGCCAGAACAGGCTCGGCCGTCCCACGAGCGTGAAGACGAGCAAGGCCAACAAGATCACGATCATCAGGAAGTTGGTGCCGCAGCGGGGGTGGCGGGGGCTGTACTTCTGGATCTCGTCGATGGTGAGCGGGTCCCCCGCCTCGTAGGCGTGGATCGTCTTGTGCTCGGCGCCGTGGTACTCGAAGACCCGCCGGATCTCCTTGGAGCGGCCGATCAGCCAGATGTAGGCGATGAAAAGCGCGATGCGCACCACCCCGTCGATGACGTTGAACGCGAACGAGGTGTCGCCGAAGAAGCCGTCCAGCCCCTTGGCCACCAGCAAGGGCAGCACCATGAAGACGGCGATGAAGAACACCAGGGCGATCGTCATGGCGCCGGCTATTGCTCCCTTGCCGAGCTCGCCATCCTCCTCGTCCTCCCCCGCCTTGCGCGCCGACCACGACAGGGCGCGGAAGCCCAGGCTGAGCGACTCGACCAGGACGAGGATGCCGCGGATGAACGGCACCTTGGCGAAGCGGGAGCGCGCCGAGAGCCGGGGGAGATCGTGGCCCACGGCCTCGATGACGCCGTCGGGGCGGCGCACCGCCACCGACCAGGCGGTGGGGGCGCGCATCATCACGCCTTCGATGACTGCCTGGCCGCCAACCGTGGCGCCGGGGGCGCGCGGCATCAGGCCTCCGCGGGCTCGGGCGTGCTCTCCGCCTCGACGGGCTCGGGCTCAGCCTTCGGGGCCTCAGCCTTGGGAGCCTCAGCCTCCGGGGCCTCAGCCTCCGGGGCCTCAGCCTTGGGAGCCTTAGCCTCCGGGGCCTCAGCCTTCGGGGCCGGCTTGGCGGGCTTGTCGCCCTCTTCAGCGGCGGTGAAGCTCTTGCGGCCGTAGCGGCGCTGGAACCGCTCGACGCGGCCGCCCGAGTCGACCAGCTTCTGCTTGCCGGTGTAGAAGGGGTGGCATTCGTTGCACAGCTCGACGTGCAACTCGTCCAGCGTCGACCGGGTGGTGAACGTGTTGCCGCACGAGCACGTGACCTTGGCCTCGACGTACTCGGGGTGGATCCCTGCCTTCACGATTCTCCTCGCATCATCCGTTGCCGGTCTTGGCCACTTCGGCCAGGAACTCGGCGTTCGACTTGGTGCTCTTCAGGCGATCGATCAGCAGCTCCAGTGCCGCTCCGGAGTCGAGCGCCAGCAGGACCCGGCGCAGCTTCCAGACCTGCGCCAGCTCCTGACGGTTGAACAACAGCTCTTCCTTGCGCGTTCCCGACGCCTCGATGTCGATGGCCGGGTATACCCGCTTGTCAGCCAGCTTGCGGTCGAGGTGGAGCTCCATGTTGCCGGTGCCCTTGAACTCCTCGAAGATCACCTCGTCCATGCGGGAGCCGGTATCGACGAGCGCAGTGCCCATGATGGTGAGGCTGCCGCCCTCTTCGATGTTGCGGGCGGCTCCGAAGAACCGCTTCGGCGGGTAGAGCGCAGTGGAGTCGACACCGCCGGAGAGGATGCGCCCGGACGCCGGGGTCGCCAGGTTGTGGGCCCGGGCGAGCCGGGTGATCGAGTCGAGCAGGATCACCACGTCGGTGCCCATTTCCACGAGCCGCTTGGCCCGCTCGATCGCCAGCTCGGACACCTGCGTGTGCTCCTCGGCGGGGCGGTCGAAGGTCGAGTAGATGACCTCGCCCTTCACCGACCGCTGCATGTCGGTGACCTCCTCCGGCCGCTCGTCGACCAGGACCACCATCAGGTAGCACTCGGGGTTGTTGGTCGTGATGGAGTTGGCGATCTCCTTCAGCACGGTGGTCTTGCCCGCCTTCGGCGGCGAGACGATCAGCCCACGCTGGCCCTTACCGATCGGCGAGATGAGGTCCATGATGCGAGCCACCATCCCGTTGCCGTGCTTGTCCTCCACCTCGAGGCGGAGGCGCTGGTCGGGGAACAGCGGGGTGAGCGCACCGAACTTGGGACGCTGGCGCGCTTCGTCGGGCGTCATGCCGTTGACGAGGTTCAGGCGGGTGAGGGCCGGGAACTTCTCCTGCGCCCGCGCCGGGCGCACCGGGCCGCTGACCTGGTCGCCCTTGCGCAGGGCGAACTTGCGGACCTGGTTGGCGCTGACGTACACGTCGCGCTCGCCGGGCACGTAACCGGTGACCCGGAGGAAGCCGTAGCCCTCGGGGAGGATGTCGAGGATGCCCTCCCGCACCTCGAGGTCGGCCTCGTTGTAGTCCTGCTGGCCGCCGCCCCCGCCGCCGCCACCACCACCACGCCGCCGCCGCTTGCGGCGCCGGCTGCCGTCGTCGTCGCCGCGGCGGTCGCCGTCGGTGCGACGCCCTGAGTCCGAGGACGCCTCGGCGCCGCCGCCGTCCTTGTCGTCCTTCTCCTTGTCGTCCGGGCGCACCACCTCCGCCACCGGCTCCTCCGGCGGCTTGGGCAGCGACTCGGGGTCGAAGCCGTCGGCGCCGACGATGGCGTCGATGAGCTTCGCCTTCTGCAGCGAATCGTGGCCGTCGACCCCCAGGCCCGCCGCCATCTCGCGCAGCTTGCCGAGGCTCATCTCTTGGAGTGTCGCTCTGGACATATCGACCTCGTGTCCTCGGTTCGTCAGTTCTGCTTGTCGGCGAGGGCCTGCTGGTAGGCGGCCCAGTCTTCCCGGAACCGCCTGTCGCCGATGTCGGTAAGGGGATGGTTGAACAGCTTCTTCATGACGTCGAACGGCATGGTCCCGATGTCGGCCCCGATCTTGGCGGCCTCCACGACGTGCTGCGGGTGGCGCAGGCTGGCGGCCAGAACCTCGGTCTCGTACCCCTGAACGGCGTAGATGGCGACGATCTCGCGCAGCAGGCCGAGCCCATCGTTGCCGATGTCGTCGACCCGCCCGAGGAAGGGAGAGACGAAGGTGGCGCCGATGCGAGCGGCCAGCAGAGCCTGGGCCGCTGAGAACACTAGCGTCACGTTGATCGGAATGCCCAAATCCACCAGTTGGGCACCCGCGGCGACGCCCTCGGTGGTCATGGGAACCTTGACGACGACGTTGTCGGCGATCGCGGCGTTCTCCTTGCCCTGTCGCACCATCTCGTCCCGGTCGTCGGCGACGACCTCAGCGGACACTGGACCATCGACGGCTTCAGCGATGGCCTTGACGAGGTCGTGGAACTCGAGACCTTCTTTGGCAGCGAGTGACGGGTTGGTGGTGACCCCGTCGAGGATGCCCCAGCCGACCGCGGTCTTGATGTCGGCGAGGTGTGCGGTATCGAGAAAGAACTTCATCGGATTCGCCCTCCGGGGTGTGGAATCGCTCTCGCCGCCCAAACTGACGTTGACTGCGTCCCGACGGATGCGCGCACACGTTGCGCCGTCGGTGGATGCGGGAAGTCGCAGCGCCATTGTAGCCGCAGCTACCCGCTCCGCCAACAATTCATATGGCAGCCGACCCGGGCGGTCGTGGTGCGGTGCGTCGTGGTGGGGCCCTCTCGGCTGCGGCTGCCGCCGAGGCTGGCCCAACGTCATGGCGGCGGCGCAGCCGCCGCGCGGAGCCAACCCCGTTCCGCGTCGTGCGCTGCCGGGTTTCTCCGCGCTTAGCCGGCTTCTGCTACTCGGATCGGCTCGTCGGCGGCAGCGATCCGCGTATGCCAGGTGGATTGGGTGGCCAGGGCGGCGGCGTAGGCGTTGCGGACCCGCTTGCCGGGGGCGTTCTCGGGGACGTCCGGGACGCCGTCGTAGAGGTTGGCGAAGTGAACGCGCAAGGCAGCGAGGCCCTCCGATCGGATCTGGGACACCCTTGCCTCCGTGACGCCGAGGTCGTCGGCCATCTCCTGCAGCAACTCGCCTCCGAGGTAATAGCGGCGGACGACGTCGCCGTGCACCCCGGGCAGCTCCCGCACCGACTCGCGCAGCGCCCCGACCAGCTCCCGTCGCCGCAGCGCCTCCCCGGGCCGGACGGCGTCGTCCGCCTCCTCGAGCTGGTCCCTGATGCCCAGGTCGTCCCGCTCGCCGGTGTGGTCGAGGTAGAGCAGCAGGGCCGACGACGCCTGAGCCTGACGGGCGGCGACGTCGGCCTCCGAGATGCCGAGCAGCCCGGCCAGCTCCGCCCGGTCGGGAATGCGGCCCTCCGCCTTGGCGAACACCATCTTCGCCTCTTCCATCTCCCGCAGCCCCCGCCGGACCGACCGCGAGACCCAGTCACGCGTCCGGGTGGCGTCGATGATGGCGCCCCGGATCCGCACGGCGGCGTAGCGGGGGAACGGGATTCCCATCTCGGGGTCGTACCGCCGCGAAGCTTCGACCAGGCCCAGCGCTCCGGCGTTCCACAGCTCCTCTCGATCGACGTGGCGGGGGAAACGGAACGAGACCCGGTTCACCATCTGCCCCACGAGATCGACGTGCTGGTGAACCAGCTCGTCCGCCGCCGCTCTGTCTTGCGTCATACGGCACCCTTCCCCTGAGCCACCCGTTCGACCTTCCGGGTGCTTCGCGAGCTCTTTGCCGGTGGCGTGGAAACGGTTCCCAGGTAGCGGCCCCGGAACGCGACAAAATCGCCAAACCGCCACCGCGGGTGGCCGACGAATGCGGAGAGCCCACAAGGAGGTTGGCCTGCAGCGGATGCTGGAGCTGGCCGTGGACGCCGACAACCCGGCGACCCGGCGGCCACCCGGCGCCGCAGCAGCTCGGCGGCGTCGAAGCTCAGCCGGCGCGCCACCTCGGCATACCCGGGCATCCGCACGAACGCGAGCCGGGGCAGCTCCTCACCCTGGCTCAGCTCCCTCAGCCGCTCCTCGAGAGCAGCCGCCCCCGGCAGTCCGGTAACCGGGTCGAGCCCCCGTCCCGGGCCCTGGCCGCCACTGCGACGCTCCATGCTCTGCACGTAGGTGTCGACGAGCCGCTCGTCGTGGTGGTCGGGGTCGAGGAAGCTACGAAGCGCCTCCTCGTTGCCTTCCGCAACGACGCCGGTGCCGCCGGTGGCCAGCATCCGCACCGCTGCGCCCTCCCCTCCGGCATGCGCCACCGCCACGATCGGGGCGGAGGTCGCGGCCCGCAGCTCGCCGACGATCGACGTCGAGAGGCCCTTCGGGAGCCGGGTGCTGACCGCCACCAGGTCGGCGTCGCCAGCCCGGTCCAGGTCGTCGGTCGCTTCGCAGTCGATCGCCTCCAGCAGCCGCTGCCGTCCGGCGTCGCTCAGCCAGGCGGTGACGACCAACGCGGCGGCGGCGCGTCGGCGGGGGCGGCGGGTTCTGCGCTCACGAGAATCGGTCCTTCGGTAACCCGATCCCCGTCGGCCACCCGGTGCGCCCCTAAAGCCGTCCGAGCGCCGGCCGACGGGGATGGGGAGAGGAGGCCAAGATGGAGAACATGGTGCGCGCCGTGGCGCGCATCGATGCGATACGCGCCCTGGCCCCTCGACCCCCGGCCGCAGCCGGGTTCGACGCGCACCTGGCGGCTGCGACCGCCGAGCACGACCATGCGCCTGCGGCCACCGCGCCCACGGCCACCGCCGCGGCCGTGACGCTCGGGCAGTTCGTCGGCGTCGAAGCGCCGACCGCCGGCCTCGCCATCGTCCCGCCAGCCACGCCCGGGGGGTGGGTTCGGCCGGTCGACGCCGAGATCGGCTCGAAGTTCGGGATGTGCCTGCACCCGATCCTCGACATCGTCCGCATGCACGAGGGCGTCGACATGGGCGCGCCGCAGGGCGCACCGATCCGGGCGGTCGCTCCCGGCGTCGTGTCGTTCGCAGGCGAGAAGAGCGGCCACGGCAACGTGGTGTACATCGACCACGCAGACGGCCTGCAGACCCGCTACGCCCACCGGAGCGAGCTGGCCGCGAACCAGGGCCAGCTCGTGGCAGCCGGACAGGTGATCGGGTTCGTCCGCTCGACGGGACTGTCAACCGTCCCCCACCTCCACTTCGAGGTGCGGCGCGACGGCGAGGCGTTCGACCCTGAGGCCTTCCTGGCGGGCACGTGAGCGCCACGCTCCAGCCCGCCGCCGCTCTCGCCGACGTGCTGGCAGCGGAAGTGGCGGTGCTGGAGAACCTCCACTTCCGGGTGGTCCAGGCGGCCAACCTGGCGGCGGCGGGCCGCCACCGGTTCCTGGCGCCCGCCTCCGACAAGGTCCTCGACGCCATCGACGAGCTTGGAGGCCTGGAGCTGGCCCGGGCCCTGGTCGTCTCCAACGCGGCAGCGGCGTGGGATCTCGCCGACGACCAGCCGACCATCGCCGAGCTGGCCGCGGCCGCCCCGCCGCCGTGGCCCCCGGTGCTGGCCGGTTTCGCGGCGAGGATGCGGGAGCTCGTCGCCGCGATCGACGAGGCCGGGAGCCGAGGAGCTGTGTACGCCACGCATGGCCGGGACCGGGTGCAAACCGCGCTGACCGCAGTCGACGGGGCCGAGAGCTACGAGCCGGACGGCGCCCCGGGCGGTTCGCCGGTGCTGGGCCTGGTCACCTGACGCAGCAAGTCGGGATCCTGGCCGGCCGACTCGACCGCCGCGATGTTCTCGGCCACCACTTGGCGGTAGATCTCCTCGCGGTGCACCTCGACGGGTCGGGGAGCGTCGATGCCGATGCGGACCTGGCCCCCGCGCACCTCGACGATCGTCACGACGACCTCGCCGATCACGATCGACTCGCCGGGGCGCCGGCTCAGGACGAGCATCAGCGCGCCCTACGGGCCGAGCTGGACATGTGCCCGCACCGGATAGTCCGATCCGGCGAGCACGAGCTGTCGTCCGCGCCGGGTCTCGGCGTTGACGACGAAGGGGCCCAGCAGGTTGAGGTAGACAGACCGGGTTTCGAGATCGATGGTCACCGGACAGAACACTAATGCGTCCTCCGGCCGCTCGATGTCCAAGTCCTCCTGCTCGGCCGGCCCCAGCTCAGGGGCGTAGTCGGGGAAGAAGAGCCACGGCACGCATACGTACATCGACACCTGGGGAACGTCGAGACTCTGGAGGCGCTGGAAGGCGCCGCCCTCCACTTCGGCGACCAGCACGAACCGCTCCAGCTGCGGGAAGCCCGGGATCCCATCGGGGAAGTGCAGCGCATTGCCGGCGGCGGGTGGGTCTTGGGCCATGAGGGCGGCTTCCTCCAGGGAGCGAGCGGGCAGGTCAGAGTACGTCATCGCAGGAAGTCCACCAGCGAGGTCTGCCGCGACCGGGTGGAGCACCGCATCGGCGGCGTCCGCCCACACGGCACTTTCGGCGGCGTTGCGGGCATGCTGCTCGCGGGCCCGCAGCTCCGCGCGCACCGCCATGGCCCGTCCGGCGACCACCCGGCGGCGATGCGCCTCGGACTCCCGGACCCGGCCCATCACCTGCTCGACCTCGTCGATCGCGAGCGGCACGAACGGCGCTGCGTCGGCGGTGAGGATGAGGTTGGCCGCCACGAGCTTGAACAGCAGGTACTCGAGGAGCCGCCGCTCCAGCCACAGCGTGTCGGCCAGCAGGACGAGCGGGTCGGTAGCGCGGTCGAGTGCCATGACCACCCGGTCGGCCAGGGGCGGGAGAAATCAAGCGCTGATCCCTAAACCGTTGCGGGCTGTCGCCGACGGGCAGCTCGCACGGTCACACGGAGGTGCCGTCGCCGCCGCACGGCGACGCGGCTCGTCATGCGGCAGAGGACCACCTACGAGGGAGGCTGCATGACCGCCGATTCCACCAGCTGGCTGACCCGCGAGGGGGCGTTGGAGCGCATTTCCGGGCTCCAGGCGGAGCTGGAAGCCTGCCGGAGCGAGATCGGCACGCTCAAGCTCCAGCTCGACATCCTGGCGACCACCGATTCGATCACCGGCCTGCCCAACGTGCACGGCATGGTGGAGCTCATGGAGGACGCCGGCCACCGCATGGCCCGCACCGGCGAACCGTTCGCGGTGATGATGATCCGCATCCCGGAGCTGGAGCGCCTGCACCTCGGCGGCGAGCGCAACTGCTCCCGCGAAGCCGTGCGCCACGCCGCCGCCCTGATCGTCGCCGGCCTCCGCCAGGTCGACAAGGTCGGCCGGCTCGACACCGCCACGTTCGTGGCCACCCTGCCCTCCCTCACCGCCGGAGGGGTCGAGGGGGTGGCCGACCGCCTGACCAAGCTGCTGCACGCGGTGCCGATGACGATGGCAGGGCGGGATGTGATCCGGATGCGCCCGGAGATCGCAGTCGTCCTCGGCCACGACGACGGCACCACCGAGGTCCCCGTGTTGCTCGACATGCTCTGCGAGGCGTGCAAGGAGGCGGAGTTCCGCTCCCCGATCGTGCGCCCGGCGCCCGCAGCCGACAAGCCATACGAGATCCACCTCTCGTGAGTCGTTGAGCAGCGGCGGGCCAAGGTCGTGTTCTTCCCCGGCGACGAGCCCTAGCTAGGGCTGGCGCCGGAACCCAAGCACGCTCACCCCGACCTCGTCGTCGGGGAGCTGGACATCCCAGTCGACGTACACACGATGCGGGTAGCCCAAGACTGCGTCGAAGACTGCCGATACGCCTTCGGCGGCAGGGTCGGCGACCGCGCGCCGGGCCAGGCCGAACAGGCCGTCGACCGTGTAGGTGGTGACGCCACCCGCCTCGTCGGCGCAGGCGTCGGGTGTGAGCCGCACGTCGCGCCCGGCAGCCACCGACACCGTCGCCGCCGGCTCACAGTCACCGTACGAGAGGACGCGATACTCGATGTCGTAGCTGTCGAGGCCATGCGCCTCCCAGCGCTCCCATCTCTCGTCGATCAGGTCGCGCAGCGCGCCCAATGCGGCCCGGTCGCTGGTGTCGACTTCGGCCTCGATCACGCCGTCCTGGACCGGGAACTCGACGCTCCCGCCGCAGGCGGCGAGCACGAGGGCCAGCGCTGCGCTCGGCGCCCAGCGGGTGACACCCATCGCGTCACCGAGCGTATCTCACCAGCCGAGATGGTGCAGGACTGCGTCCAGCCGGGGGGGCACCGGCTCCACGTCGCCCATCGCTCGCAGCGCCGTGTCGGGATCCTTGAGGCCGTGCCCGGTGAGCGTGCACACCACCGGCCCGTCCGGCAGGTCGGCGGCATGCTTCAGCACCCCGGCGACGCCGGCCGCCGACGCCGGCTCGCAGAACACCCCGTCGCCGGCGGCGACGAGCCCGTACGCGTCGAGGATCTCGTCGTCGGTCACCGCGCCGATGCGACCGCCCGAAGAGTCCCGGGCCGCCACCGCCCCGTCCCACGACGCCGGGTTGCCGATGCGGATGGCCGTGGCGATCGTCTCGGGATGCTCGACCGGTTCCCCGTGCACCAGCGGGGCGGCCCCCGCGGCCTGAAAGCCCCACATGCGCGGCGCGTGGCCGGCCGCCTGGTAGCCCTTCCAGTAGGCGGTGATGTTGCCAGCGTTGCCCACCGGCAGCGCATGTACCGCCGGGGCCCCGCCGAGCGCGTCGAGGACCTCCCAGGCGGCCGTTTGCTGGCCGTCGATGCGGTACGGGTTCAGCGAGTTGACGAGAGCCACCGCGCGCGCCGAGGTCAGCTCCAGCACCAGCGACAGGGCATCGTCGAAGTTGCCGTCGACCGGCACGATGCGGGCGCCGTGGGCCACGGCCTGCGACAGCTTGCCGCGCGCCACGTTGCCGGCAGGCAGCACGACGATGCAGTCGATGCCGGCCCGGGCTGCGTACGCGGCGGCCGCCGCCGAGGTATTGCCTGTCGAGGCGCACGCGATGGCGGTGGCGCCGCCCTCCAACGCCTTCGACACAGCGAGCGTCATCCCCCGGTCCTTGAAGGAGCCGGTCGGGTTGGCCCCTTCGAACTTCAGGTACACGGGCCGGCCGACCCGCTCCGACAGCCGCTCAGCCGGGATCAGCGGCGTGTTGCCCTCCAGCAGCGTCACCACCGGAGTGGCGTCGGTGACCGGCAGGCGGTCGCGGTAGCGCTCGACGACGCCCGGCCAGCTCATGCCTCGTCGCTCACCACCCGCAGCACCGCCGCAACCTCCTCGACGACCTCGAGGTCCCGCAGTGAAGCGGCCGCCTGCCGCTGGCTCGCCTCGGGCGCCCGATGGGTGACGATCAGCAGGGTCGCCTCGGCCCCGGTGCCCTCCTGCCACACCGACTTGATCGACACCTCGGCCTCCCCGAACGCAGACGCGATCCGGGCCAGCACGCCGGGCCGGTCGACCACCCGCAGCCGCACGTACCACTTGGTTGTGGCGGTGGCGAAGTCGACCACCTCGCCGGGAGCGAAGCGGATGCGGGGCGCCACCTGGGCGTTGGCGAGCAGCTCCCTGGCGGCGTCGATGACGTCGCCCAGAACCGCGGTGGCGGTCGGCTCGCCGCCGGCGCCCGGCCCGGCGAACAGCAGCTCGCCGATCGAAGGCCCTTCCACGAAGATGGCGTTGGTGGCGCCGCGGATCGCGGCGAGGGGGTGGTCGGTGCGCAGCATCGCCGGGTGAACCCGGACGCATACCCCGTCCGGCGACTTGTCGGCCACCGCCAGCAGCTTGACGACGTAGCCGAGCTGAGCGGCGAAGCCGAGGTCGGCCACGTCGAGCCCGTCGATGCCGTCGCAGTGCACCCGGTCGGCGGGCACCCACGTGCCGAACGCCAGGCTGGCGAGGATCGCGGCCTTGCTCGCAGCGTCGGCGCCGGTGACGTCTGCAGTTGGGTCGGGCTCGGCGTAGCCGAGGTCCTGGGCGGCCGCGAGCGCCTCGCCGTACGGACGGCCGCGCTCGGCCATCTCCGTGAGGATGTAGTTGGTCGTGCCGTTGACGATCCCCAGCACCCGGCTCAGCGGCTCGCCGGCCAGCGTCTCCGACAGGGGGCGGATGATCGGAATGCCGCCGCCCACCGACGCCTCGAACAGGAGCGGGACGCCCTTGGCCTCGGCGATTGCGAGCAGCTCCTTGCCGCGGGCGGCGATCAGTTCCTTGTTGGCGGTGACCACCGGCTTCCCGAGCTCAAGTGCCCGGCTCACCAGGTCGAACGCCGGGTCCTGGCCGCCCATCACCTCGACGACGAGCTGCACGTCGGGATCCTCAACCACCTCGGCGGGGCGGTCGGTGACGACGCCGGCCGGCAGGTCGAAATCCCGCGGCTTGGAGGCGTCCCTCACCCCCACCCGGATCACCGCGAAGTCGATCCCGGCCTTCGCCGAGACCACGGCGTGGTCGGCGACGAGCCGCCGCACCAGCGTGCCGCCCACCGTCCCCGCTCCCAGGATGCCGATTCCCACTGCCATGGCCGGCGATGCTATCGGCCCGCCACGGGGGGCGGGCGGGACTCCCGGACGCCCGCTGCCGGAACTCGACGATGGCGACGGTCTTCATGGCTATCTCAAGGGGACGTCCCGCGCCACCACGTCGTCGTACGTCTCCCGCCGGATGAGCGGGCGGACCGCACCGTCCTGCACCAGCACGGCCGCCGGGCGGGGCAACCGGTTGTAGTTGGAGGCCATTGCCTCGCCGTACGCCCCGGTGGCCGCCACGGCCAGCAGATCGCCGACCGCGACGTCGCCGGGCAGCGCAACCCGCTCCCGGACCAGGTCGCCCGACTCGCAGTGCTTGCCGACCACCGTCACCGGCTCGGGCTCGGCGCCGCCGGCGCGCCCTGCCAGCGCCACCTCGTGCTCGGCGTCGTAGAGGGCCGGGCGGATGTTGTCGCTCATCCCCCCGTCGACGCTGACATAGGTGCGCAACCCGGGCAGCCGCTTGACGGTGCCGACCCGGTACAGGGTCAGCGTCGCCGGCGCCACCAGCGCCCGGCCCGGCTCGACGAACAGCCGTGGCGGCGGATACCCGTGCCGCTCGCATGCCTTGCCAAGCGCCGCCGTCACCGCCTCTCCGTAGCGAGCCACGGCGACCGGGTGATCCTCATGGGTGTAGCGGATCGCCATCCCGCCGCCGAGGTTCAGCTCACGGATCGCGGCACCGAACCGCTCCCGCCAGCCCGCCAGCAGCTCCACCATGACGTCGGCATTGGCGACGAACGGGTCGGTCCCGAAGATCTGCGAGCCGACGTGGGCGTGGGCGCCAACCACGTCGACGTGATCGGCCGCCAGCGCCCGCTCGAGGGCGGCGTCGGCCAGCCCGAGCGACAGGGTGAAGCCGAACTTCGTGTCGTCGTGCCCGGTGCGCACGTACTCGTGGGTGTGGGCGTCGATGCCCGGCGTGACCCGCAGCCAGCAGGCGAAGGTGCGGCCCTGCTCCCCACCGATCCGTTCGAGCCGGTCCAGCTCGTCGAAGCTGTCGACGACGATCCGCCCGACGCCGAGCTCGCCGGCCAGGCGCAGCTCGGCGTCGGACTTGTTGTTGCCGTGAAACACCACCCGATCCATCGGCACCCCGGCCACCCGGGCGGTGTGCAGCTCACCACCCGAGGCGACGTCGACCCACAGCCCCTCGTCGGCGACGATCTGCATGACGCCCACCACGGGCCACGCCTTGGATGCGTAGGCGACTACGCCGCCGGGGAAGGCCTGGCGGTACTCGCGGCAGCGGGCCCGCACGTCGTCTTCGTCGACGACCCACAGCGGGGTGCCGTAGCCGCTGGCCAGCTCGGTGACGGCCACGCCGCCGACAGCGTGGAGGCTGCCGTCGGCCAGCTCGGCCGTGCGAGGCCAGGGGGAGGCAGTCATCGCCGGAGGGTACCTACCAGCTCGCGTGGACAAACCCGTCGCCGAGCAGGCCGGCCCGGCCCAACCCCTGCCAGCGGGCATTGCCCTCGCCGTCGACGTAGATGAGGAACCGCCCGGTCGGGTCGTACCCGCCGAAGCGGCTGCCGTCCTCCACCGGGAACGACGCCACCAGCTCGCCCGCCGGCGTGAAGACCACGCCGGTGGTGGAACGCTCGCCGGCGTCGACGAGGAATGCGACCAGGTTGCCGGATCCCTGGGTGGCGAGCCCGTCGAGCCACTGCTCGCCGCCCACCCAGGCCAGCTCCACGCTCTCCCACGAGTCGGCGTCGCCGACCTCGAGGTCGGCGGTGTTCAGCAAGGTGCCCGAAGCCCCCGACGAAAACCAGTACACCCGATCGCCGGAGCGGCTCCAGGCGGGCACGCCGGCCGGGAACGAATCGGCGGCGGCGGCGTCTCGTGTAATCGGGAGCTCACCGACCTCGCCGACCCGCACGAAGTAGCCGAGTACGGCCACATCACCTGAGAATGGCGACGGGCCCACCGCCCAGCCGTCGCTGAAAATGATGCCCTCCTTGATCCCCGGCGTCAGCACCTGCCCGTCGGAGAGGTAGTGGATCACACCGCCGGCCGGCTCGCAGCACTCGCTGACCACCACCCACTCGCCGTCGCTGGTGCGCCATACGGCGTCGACGACATTGGGGTAGGTGTCCTCCGCCGCGGCGATTGCGAGGTCGTCCTCCGACGTGACGCGCCCGTAGCTTGCGATCACCGCCCCGCTCACGGTGTCGACTTCGACGGCACGGAAGTCGTCGGTCGCTGCAACGAAGGTGGCGGGGCGGCCGTCTGGCAACTGCGTTGCGCTCAGTGGCGGCGGGGCCACCGACGCAGTGGTCTCCGCAGGGGCCGTGGTCGTCGTGATGGGGAGCCGGGTCGAGGTCGTCGCCGGGAGTGTGGTGGTTGTGGCACCGCTGGTCGTCACCGGCGGCGCGGAGGTCACCGGGGAGCCGTTTGAGTCGGCGGCGTCCCCGCATGCCCCGACGACGAGCAGCAGCGCAGCCATGGCCGTGCGTACCTTCATGCCTGGGTCAAACGTCACCGAGCGCTACATAGTTTCGGGAGCGGTGATCCCGAGGATCCTCAGGACCGCGAGCAGAACCGACTTGGCGGCCTCCACCAGCCAGAGCCGGGCCTGGGTGAGGGCCGGGTCGTCGGTGACGATGCGGCAGTCGGCGTAGAACTTGTGGAAGGCACCGGCCACCTCGTAGCCGTACGCGGAGAGCCGATGCGGCGCGCGCCGGTCGGCCGCCTCGGCGACCTCCTCCCGCAGCCGGTCGGCCTGGCGGAGCAGCTCGAGCTCGGCCGGGTGCTCCAGCACGGTCAGGTCGACCTCGCTCAGCGGCTGCCGGGCCACGCCTTCGTCGGCGGCGTACCGCTCGAGGCTCCGCATCCGGGCGTGGGCGTACTGGAGGTAGTACACCGGGTTGTCCATGCTCTGGCGCTTGGCGAGCTCCAGGTCGAACGTGATGGCGGTGTCGGGCGACACCGACAGCAGGTGGTAGCGGGTGGCGTCGACCCCCACCTCGTCGATGACCTCGTCGAGCGTGATGAGGTCACCGCTGCGCGTGGACATCCGCACCGCGGTGCCCGCCCGCTCGACGGCGACGTTCTGCATGATGATCAGCTCGATCCGCTCCGAGTCGTAGCCCTGGGCGGCGAGCGCCGCCTTCATCCGGGCCTGATAGCCGTGGTGGTCGGGGCCCCACACGTTGATGAGCAGGTCGTAGCCGCGCCGGAACTTGTCGTGGTGGTAGGCGACGTCGGGGGCGATGTACGTCGTGGTCCCGTCGGACTTGACCAGCACCCGGTCGAGGTCGTCGCCGAAGTCGGTGGTGCGGAACCAGAGTGCGCCGTCGGCTTCGTAGGTGTGGCCACCCTCCCGCAGCCGGGCTAGCGCCGCCTCGACGTCGCCCCGCTCGTGAAGCGTCTGCTCGCTGAACCAAGTGTCGAACTCGACACCGGTGCGGGCCAGCGTGGCCTTGATGTCCCGGATCGCCCGTTCGAGCGCCCAGGCCCGCAGCTTCTCGCGGTCGTCCACGTAGGCGTCGCCGACCTCGGCGGCCAGCTCGGCGCCCCACTCGGCGGCGTAGTCGCCGTGGTAACCGTCCTCCGGCACCGCGGCGTCCCGGCCGAGGGCCTGCAGGTACCGAGCCTCGAGGCTGGCGTAGTACTTCTCCATGCGGTCGCCGGCGTCGTTGAAGTAGTACTCGCGTGAGGTGGAGTAGCCGGCAAAGTCGAGCAGGTTGCAGATGGCGTCGCCGAGCACCGCGCCCCGGGCGTGGCCGATGTGCATCGGGCCGTTGGGGTTGACCGACACGAACTCGACCAGCACCCGCCGGCCGCCGCCGGCGTCCAGCCGGCCGTGATCGGGGCCGTCGGCGGCCGCACGCAGCACCTCGTGGAGCCACGACCGGGCCAGGGTGAAGTTGACGAACCCGGGGCCGGCGACGCTCATCGACTCGAGGTGGGGCACGTCGGGCAGGTGCCGCACGACGGTCTCGGCGATCTCCCTTGGCGGCTTACGGGCCGGCTTGGCCGCAGCCAGCGCGACGTTGGTGGCCCAGTCGCCGTGGGCGCGGTCGCGGGGCCGCTCGACCACGAACTCCACGTCGGGAAGGGTTGGCAGCTCGCCGTCGGCGGCAGCGACCGCGAGCGCAGTGCGGATGGCCTCGGTGAGCGCAGCAGGGAACACGGAGCGGCATCGTACCGCTGGCGACCATCCCGGCCACCGGCAGTACACTTCCGACGTCGCCCCCGTAGCTCAGGGGATAGAGCGCCGGCCTCCGGAGCCGGGTGCGCAGGTTCGAATCCTGCCGGGGGCACACATCGCGGCCTCCACCCCCGCCCGGGCTCAGCGGCGGGCCATATCCTCCACCGGGTCCGTGCCGAACGTGCGGGGGTCGTCGAAGCGGACGATCCACAGCCCGCTGTTGACGTCGCTCACGTAGATCAGGTCGTCCTCCACGTCGACGCCCCAGACCATCGGGAACTCCCGGCTGCCGTCGGGCGCCACCCACCACCCGTGGACGTCCGGTGCCGGCGGCGGCACGAACCATCCGACCTCGGTGGGGCCGGCCGGGTTGCGGAGGTCGACGATGCGCACGCCGTCCGAATACCAGGTGGCGAACTCGGCACCGTCGGAGTACACGGCGTTGTGGGCCGAGTAGTAGCCGTCGAGGCCGATCTCGCCGTCCTCGCCCACCACTGCGTTCTCGGTGGCGAACGTCGCCACGGTCGGGTCGTCCCGGGTGAGGTCGACGATGCGCTGGAAGCCCCACTCTTCCACGCCCATCTCGTCGGGGGACGGGTCGAGGTCCTCGTGGTTCTGGATCAGGAAGCCCTCTGGCGTGACGAGGCTGGAGTGGGCGTTGCCCTCCTCGTCGTACGTGTAGCCGGCCGCCTCCACGAACGCGGGCACGGCCGGCCGGGAGATGTCGAGCACGACCGTCCCGGCGTCCCAGTGCCCCACGTAGAGCCGTGTCGGGTCCTCGCCGACGTGCACGGAGTGGGCATGCAGCTCCTCGGGGTGCCGCTCCTCGAGGACGTCGCGCACGGCCAGCGGGGCGTCGCGGCGGAAGTCCCAGTCGGCGAGTTGAACGGGCGCCGCCGGGTCGGTGATGTCGACGATACGCAGGTCGCCCAGGCCGTCGGGGTGATGGAGCCGGGACTGGATGACGGTGGCCACCGCCAGTAGCGTGCCGTCGGGCAGCTCGACGACCTCCACCTCGTGGACACCCTGCGTGCGGGGCCCGCTGTCGATCCTGCCGAGCGGCACCGGCGTTGCCGGGTCGCTGACGTCGTACAGGGCGAGGCCGCGGAACTCGCTCGACGCCCGGCCCGCCTCACCGTTGTCGCACATGCGTACCCCGACCACGGCCAGATCGCCGGCGAAGGCGGTGGTCTCGACCGCCCCCGCCCAGGCGCTCTCGACGTACGTGGCGGGGAACTCGCCGCCCGCCAGCCGCCCGGCGAAGACTGGCCGGGCCGGGTCGGACACGTCGACCACCCTCACCCCGTTCCCGGGGCAGAGCCCCGGCCGGCCCCAGCTCCCGACGTAGGCGTAGCCGTCGTGCACCCACACGTCGGCGTTGAACCCGCCCTCCAAGGCGAGGTGGCCCACTCCGGAGGTGCTCTGGAACCCCGCGCCCGCGAACGGGTCGGGAGGCGGCGCCGCCTGGGCGGCGGCCGGGGCGCCGGCCTCGGTTCGGGCGTCGTAGACCAGCGGAACCGCCTTGCCCTCGGCGGCCAGCAGGTGCGGGAAGGGGTTGAGCACCGTGCCGTCCGGCCGGTGCAGCTCGAAATGGAGGTGGGACGGGGTGTCCTCGGCGTTGCCGCTGTCGCCAACCCAGTTGAGCAGCTGGCCGGCCACCACCCGCGCTCCAACGGAGACGCCGGCGGCGTCGACGTAGCCGAGCCCGTCGTCGGTGCCCGCGCTGTCGTTGTTGAGGTGGATGTAGTACGACGACCAGCCGTCGTCGTGGCGAACAACGATGTAGTTGCCCGCCAGGTTGCCCACCCCCACCGTGATCACCACGCCGTCGGCCACCGCCACCACCGGCGTCCCCTTCTCGGCGAAGATGTCGGTGCCCTTGTGGCGGCGGTTGCCGGAGCGGGGCGCTCCGAAGGTGTCGACGTACCCGGCGGCGCCGGCGATAGGAAACAGCATCTCGTACGACTCGAACGGCTGCTGCGCGGCGGGCGGCTCGTCGCCGGGTTCCTCGCCGGCCTCTCGTTCCACATCGCGGGTGTCGTCCCCTGGGTCGTAGTCGCCGGCCGGCGGCGGCGGGACGGTCGGCTCCGGCTGCGCCTGGTCGGGAGCGGTCGGCGGTACGGCGACGGTGGCGGGCGGCGCCTCGGGAGCGGTCGGCGGTACGGCGACGGTGGCGGGCGGCGCCTCGGGAGCGGCGCCGAGAGGCCGGCCGTTCTCGTCCGTGGGCGCGACCTCCTGAGCGCCGGCGGGGAGTGACAATCCCACGACGAGCGCAATCACGACCAACAGAGTCGTACGACTCCGGCCATCCATAACGCGCACCCTATCAATCCTCCGGCGTACGTGTAACGGGCCAACCGTCACTTACCCGCGGCCTCTCAGAAAAGGAGGCCGAGCGTCGTCCCCAGGCTCCCGGTCTCCTGGGCCAGCGCCGAGACATCCATCGTGAGCGCCACGGCGACGTGCAGGAACACGCCGGGGAGCCAGCTCCGGGACCGCAGCGCCAGCGCGCCAAGGATGAGCCCGGCGCCGATCGCTGCGAATATCTCGAGAGTGGGCTTTCCGAAGTGGACCATCACGTACGGGATCGTCATCACCAGCACGGCCAGCGGGGCACCGAGCCGCTCCCGCAGCCCGAACACCATGTAACCGCGGAAGAAGGCCTCCAGTGCCACGAATTGCAGTGCGTAGCCACCCTGGTAGAGCCAGAACTGGAGCCCGCCCTCGGCGGCCTGGTCGTAGAACGGGTAGGTGGCCTGGAACGAGTCGAGCGCCGACGCCACCAGGATCAGCGGCAGCATCGCCACGTAGAGAACGCCGTACGCCGGCAGGTGGCGGGCGATGCCGCCCAGCCGGTACCCGAAGTCCGCGGGGCGCCGCCGCAGCACCCACACGACGATCCCCAGCGGCACGGCGATGCGCATGAGCACCGACGCCACGCCCCAGAAGAGGTACGGCAGCGTGCCCGCGTACTCGCCGGCCTCCCCGTCGCCGAGCCAGTCGACCAGGGAGCGCTCCAGGCCCGAGCCGCTGAACGCGGGAGGGCGGCCCCACTGCCAGTGGACCACGAGCAGCACCAGCGAGGTGAACAGCACGACCGCCGCCTGCCAGTCGGCGTCCTCGCCCAGGCCAACTCGCTCGCGCCAGGTGGCGGTCTGCGTCGAGGTCGCCATGGGTTGAGTGTACGGCCGGGCGGGTACTTCCTACGGGGCGCGCCGCACCGCCGGTGACGTACAATCATTTTCGCGAACTGGCGAGGTACCCATGCGTCCCATTTGGAAAGGGGCCATCAGCTTCGGGCTGGTGACGATCCCGGTCGGCCTCTACACCGCCGTCGAGAACAAGCGGCCGAAGTTCAAACAGCTCCGCAAGGCCGACCACAGCGCCATCAAGTACAAGCGGGTGGCCGAGGCCGATGGCGAGGAGGTCGCCTGGGAGGACATCGTCAAGGGCTACGAGGTCGAGAAGGGCCGCTACGTCGTGTTCACCGACGAGGACCTCGAGAACATCGGAAAGGCGGTGGCGGGCACCGTCAACGTGGTCCAGTTCGTGGCGGCCAGCGAGATCGACCCGATCTACTACCGCAGCTCGTACTACCTCGCGCCCGAGAAGACCGGAGTCAAGGCGTACCGCATCCTGCTCGAAGCGCTCAAGGATCGCGACATGGTCGGCATCGCCCGGGTGGCCATCCGGGAGCGTGAGTACCCCGCGACCCTGCGTGCCGAGGACGACGTCATCGTGATGGAGACGATGCACTGGCCGGACGAGATCCGCGAGCCCCGCTTCGAGACCCTCGAGGAGGAGGTGGAGGTGCGGGACGAAGAGATCAAGATGGCCGAGATGATCATCGACAACCTCACCTCCCCGTTCGACCCCACCCAGTGGGTCGATGCTTCCCGAGAGGCCGTGGAGGAGATGGCGCAGGCCAAGATCGAGGGCCAGGAGGTGGTGTCGCCCGAGGCGCCGCAGCCCACCGGCGTCGTCGACTTGATGGAGGCCCTCAAGGCCAGCGTCGAGGCCACCAAAGCGAAAAGAGAAGCTGCCGCGGGTTAGCGCCGGCGAACGCACGGCAACCGAGCCCGCCCGAAATGAGGGCGGGCCGGCCCCGCCACTCGTCCCCCACCCACACCCACGAGCGCGCCAGCGGCGGGGCCCAAACAAGCAAAGCTGCCGCGGGTTAGCGCCGGCGAACGCACGGCAACCGGGCCCGCGCGGGCCGGCCCCGCGCCTGCGGCGCGGGGCCACCTACGGCGGCCTCGCGGATCGGGCTAGCCTTGAGTTCGTGCACCGACACCTGCGCCCGACGACGACCGGTTCTCAGTAGGGGCCGGACGGCGGCGCGCAACGAGGGCCCCACGGAGGTGGGGCCCGTTTCGCGTGACGGCCTCCCTCCGCCGGCGAAGGGAGAATGACACATGGACCACGACCTGGCGACACTGCGGCATTCCGCCGCACACGTGATGGCGCACGCCATCCTCGACCTGTGGCCCGCCGCCAAGCTCGGCATCGGGCCGGTCACCGACGACGGCTTCTACTACGACGTCGACGCCGACCCGCCGCTGTCCGACGGCGACCTCGCAGCAATCGAAGACAGGATGCGGGAGATCGTCGCTGCCGGCCCCGGGTTCGACCACCGGGAGCTCGACGCCGACCAGGCCCGCCGGCTGTTCTCCGCCCAGCCCTACAAGCTGGAGCTGATCGACGAGATCGAAGGGTCGGGCGAGCCGCTGTCGACGTACACCGTGGGCGACTTCGAGGATCTGTGCCGTGGCCCGCACGTGGGCTCGGCCGAAGCCATCGACCCCGACGCCGTGAAGCTGCTGCGGGTGAGCGGCGCGTACTGGAGGGGCGACGAGTCCCGCCCGATGCTGCAGCGGGTCTACGGCACCGCCTGGCGATCGTCCGCCGATCTCGCAGCCCATCTAGAGCGGCTGGAGCAGGCCAAGCTGCGCGATCACCGCCGGCTCGGCGAACAGCTCGACCTGTTCGCCTTCGATCCGGCCGTGGGGCGCGGCCTGCCGTTGTGGCTGCCTCACGGCACCGCGATCCGGGAGGCTCTCGAGGAGTGGGCCAAGGAGGTCGAGCGGCGGTGGGGATACGTCCGGGTGGCCACCCCGCACATCACCCGGGCCGAGCTGTACGAGACGTCCGGCCACCTGCCGTACTTCGCCGAAGACCTCTACCCGCCGATGGAAGTGGACGGCGACACGTACTACCTCCGACCGATGAACTGCCCTCACCACGTCGCGGTCTACCGGGCCCGCCCGCACAGCTACCGCGACCTGCCGCTGCGGCTGGCGGAGTACGGCGCGGTGTACCGCTACGAGCGGTCGGGCGAGCTCCACGGCCTCCTGCGGGTGAGGGGGATGACCCAGAACGACGCCCACGTGTTCTGCCGCATGGCCGACGCCTCCGCGGAGTTCCTCGCCGTCATGCGGCTGCATGCCCACGTCTACGACAAGCTCGGCATCGACGACTACCACATGGTGCTCGCTCTGCGCGACCCGGCCAACACCGCCAAGTACCACGGAGACGACGAAATGTGGGCGGTGGCCGAGCGGATCACGCGAGAGGCGATGGAGGCGTCGAGCATCCCGTACGAGGAGGACGTCGGAGGCGCGGCCCACTACGGCCCCAAGGTCGACTTCGTCCTGCGTTCCGCCATCGGGCTCGAGTACGGGGCATCCACCAACCAGCTCGACCTCTACCTGCCAGCCCGGTTCGACCTCACCTTCACGAACGAGCGGGGCCAGCCCGAGCGCCCGGTGATGATCCACCGCGCCCCGCTCGGCTCCCACGAGCGGTTCGTCGCGTTCCTGATCGAGCACTACGCCGGGGCGTTCCCCCTGTGGCTGGCACCGGTGCAGGTTCAGGTGATCCCGGTGACGGGCGAGCAGGTCGAGGCGGCCGGCAGCCTGGCACGGCGGCTCGTCCACGAAGGCGTGCGGGCGGAGGCCGGCGACGGCCGGCTCTCGGTGGGCGCTGCGGTCCGCGCCGCCGAGCAGGCGAAGTTACCCGTCATGACGGTGATCGGGCGTCGGGAGGCTGCGGCGGCCTCGGTCGCCGTCCGGTTGCGCGGCGGCCAGGACCTCGGCGAGATGCCGGTGGACGAGCTGGCGGCCCGGCTGGCGGCAGCGATCGCGGCCCGCGCCCCCTCGCTCGACCCGTGAGCCTCCGGACCATCATTTGGGGACTGTACGCGCGTCTAGTTAGCGGATACCTTGTGGCCGAACCACTTGGGCGAGCCGCCGAGCGGCCAGGGAACGCAACGGCGCCCACACACGTAACGGAGGTACGGCTATGCGTTGGAGATCACTCTTCGCGCTCGTCTCGGCCACCCTGTTGGTGGCCAGCGTCGGCGGCGTCGCCGCCGCTCACGACGGGGCGCCGCACACGGTGCACGTTCTCGGCGACGGTGAGGTCGACACGCCGAAGGAGGTGCACGACCAGCAGCAGCACGGGCCCTCGACCGGCCACCTGCCGGCGTCGAGCCTGAACATGCAGCTCGTCGGGAAGGTGGACGTCAGCGGCGCCGTCGGCGTCAACCGCCCCAACCACATCGCAGACGTGGCAGTGCTGGGCAATTACGCGTACCTGGCGGCCCGCCGGCTCAACACCACACCGTGCGGCCAGGGCGGGGTATACGTGATCGACATCACCAACCCGGCGGCGCCGGTCGAGGTCGGGTTCATCGCATTCCCGCCCGACTCCTACCCCGGCGAGGGCATGCAGGCGCTGAAGCTCAACACGCCCAAGTTCAAGGGCGACATCCTCGTCACCAACAACGAGAACTGCGGCGCCAACCCCAACCGGGTCGGCGGCATGTCGATCTACGACATCACCAACCCGCTGGCGCCGGCCCCGCTGGCGGTCGGCAAGGGGGACACCAACAACGGCGCGCTGCCGCGCGCCCGCCAGATCCACTCG
>JBFJZV010000003.1:0-33626 GCA_041621915.1 Acidimicrobiia bacterium | reverse complement strand
CTGGTGCCCGCCACCGGGATTCGCCGCCTCCCCCGCCCGGCCGTGTGGCTCGGCGGTTTGGCGGCGGCGGCGGCGATCGCGGCGGTGGCGGTGGTGGGGGCAACCGCCCTCCGTTCCGATCGGGCCTCGGTCGACGACGCCTACGCCACGGCGGTCACTACCCCCGGTGCCGAGGTGCTTCCGCTCGCCACCCCCGACGGCGAGCCGGTGGCCGCCAGCATCACGCTGCTGCCCGACGGCGTCGGCTACCTCGACGCCGATCTTCCTGCGCTCGGGGCCGACCGGACGTACCAGCTCTGGGCGATCGTCGGCGACGAGGTGATCTCGGCGGGCGTGTTCGGGCCCGAGCCCCGGGTTGCGCCCTTCTTGGTGAGCGGCGAGATCGCCGGGTTCGCGCTCACCGAGGAGGTCGCCGGCGGTGTGGCCGTGTCGGCGAACCCGCCTCTGGCGCTATGGCTGCGGGACGCCTGACGGTCCGGCTCGAGGGGTTCCACGCCGTGAAGCATGCGCTGCGGTTCGGGGCGACCATCCGCTCGGCCTCGACCAGCGACCGGGACGCGCTGCTGGCCCTGGCCGCCGACCTCGCCCCGGACCTCTTGGACCGGCTCGCCGAGCTCGTCCAGGACGGTGACGACGAGGGGCGCGGAGTGGTCGCCGAGGCCGACCCACCTTCCGTCGACATCGCCGCCGCGGTGGCGGGCCCTGACCCGGTGGTCTTCCTCGAGCACCCGACCCGCCACGGCAACGTGGGGGCGGTGGTCCGGGTCGCCTCGGCTGCCGGCGCCGCCGCCGTGCTCACCTCGGGCACCCTCGACCCGTGGCACGCCAACGCGCTGCGAGGCGCGGCCGGCCTCCACTACGCGGTCCCGGTGGCGAGGATCGACGAGGTGCCCGCGTCCGGACGGCCGCTCGTGGCGTTCGATCCCGCCGGCGAGCCGTTGACGGCGCTGCCCGAACGCCCCGTCCTGGCGTTCGGGTCGGAACGGCGCGGCCTGTCGTGCGAGCTCATGGCCCGAGCCGACCGGGTGGTGGCGATCCCGATGCGCCCCGGCGTGTCGAGCCTCAACCTGGCGACTGCGGTGGCGGTGGCCCTGTACGCAGGGCGGCTTGCGCCTCCGCCAGGCTGAACGCCCCCTCGTAGAGGGCCCGGCCCACGATCGCCGCCTCCGCGAGGCCGGAAGCGGCCAGGCTGCGCAAATGCGCAAGCGTCCCCACCCCGCCGGACGCGATGAGCGCCGACTCGGGCGCAAGCGCCCGTACCCGGGCGAGCAGCCCGAGATCGGGTCCCTCCATCGTCCCGTCCTGGGAGATGGCGGTGACGAGCAGGCGGCCCACCCCGGCGCCCCCGACTCCCGCCAGCACCTCTTCGAGCGGCCGCCCCTGGTCTCGCCAGCCGGCGCCGGCGGCCAGCCCACCGCGCACGTCGACTGCGGCCACGACCGGCGCCGCGCCGACTGCGGCGACCATCTCTGCGAGCAGCCCCGGGTCCCAGACCGCCGCGGTGCCGACGACTATCCGTGCCGCACCGGCGGCGACCGCGCCTTCGACGGCGGCGACGGTCCGCAGGCCGCCGCCGACCTGGAACGGCAGCGCGGACGCGCCCAGGCGCTGCCACAGCGCCACGTCGCTCTCCCCGCCGCGGGCGCCGTCCAGGTCTACGACATGCACCAGTGCGGCGCCCTCCTCGACCCAGCGCTGGACTGCTGCGACCGGGTCGCGCCCGTACCGAGTCACCTCGTCAAAATCGCCGCGCAGCAGCCGGACCACACTCCCGTCCAGCACGTCGACCGCGGGTATCACTTGCACGGGGCGGTACGCTCCTATTGCCGCAGGAGCCGCACGTTATCCTGCACCGCTGCGCCGGGGTAGCTCAATGGCTAGAGCGCTGGATTGTGGATCCAGAGATGGGAGTTCGATTCTCCCCCTCGGTACGACGCATGTCTGATCTCGTGACCCCCCGCCTGCTTGGCGGCCTGCGCGACTTGCTCCCCGAGGAGATGATCGAGCAGGACCGCATCGTCGGCGCCGCCAAGGCGGTGTACGAGTCGTACGGCTTCGTCCCGATCAGCACCCCGGCGATCGAGTACCTCGACGTGCTGAGTGGCTCCGCCGGCCAGGAGGCGCAGCAGTCGATCTTCACGGTGACCAGCCGCAAGGTCGAAGGCGAGCTCGGGCTCCGGTTCGACCTGACGGTGCCTCTCGCCCGCCTCGTCGCCCAGTACCAGGAGCTGCCGCGCCCGTTCCGCCGCTACCAGCTTGCCCAGGTGTGGCGGGCCGACAAGCCCGACAAGGGCCGCTTCCGCGAGTTCACCCAGTTCGACCTCGACTCCGTCGGCACCGAGAGCGACGTGGCCGACACCGAGATCATCACCGGGATGTGCGACACGTTCGACCGCCTCGGCGTCGACCGCTACCAGGTACGCGTGTCGAGCCGGGCCGTGCTCGACCTCCTGCTCGACTACGCCGCCATCCCCGCCGGACAGGGCATCGACGTGTTCCGCGTGCTCGACAAGCTCGAGAAGGTCGGCTGGGACCGGGTGGCCGCCGAACTGACGACCGGGTACAAGGACGAGTCGGGCGACGTCATCGACGGCCTCGGCCTCGGAGCCGCCACCGTCGCCGAGATCCGGCAGTACCTCGACATCCGAGGCGACGACCGCGACTCGGTGCTCGACCAGCTTCGCGACCTCTTCTCCGGGCTGGACCACGCCGCCGGCCCGATCGACGCGCTGGCCCGCATCTCCGGGCACCTCACCGCACTCGGCTACGGCGACGACCGGGTGGTCCTCGACCCGAGCATCGCCCGCGGCCTCGCCTACTACACGGGCCCGGTGTTCGAGATGGAGCTGCTCGATGCTCCCGAGTTCGGGTCGATGTTCAGCGGCGGGCGCTACGACCAGCTCGTCCGCCGCTTCCTCGGCGAGGACATCCCGGCCACCGGCGCGTCGCTGGGCGTTGACCGGCTGCTGGCCGCTCTCGTGCATCTCGGCAAGGTCGGCGGGCGCCGCTCCACGTCGCAGGTTCTGGTCACCCGCCTCGACCCGGCGCTGGAGGGCGAGTACCTGGCGATGACCTACGAGTTGCGGCGAGCCGGCATCAACGCCGAGTACTACCTCGGCGACGCAGGCGGGCTCGGCAAGCAGCTCCGCTACGCCGACCGGGTCGGCGTGCCGGTCAGCATCCTGTACGGCTCCAACGAGCACGAGTCCGGCGTCGTCACCCTCAAGGAGATGGAGGCGGGCAAAGCGATCGCCGACGAAGTCGACGATCGGGAGGAGTGGCTCGCAGCCAGGCCCGGCCAGCGGGAAGTGCCCCGGGCCGATCTCGTTGCCGAGGTGAGGAAGCTCCTCGCCGAGCAGGGCCGTGGCTGACGGGAACCCCCTCGTCCTCGACGGCACCTCTCTGACAGTCGATGACCTCGTAGCCATTGCGCGCGACCCGAGCCGGCAAGTGGAGATCACGCCCGAGGCGGTCGAGCGAGTAATGGCAGGGCGTCGCGAGGTCGATGCGGCATTGTCGGCGTACCGGGAGTCGTTCGGCGCTGCCGGCCGGGCCCCGGCCCTGGAGTACGGGGTGACGACCGGGTTCGGGTCGTTCAAGGACGTTCCCCTCGATCCCGACGACCTCGCCGAGCTGCAGCGGCGGCTGCTGCTGAGCCACTGTGTGGGCATCGGCGACACCGCCGACCTCGACGACCCGGGCAACTACCTCCCCGCCGAGGTGGTGCGGGCGGCGCTGGTGATCCGGCTCAACACGTTCCTGCGCGGCCACTCCGGCGTGCGCCCGGTGCTGGTAGAGACGCTCCAGGCGATGATCGGCCGCGGCGTCGCGCCGCTGGTCCCGCTGCACGGCTCGCTGGGCGCCAGCGGCGACCTCGCCCCGCTGGCCCACCTCTTCGCGGTGCTGATCGGCGAAGGCCGCTACACGGTGGCCGGCCACCCCGAGTGGCGCGACGCCGCCGGCCTGGCGGGCGACCTCGGGGCCGACCCACCGGAGCTGGCGCCGAAAGAGGGCCTGGCCCTGATCAACGGCACCGCCGTCTCGGTTGCGCTGCTGGCGCTGGCCGTCCACGATGGGGAGCGGCTCGCCGACGCCGCCGACGCGGCTGCGGCACTGACGCTCGAGGGCCTGGCGGGCTCCGCTCGCGCCTTCGACCCGCTGGCCCAGGACGCTCGCGGCCATCCCGGACAGGTCGCCAGCGCCGCCACCATCCGCTCCTTCGTCGAGGGAAGCACTCTCGTCGACAGCCGCGGCCAGGTGCAGGACCCCTACTCGATCCGCTGCGCCCCACAGGTGCACGGCGCCAGCCGCGACGCCCTCGGCTACGCCCGCCGGGTCGTGGGCATCGAGATCAACGCCGCCACCGACAACCCCCTCTTCTTCCCTGGCGAAGACCCGTGGGACCTCGGGTTCGCCGCCAACTGGCCCGCTGGTTACGACGGCGGGGCGCGGCGGGCGTTCTCGGCCGGCAACTTCCACGGCCAGCCGGTGGCGATGGCGGCCGACCTGGCCGCCATCGCGGTCGCCGAGCTGGCCAACGTCGCCGAACGGCGAACCCAGATGCTGCTCGACCCCGACCACAACGGGGGCCTGCCTCGCAACCTGGCGCCCCAAGGCGGGCTCAACTCGGGCGCGATGGTGGCCCATTACACGGCCGCGGCACTGGTGTCGGAGAACAAGGTGCTGGCACACCCGGCTTCGGTCGACTCCATCCCGACCTCCGCCAACATCGAGGACCACGTGTCGATGTCGGCCACTGCGGCCCGCAAGCTGCGGACGATGCTCAGCCGTGCCCAGGCCGTTCTGGCCGTGGAGCTGCTCGTCGCCGCCCAAGCAGTCGACTGGCGGACCCTTGGCTCGATCGACGACGAGGCGTTCGCCGGTCACGTGAGCGACCGCGTCTCCGTCGCCGCCCGGCTCGGCGCAGGCACGCGCCAGGTCTACGAAGCGGTGCGGGAGGTCAGCCCGCCGCTGTTGGAGGATCGGCCGCTGAGCGGCGAGCTGGCCGGGCTGCGGACCTTGGTGGCGAACTGGTCGATGCGGCGGGCCGCCGACTAACCTCGATGGCAGGCATGAACACCGTCGCCACGCTCCCGCGGCCCACCCGGCGCCACGCGCACGCGGCGGTTCATCACGGCCGCTGCTGACCAGAGGCTCCCGCACCGTGCCACTTCCGCCCTCCCAGCGTCGCTGCTGCATTCCGACCCCGTCCAGGGCCGGCACGTGACCGCGCGCCGCCTCCGCCTGGCAGTCCCCAACAAGGGACGCCTGCAGGAGCCCACCGTCGATTTCCTCCGCGCCGCCGGGCTCAGCTTCGAGCTGACGTCGCGCTCCCTCACAGTGCCGGTGCGCAACGTGGAGATGGACCTGCTGTTCGTCCGCACCGACGACATCCCCGAGATGGTCGCAGACCGCACCGCAGAGCTGGGCATCAGCGGCGCCGACCTCGTCGCCGAAGCCGACGCGCATGTCCAGGTGTTGGCGGAGCTCGGCTACGGGCGGTGCCGGCTGGCGGTAGCCGTACCCCGCCACGACCCGGTGACGTCGATCGAGGACCTGCGCCGCCAGCGGATCGCCACCTCCCACCCGCGGGTGGTCGAGGGCTTCTTCCGTGACAAGGGCATCACGATCGAGCTGGTGCACCTGCACGGCTCGGTGGAGGTCGCGCCCAAGCTCGGGCTGGCCGACGCCATCGTGGACCTGGTGTCCAGCGGAAGCACGCTGCTGATGAACGAGCTGCGGGAGATCGAGACGCTGCTCGACTCTCAGGCGGTGCTGGTCGCCGGTCCCCAGGCGCTGGAGCGGCGCCACCACGAGATCCACACGGTCGCCACGATGCTGCGGGCCGTGGCCGCCGGCCGCCGCAAGCGCTACCTCGTCATGCAGGTGCCGGCGGAGGCCGCCGGCGCGTTGGAAGGCCTCGACCCGGGCCTGGAGAACCCGACGATCGTTCCCCTGTCCGACGACGGCCTGCTCGCGGTGCGAGCGGTCGTCGACGCCAGCCGGCTGTGGAGCATCTTGCCCGAGCTCCGCGCGCTGGGCGCCACGGGCATCCTGGTGCTCCCGATCGAGCAGTTCATCCCATGAAGCGTCTCACCCTCGCTGCGCTCGGGCGAGCCGAGAGGGCCGACCTCCTGCGTCGGTCGGCTGTCCCCGAATCGGACATCCGTGCGCGGGCTTCAGCCATCGTCGAAGCTGTTCGTGAGGGTGGGGATGAAGCAGTGCGCGCTGCTGCGGAGCGGTACGGGGGTGGGCTTCGGAGGGTCGATCCTGCGGAGATGGCCCAAGCTTGGGATTCGCTCTCGGAGGAGCTTCGGCGTGCGCGGGCGCACGCCGAGCGGAACATCCGGCGGTTTCACGAGGCGCAGGCTCCGCAGGACATGCGCTTGGAGGTGGAGCCCGGGGTCGTCGTCGAGCGGCGGTGGGCGCCACTGCGGCGGATCGGCGCGTACGTGCCCGGCGGGAAGGCGGCCTACCCGTCGACGCTGGTGATGACCGTGATCCCCGCCCAAGTCGCCGGGGTGGAGGACATCGTCGTGGCCGCCCCGGACACCGACGGGGTGCTGGCTCCGGCGCTGCTCGGTGCCGCCCACATGCTCGACGTCGGGGAGATGTGGGCCATGGGCGGGGCGCAGGCCATCGCGGCACTCGCCTATGGGACCGAGACGGTGAGGCGAGTGCAGAAGATCGTCGGGCCGGGCAACCAGTACGTGACGGCCGCCAAGCTGGCGGTGTTCGGCGAGGTCGACATCGACATGCCGGCCGGCCCGTCGGAGGTGGTGGTGGTCGCCGACGGCTCGGCCGACCCCCTCCACGCCGCCGCCGACCTCCTGTGCCAGGCCGAGCATGGACCCGACTCCCCCGCCGTGCTGGTCACCGCCGACGCGGGCCTGCTCGAGGCCGTCGCGGTCGAGATCGACGCCCTGCTCCCCGGGCTGGAGCGGCGGGACGTGCTGGAGCGGGCGCTGGAGGACCACGGGTGGCTGGTGCTCGCCCCCGACCACGACGCCGCGCTTGCCTTCGCCGACGAGTACGCCGCCGAGCACGTCACCCTGCTCACCGCCGACCCGGAGACCGACGCCAAGCGCCTCACCGCCGCCGGGTCGGTGTTCGTCGGCGGCTGGGCGCCCGAGCCGGTGGGCGACTACGCAAGCGGCGCCAACCACGTGCTCCCCACCGGCGGCACCGCCGCGGCGATGAGCCCGCTGGGTGTCGAGGACTTCGGATCGTGGCGGCAGGTGCAGACGCTGACCGAGGCGGGGCTCACCGCACTGCGGGCGACGATCGGCGAGCTGGCTACCGCCGAGGGTCTCACCGCCCACCGGATGGCCGTCGAAGTCCGCTTTCGAGAGGAGCCGTCATGACCGGGCTTCCCGTATACCAGTGGCAGCCCGGCACCGCCGAGATCGCAGCCCGCGCCGACATCTCGCCGGACGAGGTGATCCGCTTCGACCACAACACCTCCCCACAGGCACCGTCGTGGGTGGCGGAGGAAGCCGCCGCCGCAACCCGCCGCGCCTCGGAATACCCCGCCGCCGACTACCGCCCCCTCAAGGAGGCCGCAGCCGCCTACGCCGGTGTCGAGCCACAGCAGGTGATGGTCGGCGCCGGCGCCGACGAGCTCATCCTCATCGCCTCCAAGGCATGGCTCGACCCTGGCGGCGTCGCGGCTGCCGACCTCCCGGCGTACTCCCTCTACCGCATTGCCGCCGCCCAGCAGTCCGCCGAGTTCCGGACCGTCGACCGCCTGGCGCCCGACTTCCCGCTCCCAGCCGCCGGCCTGGCCGACCTCGCCGTCCGCAGCCACCTCCTGTACCTCTGCCAGCCCCACAACCCCACCGGGCAGCGGGCCGCCGACGCCGACATCGAGGAGATCGTCGCGGCGGCGAGTGGGGTCGTCGTCTTGGACGCCGCCTACGCCGAGTTCACCGGCGACCGCTGGGCATCGTGGCTGGAGCGCTACCCGAACCTGGTGGTGCTCCACACGATGTCGAAGGCATTCGGGCTCGCCTCCATCCGGGTCGGCTACTCGCTCGCCTCGCCCGAACTGACCGCGCGCCTCGAGGCGTTGCGCCCGCCGGGCAGCATCTCGGCGGTGTCGGCTGCGCTCGCCATCCGAGCGCTCGCCGAGCCGGAGATCGCCAAGGCCAACGTCGCCGCGATCACCGCCGAGCGCAGCCGGCTAGGCGCGATGCTGGCCCGCGCCGGCTTCCGGGTGCTGCCCTCCGACACGAACTTCCTCCTCTGCGAGGTGGGACCGCACGCCGTCGATCTGGAGCGGGCGCTGATGGGCGAGGGACTGGTCGTCCGCAGCTTCAAGGCCGGGATGCTGACCGGCTACCTGCGGTTCACCGTGCGCACCCCACCAGATCACGACCGCCTGCTGGACGCCATCGAAAGGAACCTGCCATGAGCCGTCGCGCCGAGCGGCACCGCAAGACCGCCGAGACCGAGGTGCGGATCACGATCGACCTGGATGGCACCGGCACGGCGCAGGTGCAGACCGGAGTCGGGTTCTTCGACCACCTCCTCGGCTCGGTCGCCCACCACGCCCTGTTCGACCTCACGGTGGACACCACCGGGGACACCGAGGTCGATGACCATCACACAATCGAGGACACCGCGCTCGTGCTCGGCGAAGCGCTGGCAGAGGCGCTGGGCGACAGGTCCGGCATCGCCCGCTTCGGCGACGCGGCCGTGCCCATGGACGAGGCGCTCGCCCGATGCGCGGTCGACGTCGGCGGGCGGCCGTACGCCGAGATCGACGTGGAGCTCCGGGCCGAGCGGATCGGGGCACTGTCGACGCAGATGATCCCCCATGCGCTCGAGTCGCTCGCTCGCACCGCGGGCATCACGCTGCACCTTCAAGCGTCGGGTCGCAACGATCACCACGTGGCCGAGGCAGCCTTCAAGGCGCTCGCCCGGGCGCTGCGGGCGGCCGTGGCGCCCGACAAGCGTCGGGAGGGCGTGGCTTCGACCAAGGGCGCAGTGTGAGCGTCCCGATCGCCGTCGTCGACCACGGCGCCGGCAACCTCGTGTCGATAGCCCAGGGCCTGACCCGAGCTGGAGCCGATGTGGCGGTCGCCTCCGGCCCGGGCGAACTGCAAGGCGCCGCCGGGATCGTCCTACCGGGAGTCGGCTCGACGGGTGCCGCCATGGCGCGGCTCCGCGACGCAGGCTTCGTCGAGCCGCTGCGGGAGTGGGATGGGCCGCTGCTGGGCATTTGCGTAGGCCTCCAGCTGTTCTTCGAGACCAGCGAGGAGGACGGCGCCGAGTGCTTGGGGCTGCTGCCGGGAAGAGTGGAGCGCCTCCGCGATGCTCCCCGCCTGCCCCACATCGGTTGGAACGACGTCACGCTGCTCCGTCGCGACCCCTTGTTCGAGGGCATCTCGTCCGGCGAGCCCTTCTACTTCGTGCACTCGTACGCTCCCGTCCCTACGGACCCGGCCATCGTGACCGGCACGGCCGAGCACGGCTCTGTCTTCTCGGCGGCCGTCCATGACGGCCGCCGATATGGGGTGCAATTCCATCCGGAGCGGAGCGCCGGCGCCGGGCTCCGGGTGCTCGGCAACTTCGTCGCCGAGTGCCGGGAGGCGCGCCGTGCTGCGTAAGCGGATCATCCCGTGCCTCGACGTGTCCGCCGGGAGGGTGGTGAAGGGGGTGCGGTTCGTCGACCTCGTCGACGAAGGCGACCCCGTGGAGCTCGCCGCCCGCTATGCGGCCGAGGGTGCCGACGAGATCGTCTTCCTCGACATCTCCGCTTCCCCGGAGGGGCGCGGCACGATGCTGGACGTGGTCCACCGCACCGCCGAGAACGTGTTCGTGCCGCTGACGGTCGGCGGCGGCGTCCGCAGCGTCGACGACATGCGGGCCGTGCTGCGCGCCGGCGCCGACAAGGTCTCGCTGAACACGGCGGCCGTCCGAGACCCCGACCTCATCGCCCGCTGCGCCGCCGCGTTCGGTAGCCAGTGCGTCGTGCTGGCGATCGATGCCCGTTGCCGAGGCACAGGCGGCGATACTCGCGCCAGCGGTCAAGCCACCTGGGAAGTCGTGGTCAACGGTGGCCGCACCCCCACCGGCCTCGACGCCGTCGAGTGGGCGCGACGGGGCACGGCGCTGGGCGCCGGCGAGATCCTGCTCACCTCGATGGACCAGGACGGCACCAAGGCGGGCTACGACACCGCGCTGCTGCGCGCCGCGGGTGACGCGGTGACGGTGCCGGTGATCGCCTCGGGCGGCGCGGGGACCATCGGCGACTGCGTGGCGGCGGTCGCCGAAGGCGGCGCCGACGCCGTGCTGGCGGCGTCGATCTTCCATCGCGCGGAGATCTCCATCGCCGACCTCAAAGCCGGCATGGCAGCGGCCGGGCTGCCCGTGCGCCAGGTGGATGTGGCGTGACGCCCGACGACCCGTCCTACGGTCCGGACGGCCTGGCGCCTGCGGTCGTCCAGGACGAGGGCTCCGGGCAGGTGCTGATGGTTGCCTACGTGAACCGGGAGGCGCTGGCGGCGACGCTCGACACCGGCGAGGTCCACTTCTGGAGCCGCTCCCGCGACGAGCTGTGGCGCAAGGGCGCGACGAGCGGCAACACGCTCGAGCTGGTGGACGTGCGGCTCGACTGCGACGGCGACGCGCTGCTGATCTCCGCCCGCCCGGCGGGCCCCGCCTGCCACACCGGCAGCCGGTCGTGCTTCGGCGACGAACTCTTGCAGGGCTTCGCCTCGCTGGAGGCGCTGTGGGCAACGATCGCCTCCCGCGCCGCCGAGCGACCGGAAGGCTCCTACACCGCCCGCCTGCTGGCAGGCGGTGTCGAGGCGGTGGGCGCCAAGGTGCTCGAGGAGGCTGGCGAGGTAGTGGAGGCCGCCCGCGACGAGGGCCCCCGGCGCACGACCGAGGAGGCCGCCGACCTGATCTACCACCTGCTGGTGCTGCTGGCGGAACAGGGCCTGGCCCCTCGCGAGGTGCTCGGCGTCCTCGCGGAGCGTGCACGATGACCCGTGCTCCCCCTGCGGCGAGTGCGAGCGCGCCCGGAACCGCCCCCTCCGACCCGGCGCCTGCGGCGCCGGCCCACCTCCCCCGCTCAGCCGGAGGAGGAAGAGCTTTCGCGCTCCTGCTCGTCCTCCTGGCCGCGTGTTCCCCGGGCTCCGGCACCGCCCCCGCTGGCGCCCTGCCGGAGATCGACGCGGTCGGGATGCGCGCGCTGCTCGCCGCGTCCAAGCAGCCGGTCGTCGTGAACGTGTGGGGATCGTGGTGCGCGCCTTGCCGGTCCGAGGCGCCGCTGCTGCGGGCCGCCCACGCCGACGCCGGCGACGACGTGCGCTTCGTGGGGGTGGCGGTGCGGGACAGCCAGGGCCCGGCCCGTGAGTTCATCGACGAGTACGGGCTCGGGGGCTTCGAGCACTACTTCGACCGCCCGTCACGGGTGCCCGCCGACCTCGGCGGGCGCGGGGTGCCGATCACCTTCTTCTTCGCCGCCGGCGGCGAGCTGGTCGAGACGCACAACGGGATCATCGACGAGCGCACGCTAGCGTTGCAGATCGACGAGCTGCTGGCCCGCTGATGGAGTTCACGCTGCTGTGGGCTGCGTTGGTGGCTGCAATCGCGTTCTATGGAGTGGTGCGGTGGGAGGCGCGGCGGGGCAACGCCGCCGACTGCAGCCGCGACGTGTGGGACACGGGGATCGCTGCAGCCCTGGCCGGCCTAGTGGCGGGGCGGCTGGCGGCGATGATCCTCGCCGGCACCAACCCGCTCACCCGGCCTGGCGACATCCTCGTGGTGCGGGGCGGCGTCGACACGGTATGGGCGTCGATCGGCGCGCTCGCCGCGTTCGCCGTCCTCGCCCGACGCGAACTGGCCCGCCTGGCCGATGCTGCGGCTGCAGCCGCGCTGGCGGGCCTGGCGGGCTGGCACGCCGGCTGCCTGTTCCGCGACGCCTGCCTGGGCACCCCCTCCGACCTCCCGTGGGCGTATGCGCTGCCCGGCAGCGACATCACCCGCCACCCGGTCGAGCTATATGCGGCCGCGCTGTTCGTGATCGCTGCGTTCGCCGCGCTGGTCGCCCGCCGCAGGTTCCCGCCGCCGGGGGTACTCGGCGGCGTCGCCCTCGCCGCGGCCGCGGCGGTGCGGCTGGCCACGGAGCCGCTCCGGCCCGCACTGGGCACGTCGCTCCCCGCCTGGTACGCCGCCGGGGTGCTCGCCGGGCTGGCGGCAGCCGCCATCGCATTCAAGTTTCGAGCGCTGATATCCGACAAACTCCAGGAGCCTGACTACGGAACGTAATCACGACGGGACTAGTCACCCGGGGAGGAGCTGATGGACATCGGCGAGCCGCGACGTAGATCGGCGGCCTGGCGGGACCAATGGTTCCTGCTGGCAGTGGCGCTGACGCTCGCGGCGTTCGTCGCCGCAGAGGTGGCGGGCGCCTCACTACGCCCGGACCTCGATCTGCGACCGACGGTGGTGGGGACGCTGCGGTTGCTCACGCTGCTCTTCGCGCTGCTGGGCGGCGCCGCCGTCCTCGAGCGCTCCACCCGGCACCAGGCGGCGACCGCCCTGCGCTGGGCCCGGGAGGCCCACCGGTGGCGGCGCCAGTCGGAGGCGGCAGAGGCCGAGTGGGAGGAGCGCGCCCATGAAGCCCGCTCGGCGCTATCGACCATCGAGCTAGCCGTGTATGCGGCCGCCCGCCGGCGCGACCACGGCGATCTGAGCTGGGACACCGCGGTCGAGGTCATCCGCGCCGAAGTGGCGTCGCTCCACCGGCTCCTCGATGGTGGCGCGGCGGGCCGCCGCCCGGCGGACTTCTCGCTCGAGCTTCCGCTGCAGCCCGCCATCGAAGCCGCGCGGCTGCGCGGCCAGGAGGTGCGCGCCGGCATCGACCCGGCCACCACCGCCCACGGCTCGCCCGAGGTGGTCGCCGAGATCGTGCGGAACCTGCTCGACAATGCCCACCGGCACGCGCCCGGCGCGCCAGTGACGGTTTCCACCGAGCTCCGGGGCCGCACCGCCGTCGTACGCGTGGCGGACCGCGGCCCCGGCATCGACGCGGCGCTCGCCGGCAAGATCTTCGACCGAGGAGTCAAAGGTTCGGCCTCGGGCACCGGGCTCGGCCTCTACATCGCTCGCCGACTCGCCGCGACCCAGGGCGGCACGCTCACCACAGTGCCCTCGGCGGGGGCCGGAGCGGCGTTCGAGCTGACCCTTCCCCGCACGACCGCAGAAGTGTGCCGTGCTGCCTGAGCTGGTCGTCGTCGCCGACCCGCCGCCGCTGACCGGCAGCCCCGCCGCTGGTCAGCGGGTGCTGCTGGTGGACGACCACGAGCTGCTCGGGCAGATCCTCGTGGAGGCGCTGCACGGCGAAGGAATCGAAGCGGAGGCGTGCAGCGGCCCCGACGCCGACGCAGTCCAGGCCGCGGTCGCCCGCTTCTCTCCCACCATCGTCTTTCTCGACCTCGACCTCGGCCGGCTCGGGCACGGGCAGGACCTCATACCGGCGCTCGTCGACGCCGGCGCCACGGTCCTGGTCCTCACCGGCAGCCGCGACCGGCTCGCGCACGCCGAGTGCTTGGCGGCAGGCGCGGCGGGCATCCTCCGCAAGAGCGAGCCGTTCGAGAAGGTCCTGGCCGCTATCGAGACGGTGGCCGAACGAGGCACCGCGATGTCCGCCGACGAGCGCCACGCGCTGCTCACCGAGCTGCGGATGAAGAAGCTCGAGGAGCGCACCCGGCTCGAGCCCTTCGAACGCCTGACCCGCCGGGAGCGGGAGGTGCTGCGGGCGCTGGCCAACGGGCAGCGGGCCGCCGAGATCGCCGCGCGCAGCTACGTGTCGATCGACACCGTGCGGTCCCAGATCCGGGCCATCCTCGTCAAGCTCAACGCCACGTCGCAGCTCGCCGCGGTGGCGATGGCGCGCCGGTCGGGTTGGTTGCGTTAACGGTCGGTCACGACACGACGGCGCCGCCGGTCAGGATGTCGGGCGGCGGGGCGCCCGGCGGCAACGACCCGGTGCGCAACGGACGGGTGAGATCGACGAGCACCGTGCCGTCGGAGGCGTACCCGACGGGGAACCGGTCCAACCCGCGCTCCCCCGGCCCGCGGATCTTCTCGCCCGTCGGGGCGTAGAGCCCACCGTGGCACGGGTCGAGCATTCCGGCGACGAACCAGTCGGGCACCCCGGTCGTGAACATGTCGATCGCGCCGGCGCGGTCGACGGGCGTGACCCGGCATCCCAGCCAGCGGCTCGACGCATACATGGCGACCACCTGGCCGCCCTCCTGGCGGATCACCAGCAGCCTGGACGCCTTCGCCCCCGGCCCGCCCTCGTCGGAGGTCTCAGCCTCGACGCCGTACGGGTCGTAGAACTCGGCGTCGACGATGACCTCGACCAGCGCTCCCACCGGAAAGTCGTCGACGTGGCCGATCGCCACCGCCGAGTGGTCGGCGGGACCGCCGTCGGCGAGGTCGCGCAGCATCCACCCGATGGCGCCCGCCAGCAGTGCCACCACGACCACCAGCCCCATCCACAGCGGCGAAACCCGGCGGCCGAGGCGGACCGGCTCGGCGGGTGGCAGCTCCCGGATCGCCATGTCCGCAGCGTACCGGCGGATCAGCCGCCGGGGACGAGCTTGGACACCCGCCCCCCGAGCTGGACGACGTACAGCTCCCCGAAGCCGTCCGTCCCGAACGACACGATGCCCGGCACACCGCCGACCGCCGCCGTCCAGTCTCGCCGGTCGACGGCCTGGCCGCCCGAGTGCCGGAAGCTGCGGAGGATGCCCGAGCACAGGTCGCCGTAGAAGTAGTGGCCGGCGAGCTGAGGCAGCGCCGCGCCCCGGTAGACGTAGCCGCCGATGATCGAACAGCCGTCCGCCCGCCCGTACACCAGCACCGGCCGGCGCAACCCGGCCGTGCTGCAGCCGGTGGGCGGGTCGAAGCACTCGTCGCCCTCCATGACACTCCACCCGTAGTTGATGCCTCCGGTCGACGCCGCCGCGACATCGACCTCCTCCCAGCCGTCCTCTCCCACGTCGGCGACGTAGACGAGGCCGCCGTCAAACGCGAACCGCCACGGGTTGCGCAAGCCGTACGCCCACACCTCGGCCGCGCCACCGCCGCCGACGAACGGGTTCCCGGGCGGCACGTCGTAGAGCGCAGGGCCGTCCACGTCGATGCGCAGCAGCCCGGCCAGCAGGTCCCCCGGGTCCTGGCCGCTGTCCGGCTCCCGCCCGTCGCCCACGGCGATCCACAGGAATTCGTCGGGCCCGAAGGCGATCATCCCCCCGTAGTGATGGGTGGCCGGCGCGTCGACGGTCAGCACCACGCGCCCCGAGGCGGCGTCGGCGGTGTCCCCGACAGCTGCGAACTCGGCGACGACGATGTCGCCCGCGTCGTCCGTGTAGAAGACGAAGAAGCGCCCGTTCGCGCCGAAGCCGGGATGGAAGGCCATGCTCAGCAAGCCCCCTTCCCCGGCGACGCTGACGCGGTCGGCGATGTCGAGGAACGGCGCTTGGCGGCCCAGGATCCGGATCGTCCCCCCGCGCTCCACCACGAACACCCGCGCATCGCCGGGTGGGGCGTCGAGGAACACCGGAGAAGCCAGGTCGTCGGCGACGGTCTGCAGCGCCAATGAGCTGGTGGTGGCGAGCGCACCGAAGTCCCCGGCGACCGGCAGCATGCCGGCCGTGCCGAACGGCACCACCCGATCGGCGATGCCGGCAGCGTTACGGTTGCTGAGGAAGAACGTGGCGGCCGAGGGGCGGAACAGCCCGACGGTGTCGCCGCCGTCGCCGTCCCAGTCGCCGGCCACCACCAGATCGCCGGGGTCCCCGTAGGTGAACTCGACGTCGGCCCGGCCGAACTGGTGGACCAGCCGCAAGTACGCGAGCCCGGTGCTGCGCCGCCGCAGGCCGACCTCGTCGACGCCGTCGCCGTCGAAGTCGCCGACAAAGGGGTCGTCGCCGGGATTGCCGAACGTGTACGCGAACTCGGCTGCGCCCAGCCCGCCCTGCCCGTCGCCCAGCCGGTTGACGATGTACACGCGCCCCTCGGAGCGGCGATAGAGCGACACCGTGTCGCAGCCGTCCCCGTCGAAGTCCCCGGCCAGCGGCACGTCGCCGGGATCGCCGAAGAAGAACTCGATGTCGGCGATCCCGATCGAGTTGCTGTTGCGTAGGTACACGAACCCGTCGGACTGGCGGTAGAGGCCTGGGGTGTCGTCACCGTCGCAGTCCCAGTCGCCCACGAACGGCAGGTCGCCGGGGTTGCCGTAGGTGAACCTGGCGACGCCAGTGCCGCCGTCCGACAGGGACCACGCCGCCGTCGCCGGATCGACTGCGCCGACGGTCTCGGGGGCGGCAGCCTGCGCCGGGAGGGCGGCGGAGACCGCCACCACGACCGCGCCGAGCACCACCATCCCACCGAGTACGCGTCTCACCACGGCCGGCACGTTACCGGCTGTCGCGTTTCCCCAATCTTGGGGATGACCCTGCGTGGTCGGTCCGGCACTCTATGTGGCACAGGAGGTGGCCCGGAGACGCCGGGCCCGGAGCAAGGAGAGACACTCGATGTTGCTGCACTACGCCAACTACCTGGCCACCCGGCTGCGCCGGGACGACGGGGCCACGATGGTCGAGTACGGCCTGATGGTCGCGCTCGTCGCGGTGGTCGCGCTGCTGGCCGTCACCGCCCTCGGCGTGAACGTGTCCGGCAAGTTCAACGAGATCGCCGGCGCCATCGCCTGACCGATGGAGCACGTGGAAGCCGTCACCCAGCCCTCACGGGCCGCCACGAGGGCGGTGGCGGCTTCCGCGCGCAACGCACCCGAAACCGTCCCCCTCCCCCTCGCTGCGCTCGGGGACTCGGCGAGCGCGGGCGCGCTCTCCGACGCCGGCGCCACCATGGTCGAGTACGGCCTGATGGTCGCCCTGGTGGCCCTGGTCGCGCTGCTGGCCGTCACCGCGTTCGGGATCAGCGTCACCGACCTCGTCGACAACCCCGCCCTGCTGGATGCCCTGGCATGACCCGCCCACGAGAGCGCGGGGCCACACTCGTGGAATCGGCGCTGGTGCTGCCGATTCTGGTGCTGCTGGTGTTCGGCGTGGTCGAGTTCGGGCGGGCCTACAACGCCCAGGTCACGCTCACCCACGCCGCTCGCGAAGGGGTGAGGGAGCTGGCCATCACGCAAGATCCTTCGGCGGCCTCGACCAAGGCCGTCAACGCCGCCACCTCGATCGACCCCACCGACCTCACCGTGATGGCGTCGTCGTGCACCGCCGGCTACGACGCCACGTTGAGCCTCTCGTACCCGTTCACCTACGACATCCCGCTGCTCGGCAGCCAGACCATCACGCTCACCGGAACCGGGGTGATGCGATGCGGCGGCTGACCGACGACCGAGGGATGGCTGCCGTCACAGTGGCGATCGCCGGGACTGTGCTCATCGGCATGGTGGCGTTCGCCGTCGACGTCGGGGCGCTCTACGCCGAGCGCCGTGAGCTACAGAGCGGGGCCGACGCGGCCGCGCTGGGGATCGCCCAGGCATGCGCAGAGGGCGACGCGGTGGTCTGCAACCCCGTGACCGCAGAGGGCACCGCCGACGGCTACGCCGACGCCAACGCTCACGACGGCGCGGCCGCCGTCGACGACGTGACCCTCGACGTGCTCGGCCAGACCGTGACCGTGGAGGTCAGCACCATCGACGCCGCCAGCGGCGACACCCTGCTTCCCTCCTATTTCGCTGGCGTCCTCGGGTTCGACGGCGCCACCGTGGGTGCCACCGCCAGCGCCGCTTGGGGATACCCGAGCGGGCTGCCGCGCACGCTGCCGCTGATCTTCTCGGACTGCGAGTGGGCCAAGTTCGCGCCGAGCGTTCAGCCTGGCCCGCCGTTCTCGGGCCCCGAGTCCGTCATCTTCTTCCACGGCAAGGCGGAGAGCTGCCACTCGTCGCCGTCGGGGCAGGACATGCCGGGCGGGTTCGGGTGGCTCGGGACGGCCGGCGACTGCAGTGCTTCCGTCACCGTCGGCAAATGGGTCAGCATCGACCCCGGGGCGTCGCCGCCCAGCGACTGCGATCCACCCGACATCGAGTCGCTGATGCACACCGCGGTGCCCATCCCGTTCTTCGACGACATCGACGACACGGGTAGCAACGCCACGTACAGGGTGGCGGGCTTCGGGGCGCTCTACATCACGGGATTCAACTTCGGCGGGGGGTACAAGCAGCCCGCGTCGGGTGCGCCGCCCTGTAGCGGCTCGGACCGCTGCATTGCCGGCTACTTCACCAACACGACGGTCTCGATGGGCGACATCGGCGGGGAGGACCGGGGGATCGTCATCGTGAAGCTCACGGGATGACCACCTAACAACCACACACCAAGAAGGAGAAGGACACATGAGTCGGAGGGTCCTGGGATTGATAGCCTCGGTGGCGCTCGCCGCCGCGGGGACGTTCGTCCTGCTCGCATACGTCAACGGCGCCGATCAACGCGCCGCCGCCGGGGAGGAGGTGGTGCCCGTGCTGATCGTCGCCGAGCACGTCGACCGCGGTACGGCTGCCGCCGACCTCGGCGACCTGGTCAAGACGACCCTGGTGCCCGCCAAGGTTCGTGCCGACGGCGCGGTGGCCGACCTGGCCGATCTCGGCGACGGGGTCGCGGCCGTCGACCTCGCCGCGGGCGAGCAGCTGCTGGCCGCCCGCTTCGTCTCGGTCAACGATCTCGAGACCGAGGCCAAGATCGAGGTTCCCGACGGGCTGCTGCAGGTGACGGTCTCGCTGTCGCCCGAGCGGGCGGTCGGCGGACGGCTGCGACCCGGCAGCACCGTCGGGGTGCTCGCCTCCTTCGAGCCCTTCGACGTCAACGCGGCGGAGCCGGGCGGGGCGCCCGAGGACCAGCCGGTGGAGATCGTGCTGGAGACGCCCCCTGACGAGCCGTCGCAGCCTGCCAAGCAGCTCCGCACCCCGAACTCGACCCACGTCGTGCTGCACAAGGTGCTGGTCACCAACGTCCAAATCGAGCGGCTGCCCGCCGAGACCGCCACCCCCGACGTCGAGCAGAGCAACCTCGAGCTGGCGCCCACCGGCAACCTGCTGGTGACGCTGGCGGTGACCGCCCCCGACGCCGAGAAGGTCGTCTTCGCGGCGGAGCACGGCACCGTGTGGCTGGCCGCCGAGCCCGACTCGGCCGACGAGAGCGGCACGGCGATCCAGACCCGGGGGACGATCTACCGATGAGCCGCATCGTCCTCGCCACCGGCAGCCTCGCCTTCGAGCAGCGGGTGCGGCGCGCCTTCGGTGGCTCCCTCAACGGCGACCTGCGCCGCTGGCAGGACGCCGCGTTGGTCGCCGACGCCGACGGCGCGCTGCTCGACCTGACCACCGACCGCCCCGCCGTGGTGGTGCTCGGCCCCGACCTGCCCTTGGACGAAGCGCTGTACCTGGCGGGCCTCGTCGATCGGGAGGCGCCCGATATCACGGTGCTGGTGGCGGCCGAGCCGTCGCCAGAGCTGTGGCGGCGGGCCCTGCAGTCGGGGGTGCGCGACGTGATCGCCGCCGACATGCCGGACCACGAGGTGCGCCGCATCATCGACCGCGCCCTTCACCGGGCCAGCCGGGTGGGAACGCCCGACGCTCCCGGCGCACCGTCGGGGCGGCGCGGGCGGGTCATCACCGTGCTGGCCCCCAAGGGCGGCGCGGGGAAGACCGCAGTGGCCACGAACCTCAGCGTGGGACTGGCCCAGACCCGTCCGGGCGCTGCGGTGCTCGTCGACCTCGACCTGCAGTTCGGCGACGTGCCCACTGCACTGGGCCTAGAGACCCGCCACACCATCGCCGACGCCACGCGCAGCGCCGGGCTCGACCTGGCCACCCTCAAGGTGTTCCTCACCCGCCACGACAGCGGCCTCTTCGTCCTGGCCGCTCCCGACTCCCCCGCCGCAGGGGAGGAGGTGGCCGAGAGCCGCGCCCGGCGGGTGATCGACCTGCTGGCCAGCGAGTTCTCGTTCGTCGTGGTCGACACGTCCGCCGGCCTCACCGAGCACACCCTCGGCGCGCTGGAGCTGTCGACTGACATCGTGCTGGTGTGCGACATGGCCGTGGCCGGCGCCCGCGGCATGCGCAAGGTGCTCGAAGCCCTCGACCGGCTCGACATGACGGAGGCCAGCCGCCACATCGTGCTCAACCGGGCCGACAGCGACGTCGGCCTCGACCCGGCCGACGTGGAGCGCATCGTGGGCCGGCCCGTCGACGTCGAGCTGCCCAGCACCCGCAGCATGCCGCTGTCCATGAACCAGGGAACGCCGCTGCTGACGGCGGCGCCCCGCTCCGAAGCCACCCGCCGATTGATGGAGGTGGTGGGCCGCTTCGCCGAGATCCAGGCCCCGGCCCGTTCCGGCGGCCTCTTCAACCTCAGGAGGGAACGATGAAGCTCAGCGACCGCCTCAAGGCCACCGGGGCCACTCCGGAGCACACCCGGCCGGCGGCCGCGTCCCCCGCGGCGCCGTTGCCCGCCCCGGCCAACACCGATCCGCTCGCGGGCGTCAAGCAGCGCGCCCAGGCAGCGCTGTTCGCCCGCCTCGGCGGCCGGCTCTACGACTCGTCGCTCACCGAGGAGCAGCTCCAGGCCTTCGTCATGGAAGAGCTGGGCACCGCCCTGGACGGAGAAGGCGCCCCCCTCACCGTCGCCCAGCGGGACCAGCTCGTGGCCGAGGTGCGGGACGACGTCCTCGGCTACGGGCCGATCCAGAAGTACCTCGACGATCCCGGCGTCACCGAGATCATGGTCAACGCGGAGGAGTCGATCTTCGTGGAGCGCAACGGCCGCCTCCACGAGACCGAGGACCGCTTCCAGAGCCGCGCCCACCTGCGGCGCGTCATCGAGCGGATCGTCTCCCAGGTGGGGCGCCGCATCGACGAGTCTTCGCCGATGGTGGACGCCCGCCTCCCGGACGGCTCGCGGGTGAACGCGGTGATCCCGCCGCTCGCCGTCGATGGCCCGGTCCTCACGATCCGCCTGTTCTCCAAGGACCCCTACCAGGTGGACGACCTGGTGGCGATGGGCACGATGTCGAGTGAGGTGGCCGACCTGCTCCAGGCGTGCGTGGAGGGCCGCCTGAACGCCCTCATCAGCGGCGGCACCGGCTCGGGCAAGACGACGCTGCTCAACGTGCTGTCGTCGTTCATCCCCGAGGACCAGCGCATCGTCACCATCGAGGACGCGGTCGAGCTGCAGCTTCACCAGAAGCACGTGGTACGCCTGGAGAGCCGCCCGCCGAACATCGAAGGCAAGGGCGAGGTCCGCATCCGCGACCTGGTGCGCAACGCCCTGCGGATGCGCCCCGACCGCATCGTCGTCGGTGAGGTCCGCGGCGCCGAGGCTCTCGACATGCTCCAGGCGATGAACACCGGCCACGAGGGCTCGCTGTCCACCGTGCACGCCAACAGCCCCCGCGACGCGATCTCCCGGCTGGAGACGATGGTGCTCATGGCCGGGGTGGAGCTGCCGGTGCGGGCGATCCGCGAGCAGATCTCGTCTGCGCTCGACGTGATCATCCAGCTCGGCCGCCTTCGGGACGGCAGTCGCCGCATCACCCACATCTCCGAAGTGGTGGGGATGGAGGGCCAGGTGGTCACGCTCCAGGACATCTTCGAGTTCGACTTCTCGGCGGGGCTCGACGAGGACGGCCGGTTCCGCGGCCATGTTCGCCCCACCGGCATCCGCCCGGCGTTCAGCGAACACCTCAAGGACCTCGGCATCAACATCCCTGCGGGCGTCTTCGGTGCTCCCTCGCTGGCTGCGGCCGGGTTCGCACCATGAATCGCTCAAACCGCCAACGCCTGGCGGCGTCGGCGGTGGTCGCCCTGGCACTCCTGCTCGCGACCATCCCGGCCGCCGCTCAAGAAGCCGAGCTGCGTATCGATTCCGCGGAGACGTCGGCGTATCCCGTCGTGGAGATGTCCGTCACCGTTCGTGGCGGTGGGCCGGTGCAGGGGTTCTCGGTCGTCGAGGGGGATGGCGAGCCGATCTCGGCCACTCTTGAGAAGCTGACTGCCGAGTCGCTGCAGGTGGTACTGGCGCTGGACACGTCCGGGTCGATGAAGGGCGAGCCGCTGGTGGCCGCCCAGGACGCCGCCCGCAGCTTCGTCGAAGCGCTGCCCGCCGGGGTGGAGATCGCGGTGCTGGGCTTCGGCAGCTCGCCGGCGCTGCACGCCGACTTCACCACGGACACCGCCACCGTGCTGGCCGCCGTCGGGAGCCTGGAGGCGGGCGGTGAGACCGCCCTCTACGACGCGCTCAGCGCCGCATCCGGGGCGTTCCCGGAGGAAACGAGCCGCGCCTGGGTCGTGCTGCTGTCCGACGGGGGGGACACGGTCAGCAGCGCCTCGCTCGAGGAGGCGATCGTCGCCGTCCTCGGAGCCGACGTCGGCCTGTACGTCGTGCAGCTGGCCAGTCCCGAGGCCGACTTCGCCGCGCTCGACCGGCTGGCCGCCGCGGCGGAGGGCACGGTGGTGGAGGCCGGCGACGCCGGTGCCCTCGGCGCGATCTTCACGTCGATCGCCTCCGATCTGTCCAACCAGTACCGCCTCACCTACACCTCCGCCGCCCACGGCCTCACCGACCTGTCGGTGATCACCGAGGGGCTCGGGGTGGACGTCGTCGCGGTCGGGAACCTCCGACTCCCGGCGCCCCCGCCGCCGGCAGCGTTCCCGGCCGCGACGACGCCTCCTCCGGCGCCGCCCACCACAGCGGCGCCGGTCACCACCCTGCCGGCCGCCCCTCCCACCACCACCCGGGCCGCCCCGGGGCCGCTCGCTACGCCCGAGGCGCTGGCCGTGGGCGCCGGGCTGGTGTTCCTGGCATTCCTGGGGTTGCTGATGCTGGCACAGGGATCACGCGACGAAGTCGCCAAGTCCGCCCGCCGCCTGCGCCGCCGCCGCCAGTCCGACGAGCGCACCGGCGTGCTGAGCGGCATCACCAACGCCGCCACGCTCCTCGCCGAAAGGACCCTGGAGCGCAACGAGCGGGCCAAGTCGCTCAACGCCCGCCTCGAGCAGGCAGGAGTCCGGCTCCGGCCTGGCGAGTTCGTGCTTGTGGCGGCGGCCGGCGCCATCGGGCTGCTCGCCGCCGGCACGTACGTCGGCGGCCCGCTGCTCGGCCTCGGCCTGGCGGCCGCGTCGTTCGCGGCGCCCCGGTTGTGGCTGGGGTGGCGCGCCAAGCGCCGTCGCGACGCATTCGCCATGCAGCTCGGGGACACGCTCCAGTTGATCGCCGGCAGCATCCGGGCCGGCTACGGCCTGTTGCAGGCGATCGAGGCGGCGGCGTCGGAGGCGCTCCCGCCGACGTCGGAGGAGTTCTCACGGCTGCTCGTGGAGACCCAGCTCGGCCGGGACCTCGGCGACGCCCTCGGAGCGCTGGCCGACCGGGTGGACAGCGACGACTTCCGCTGGGTGGTGGAGGCCATCGAGATCCATCGCCAAGTGGGCGGCGACCTGTCGGAGATCCTCGACATCGTCTCCACCACGATCCGCGACCGCGCGAGCATCCGCCGCCGCATCAAGGCCCTCAGCGCCGAGGGCCGGCTGTCGGCCTTCATCCTGATCGGGCTGCCGCTGGTCGTCGGCACCGCCATCTCGTTCACCAACCCCGGTTACATGGCCGAGCTGACCGGGTCGGTCGTCGGCCGCTTCATGATCGGCGGTGGCGCCGGCCTGATGGTCGTCGGCAGCTTGTGGATGCGCAAGATCGTCCAGCCACGGTTCTGAGGAGGTCACCACATGCTCCCCATCCCTGTCATCGTCGCTGCCGCCGCGATCGCGGTGGCCATCCCGCTCGCGGTCGCGTCGTGGTGGGCCGGCCGGGCCGCCGCGGCCGCCACCTCGGTCGGCGACGCCTTCACCGACCTGCGGAGCGTCGATCTCGAGCGTTCCGCTCTCGACCGCGTCCTCCGGCCGGCCAGCGCGGCGCTCGCCCGCCGCATGCGCCGCTTCACCCCGGCCGGGTGGGTAGCGACGCTGGAGCGCAAGATCACCCTGGCCGGCGCCGAGAGGTCGTGGCCGCTGGAGCGGGTGCTCGCCGTCAAGGCGATGGTGGCGGTCGGCGGCGTGCTCGGAGCACTGTCGACGCTGCGCGCCGACCGCGGTCTCAGCTTCCTGCTGACGACGCTGGCGCTGACGGCCGGCGCCTACTTCGTGCCCGACCTCATCCTCGGGGGGCGCGCCAAGGAGCGCCAGACGGCGATCGAGGTGGCCCTGGCCGACACTCTCGACCAGGTCACCATCGCGGTGGAGGCGGGCCTCGCCTTCGAAGCCGCGATCGCCCGCGCCGCGCACACCGGGCGGGGACCGTTTGCCGTCGAGTTGATGCGCGCCCTCCAGGAGATGCAGCTCGGCGCCAGCCGCCAGGAGGCGCTGCGCAACCTGGCCGAACGCACCGAGGTGCCCGACCTGAGGACGTTCATCTTCGCGGTGATCCAGGCGGAGGGCTACGGCCTCCCGATCGCCCAGGTGTTGCGGGTGCAGTCAGCCGAGCTGCGGGACAAGCGCCGCGTCCGCGCCGAGGAGCGGGCGCTGAAAGTGCCCGTGAAGATCATCTTTCCGTTGGTGTCCTGCATCTTCCCGAGCCTGTTCATCGTGCTGCTCGGACCGGCTGCGATCCGGATCTGGCGAGCTCTCTCGTGAAGGAGACGACCACATGACCATCACCGCCGAGACCGCCGCCGCACACAGCCTCGACAGCGTGCTGCAACGCCTCGACGCTGGGACCGGGCGGCACTGGGCCACGCTCCCGACCGGGTTCGACCCGCTCGACCGGGTGCTGGAGGGCGGGCTGCGCACCGGCGACATGGCGCTCGTCGGCGGGCTGCCCGGGTCGGGGAAGACCATCCTCACGCTCCAGTGGGCTCGCCACCTCGCCCGCCGCGGGGCCACCGTCGTCTACGCGTGCTACGAGCACGACGAGGCGTCGCTTGTGTCGCGGCTGCTGCTGGCGGAGGCCGGGGAGCTGATCCCCACCGGCGACGGGTCGCCCTCGGGCCGCATCCGGGGGCTGCTCCGCGAGGTCAGCGCCGGGCGGGCGACGCTGGAGGACGCCGTCGCCGAGGACGACCTGCTCGGCGCAGCGCGGGAGCAGGTGAGCGCCTACTCCAACCAGCTGTGGCTGGTCCGCGCCTCGGGCACGTCCACCGACCTGGTCGCGCTGGAGCAGATGGTGGCGGCGCCGGCGAACGGACCAGTGGTGCTGTTCGTCGACTACCTCCAGAAGGTCCCGGCCCCGGGCGTCGACGAGGAGCAGCGCGTCACCGCAGTCGCCGAGGGGCTCAAGGAGATCGCCCTCACCTGGGGGGCGCTGGTGGTGGCGGTGGCGGCCGGCGATCAGGCGGGCCTCGATTCGCGAAGGTTGCGGCTCCATCACCTGCGGGGCTCCGCGGCGCTCGCCTACGAGGCCGACGTAGTGGTGCTGCTCAACGAGAAGTACCCGGCGGTGGCGAAGGCCCACCGGGCCTACGACCCGGTGCGGGCCGAAGCCTTCAAGCAGGAGATGGTGTTCACCGTCGAGAAGAACCGGGACGGGCGGGCGGCTGTCAACATCGAGTTCCGCAAAGACTTCGAGCACTACCGCTTCGTGCCATCCGGCGACTACGTCAGCGAGCGGCTGGTCGACGAGGTGCCCGAGGTCGAGTAGGCCGGCGATGCCTTCCCGGGCCATGGGTTCCGGCAGGAGGCACATCTGCGGTCCCCGGTCCGCCCCGGATCCGCGGCTATCGGCTGGATCGATGCGCGTTCTCCCCCCGCCGCGCCGGGGAGTGTCTCGGCCCGCAGGGCCGAGACGAGGGGGCCGAGATGTTCGGGGGTGCGACCCACGACCGGATGCCGCGTTTCGCCAAGCGCAGCCTGCTGGGAAGCCGCGTCGGCGCGGTCCGAGCACTCGCGCCCCTTCTCCCCGAGGCTCCGCCTCGGCACACTTCCCCCGCGGGGGAAGCATCGCGGGCGAGACAGCGCGGTCCAAGGGAAAGGTGTTGCTCATGCGACGAACCTTCCTCGCGCTCGCCGCGCTCACGCTGCTTGCAGCGCTGGGCGCAGTGCCCGCCGCTGCCGACCCGGCACGCGCGAACTGCGGGCGTCCTTCCACGATCACGTTCTCGTTGGACGATGGCGCCGGCTTCACCAGGACCATCAACACCCCGGTGACCTCGGACCCATCGAACTGCTGAACCGGCACTGAGGCGCGAGGCGGACCGGGGGGTCTCCCGGTCCGTCCCCTGCCAACCGCCCCGCCGTACACTCGGAGGCGTGACTTCCCCCGTCGTCGAGCTGCGCGGCGTGGGCGTGCGCCTCGGCGACACGCCGGTGCTGCGCGACCTCGACCTCGTCGTGGCAGCCGGCGAGGCGATCGGCCTCCACGGCGCCAATGGGTCCGGCAAGTCGACGCTGCTGCGGGTGCTGGCGACCCTGCTGGCGCCGTCGGCCGGTAACGGGACCGTCCTGGGGGCCGACCTCGCCGAGCCGGACCGCTTCGCGGTGCGGCCCCGCATAGGGCTGGTCGGTCACCAGCCGTCGCTCTACCCGGAGCTGACCCTTCACGAGAACACTGCCTTCGTGGCACGGGTGCGTGGCGACGACCCCGAGCGGGTCGCCGAGGTGCTCGACCAGGTGGGGCTGGGCCGGGCCCGGCACCGCCGTGCCGACCACTGCTCCCACGGCATGCAGCGGCGCGCCGAGTTCGCCCGGGTGCTGCTCACCGCTCCCGACCTGTTGCTGCTCGACGAGGCGCACGCCGGGCTCGACCCGGCCGCCGCCGACCTCGTGGCGCTGCTCGCCAAGCAGGCACAGGCCCGCGGCGGCGCCGCCGTGCTGGTGAGCCACGATCCCGCCCGGGTGCGCGGCCTGGTCGACCGGGCCTACGACCTCGACGGCGGCAAGCTGTGGGCGGCCGCAGCATGACCGGTTTCTGGCGGCAGGCGCTGGCGGTGGCGGGCCGGGACCTGGTCGGCGAAATCCGGTCCGGGGAGGTGTTGTTGGTGACCGCGCCATTCGGCGGCGTGGCGCTGCTGCTGATCCCCATGGCGATCGGCACCGACCGGCCGCTGCTCGCCCGCATCGGCCCGGGCATGTACTGGGTGGTGGTGCTGCTGTTCGGCATCCTTGTCGCGCTCCGCCGCAGCGCGGCGGAGTCCCCGTCCCAGCGCGACCAGCTGGGCCTGCTCGGCATCGACCCGGCCGCCAGGTTCACAGGCCAGGGCCTCGCCAACACCGCCCTGCTCGGCCTGTATGCCGGGGTGCTCGCCCCGGTAGCGGTTGCGCTCTACGACCCCGACCTGGCGGGTTGGTGGTGGATGGCCCTGGTGTTGCCGCTTACGGTGGCGGGCGTCGCGCTGCTGGCAACGGTCGCCGGCCGGCTGGTGGCGGCCCTGGACAGCGGGCCGGCACTGGTGCCGCTGCTGGTGGCGCCGCTGGCGGTTCCGCTGCTGCTCGGCGCCACCCAGGCCCTCGAAGGCTTGCGCCTCGGCGAAAGTATCCTTGGCTGGCTCCTGCTGTTGGCCGCCGTCGACCTGGCGCTGGCCGTGGCCGGGGTGCTCGGCGCCCGCCCGCTCGAGGAGGCCGCCCGATGACCAATCAGAGATTGTGGGAGCTGACGGCGGCCGGGACCCTGGCCGTGGCGCTGGGCGCCGCGCTGCTCGTCCCACCGGAGCAGACCCAGGGCAACGTAGCGCGGATGTTGTTCGTCCACGTGCCCTCGATCTGGCTGGCGTACGTCGCTTTCGTCGTGACGCTCGTGGGCAGCGCCGCCTATCTGATCACCCGCCGGCTGCGGTGGGACCGGCTCGCCGGGGCGTCGGCGGAGGTCGGGGTGTTCATGACGGGGGCAGCCATCGTCATGGGCATGGTGTGGGCGAAGCCGACCTGGGGCGTGTACTGGACGTGGGATCCCCGGCTGGTGCTCACTGCCGTGCTGTTCTTCGTGTACCTGGGCTACCTGGCGCTGCGCCGTGCCATCCCCGACCAGGTGGTGCGGGCGCGGCGGGCGGCGCTGTTCGGGATCCTGGCCATCGTGCAGATCCCGATCATCCACTTTTCGGTGGTGTGGTGGCGGACGCTGCACCAGCCGGCCACGGTCATCCGCCCCGACTCACTGCAGATGGACCCGCCGTTCCAGGCAGCGATGTGGATGGCCGTGGTCGCCTTCACCGTCGCGTACGTGGTGCTGGTGCGGCGCCGCATGCAGCTCTCCCAGCTCGAGGATCGGATCGACGAGCTGCTGGCGGCCGACGACCGGGCGGTCGCCGGAGACGCGGTCACCGCCCCCCGCCTCGACGCTCGGCTGCCGGTGGGTGTCGACGATGAGTGAGTGGGGCTGGGTCGCGCTCGGCTTCGGGCTGATGTACGGGATGCTGGCCGCATACGTGGGGTCGCTGGCGGCCCGCACCCGGCGAGCCCGCCGCCGTCTCGACGAGCTGGCCTGACATGCGGTACCGGGCGTTCGTGATCCCCGCGGTCGGGCTGCTGGTGGTCATCTTCGGCTTCCTCACCTTCGGAGCGCTGGGCGACAGCCTCGTGTACTTCCGGACCCCCACCGAGTTGGCCGGCGAGCCCGCCGACGACGGCCGGCTGCGCCTCGGCGGCCAGGTGGTCCCGGGGACCGTCACCCAGGACGAGGCGCAGGTGGCGTTCGAGGTCGGCGACGGCACCGCCGCGGTGCCGGTGGTACACCGCGGCAGCCCCGCGCAGCTCTTCCAGGAGGGCATCGGGGTGGTCGTCGAGGGCCGGTGGGACGGGGCGGTGTTCCGCAGCGACACGATGCTCATCAAGCACGACGAGCAGTACCGCACCGAGGAGGGCGGGGTCTACAAGCCCGGCGAGGGGGTCGCGGAGTGATCGCGCTGGCCGGCTACGCCGGCATCGTGGTCGCGTTCGCGGGAGCTGCGGCGCTGGCGGTGCAGGGGGTGCGGGTCCACCGCCGGCCCGAGCTGGGTCGGGCTGCGCTGCGCATCCCGGTATGGGCGCTCCTGGGCGGAGCGGTGCTGGCGATGGGTGCCCTCGAGGTCGGGCTCCTCACCCACGACTTCTCCATCGAGTACGTCGCCCGCAACCACGCCCGCGCCACGCCGACACTGTTCACGATCGCCTCCGGGTGGGCGGCGCTCGAGGGCTCGATCGTGCTGTGGGGGCTGGTGTTGGCCGGCTTCACGTTCTGGGTGTACTACCGGTTCCGGCGCGGCGACGGCCTCACCCCACTGGCGCTGGTGGTGATGGCCGCGGTGGCGCTGTTCTTCTTCGGGCTGATGCTGACCGCTGCCAACCCGTTCGCGACGCTCGACCCGGCGCCGGCCGACGGGGCAGGTCCCAACCCACTGCTCCAGAACCACATCCTGATGGCGGTCCATCCCCCGCTGCTGTATGTCGGGTTCGTGGGGTTCACCGTGCCCTTCGCGTTCGCGATGTCGGCGCTGGCGGGCCGGCGGCCCGGCTCGGCGTGGCTGGAGGTGACCCGCCGCTGGTCGCTGCTGGCCTGGGGGTTCCTGACCGTCGGCATCACGCTGGGGGCGCTGTGGTCGTACGCGGTGCTCGGCTGGGGCGGCTACTGGGCGTGGGATCCGGTGGAGAACGCGTCGTTCATCCCCTGGCTGGTGGCGACGGCGTTCATCCACTCGTCGGTGGTGCAGCGGCGTCGCGGCATGCTGCAGGCGTGGAACGTGGCGCTGGTGATCGCCACATTCGCGCTGACGATCCTCGGCACCTTCCTCACCCGATCCGGCGTCGTGGCCTCCGTGCACAGCTTCACGCAGTCGGCGGTCGGCCCGGCACTGCTGGCCTTCCTCGGCGTGATCACCGTGGCCGCGTTCGCCCTGTTCGCCATGCGGGCCCAGCTCGTCGCTTCGTCACCGCGCCTCGACTCTCTCGCCAGCCGCGAGGGGGTGTTCCTGCTCAACAACCTGCTGCTGGCGCTCTTCGCGTTCGTGGTGCTGGTCGGCACGATGTGGCCGATCGTGGTGGAGGCGTTCACCGGCGACCAGCTCTCGGTCGGCCGGCCGTTCTTCGATCGGGCCGCCACCCCGCTCGGCTTCGCGCTGCTACTGGCGATGGGTATCGGGCCGGTGACGCCGTACCGGGTCGCCCGCTGGCCGGTGCTGTGGGAACGGTTGCGGCTGCCGGTGCAGGCCGCCCTGGTGGCCGTCGCGGCCGTGGTGGTCGCCGGCGCCCGCAATGTGAACGTGCTGCTGGTGGTCGGCCTGGCGACGCTGGTGATCATTGCGATCCTGCGCCATCTGTGGGCGCTCGCGCGCGCCCGCAACGGGTCCCTGCTGGCGGCCACGGGCCGGCTGGTGCGCAACGATCCCGGCTACTGGGGCGGTCAGGTCTCCCACATCGGGGTGGCGCTGGTGGCGGTGGCGATCACGGTGAGCGGCGCCTTCGCCACCCGGGTGACCGACGCGCCGCTCTCGCCAGGCGAGTCGGTGGAGTTCGCCGGGTACGAAGTCGCCTACGTAGCACCGCTCTTCCGGTCCGAGCGGCACCGCGACGTCATCGGCGCCACGGTGGAGCTGCGCCGCGGCGGCGACGTCGTCGCCACCCTCGAGCCGCGCCTCAACGACTACCCGAACCAGGTGCAGGCGGTGCCGACGCCGGCGGTGCGGGTCGGTCCCGTGGAGGACATCTACATCAGCCTGACGCGCATCGAGAGCGGCGACATCACCCTCGACCTGTTCCGCTACCCCCTCCAGTGGCTGCTGTGGGCGGGCGGCCTGCTCACCGCCGCCGGGGCCGCGGTGCCGCTGGTGCTGCGCAAACGCCGACGCGACGTGGAGGCGCCGGCGGCGGAGCCGGCCCGTGCCGGCTGAGCGGCTGCGGCGCGCCGCCGCCGCGCTCGTGACGCTCGCCGCGGTCATGGTGATCGGTTGGGGGCTGATCACCGGCTCCGGCGGGTCCGACGCCGATCGCGCCCAGAGCCTGGCCGGGCGGCTCCGCTGCCCCACCTGCCCCAACGAGTCGATCGCCGACGCGCCGTCGGACATCGGCCGGGCGTTGCGAGCGGTCATCGACGAACAGATCGCCGCCGGCAGGACCGACGCCGAGATCGAGGACTTCTTCGTCGCCCGATACGGCGAGTGGGTGCTGCTCGACCCCGCACCCCGCGGCCTCAATGTCTGGCTCTTCGCGCTGCCCGTCGGCGCTGCCGCAGTGGGCGTCGGCGCGATCTGGTCGCGGCGTCGCCAGCGCTCCCCTTCCGGCAGTCCGACGACCCAGGACGGACAGCCCGTTGTCGGCGCCGATGACCCGCGACGGGTTCGGCTCCAGGAGCAGATTGCCGTGGCACGGGCCGACCTCGCGGCCATCGACGTCCAGCTCGCCGCCGGGGAGATCGACGGGGCCACCCGGGAGCGGCTGGCCGAGGGGTACCGAGCCGACATCGCGGCGGCCGAGGCGGCGATGCTCGCGCTGCGGCCGGAGGCCGCGGGGCGGTCGCGGCGGCGGATGGTCGTCGGGACGCTGGCGTTCGCGACCGGCGCGGCGATCGTGGTGGCGGGGGTGGTCGTGGCGCTGGAGCCGCGGCCCGAGGGTGGGTTCGCCACCGGCGGCATCGTCACCGGCGCCGCCGACGACGCGCCGCGCGACCTGGCGGCCGTCACCAACGACGAGATGGAGGCGGTCGTCGCCGCCAACCCCGAGGTCACGGGCATGCGGATGGCTCTGGCCCGCCGCTACCTCGACGACGGTGAGCTCTCCAAGGCGCTCGATCATCTGCTGGTGGTGCTGGAGCAGCAACCGACCGCCGAGGCGCTGGCCTACGTCGGGTGGATCACCTACCTCGGTGGGGAACCGGACCTCGGGGTCCGCTACCTGGAACGCAGCCTCGACGCCGATCCCGACCGTCCCGAGGCACTGTGGTTCCTGGCGTTGGCGCAGCTCGAGACTGGCGCCGACCCTGCGGGGACGGTGGTGCTGCTGGAGCGGCTGCTCGACAACCCCGACCTGCGGGGGGACGAGCGGGAGATGGTGGCCCAGACGCTCGAGCAGGCGCGCGAGGCGGCGTCGTGACCGAGGAGGCCGCCGGCCCGACCGGCCGCAGCCGTATCCCCTGGGTGCTCGGCAGCCTCTTCGTGGCGGTCGTGGTGCTCGGCGTGGTGCTGTGGTCGCGCTTCGGCAGCGACCCGAACCTGGTGTCGTCGCCGCTCATCGGCGCCCCGGTGCCCGACGTGTCGCTCCCCTACCTGGAGAAGCCCGGCGAGCTCAACCTCGGCGAACTCGACGGCGAGATCGTCGTCGTGAACTTCTGGGCGTCCTGGTGCCTGCCGTGCCGGACCGAACACGCTCAGCTCGTGGCGGCGGCGGAGGCGTACCGGGACGCCGGGGTGCGGTTCGTGGGGATCAGCTATCAGGACAGCCGCTCCAACGCGAGCGGGTTCCTGGACGAGCTGGGGCGCGGGTACGACTATGTCGTCGACGAGACGACGCGGGCCGCCATCGAGTTCGGCGTGTTCGGTGTGCCCGAGACGTTCTTCGTGGCTCGGGACGGGACGGTGGTGGGCAACGTGCGCGGGCCCGTCGACGCCGGGCTGCTGTTCGGCGCGCTCGACACGATCCTCGCAGGGGGCGACGTGGGGTCGGTGGAGAGCGGCCCCGTCCAAGGGACGCCGGACCAATAGTGTCCCGTTCCTTCTTCCCCCGCCGGCGGGGAAGGGGTGCGAGTGTTCGGACCGCGCCGACGCGCCGCGTGGTCAGCCGGCACCGGACGATCCGACCGGCCTATCGGTAAGGTGGGCGCCACAGGCGCTTCGTGGAAGGGGGACACCTGGTGCTCGGCATCTTCATCAGCTATCGCCGCGACGACAGCCGGGCATTCGCCGAGCAGATCCACGAGTGCCTGGCCGAGCACTTCGGTGAGGAGCGGGTGTTCTTCGACATCGAGGACATCGGCGCCGGAGCGGCGTGGGCAGACGTGCTTCGCGACTTCCTCGCCAACCCGGGCGTGTTGGTGGCGGTCATCGGCCCTGACTGGGCGTCGACCACCGATGCCGAGGGCAACCTCCGCTTGCACGTGCCGGACGACTGGGTCCGGCGGGAGGTGGCGTCGGCGATCCCGGCAGCGACCGTCCTCCCGGTTCTCGTGAACGGTGCCCCGCTGCCGTCGCCCGACGCGCTCCCACCCGACCTGCGGAAGCTGTCGAGCTTCCAGGCGACGACGATCGACCGCAACAAGCCCTTCAAGGACCACGTGCCAGGCCTGGTGCGGGCCGTGGAGCAGGCGCTGGCTCGCGCCGAGCGCGCCGCCGGCGAGGGGGACCGCACCAACGTGGTCCGGGAGCTGACCGAGTTCATCGGGCGGGACGACGAGATCGAGGAGCTGGAAGGCGAGCTGACCCGCGCCCGGCTCGTGACCGTGACCGGGCCCGGCGGGGTGGGCAAGTCGCGGCTGGCCCGGGAGACGGCGTTGAGCCTGGTGCACCAGTACGACGACGGCGCCTGGCTCGTGCCTCTCTCCGACCTCGCCGACCCCGACCTGCTCGAGTCCGAGCTAGTGCCCCGACTTGAAAGGTTGGTGGGGGTCCTTGGCTAACGCGCGGTGAGCGCGCATCCTGTGACGTAGCGTCATGGGAGGTGCTGGTGAAGCCGTTGGAGTTGCGGGAGATCAGCAACGAGG
>JBFJZV010000002.1:0-36331 GCA_041621915.1 Acidimicrobiia bacterium | reverse complement strand
GCAGCCCGGATGCTCGTGTACCGGGCGGCGGCCACCTACGACGGCGGCCACCCGGGGGTGACCTCCGCGTCGGCCATGGCGAAGCTTCACGCCACCGAGACCGCCCAGTTCGTCGTCGACGCGGCGGTGCAGATCCACGGCGCTCGCGCGCTCGAGCGCGGCCACCTGCTGGAGCACCTGTACCGGGAGGTGCGGGCGCCCCGCATCTACGAGGGCACGTCGGAGATCCAGCGCACGATCATCGCCCGCGAGCTGCGCACGGGCTGACGCACGCCGTCACAACCATCTGACGCTGCCCGTCGGCGTGGCCGAAGTGACCTCGTGTCGGCCGACCTGGCTGGCTGACCGCGCTACGGCAGCGTGCCCCGAGTCGCAGGTCATGCACCAGAATTTCGCCGGCCCTCGACCCCCCTGGCGGCGTCCTCCGCCTCGACGCATCCACCGATGCGCCTTCGTCGTGCGTCCTAGCCAGAAACGCCGATGACTCGGCGAAGTCAGCACGGACTGACGGCTCAGAACACTAGGTACTCGGCGAGGAAGTCCCGCGCCTGCGGCGTGTCGAGCCGGTACCCGGTTGCGTGGGCGCGGCATTGGCGGTCGCCGGTGCTGGTGACCGAAATCGCCACGGACGTGCCCCGGTCGAACTGCGGCGAGCCGGAGTCCCCAACGCACACGCCCGAGCCGGTGCCGTTGCCGTCGGCGTTCTGCTGATAGCGCACCCAACCCTTGCCGAAGCCTTTGATCTTCGAGGTGCCGGCGTTGCGGACACCGCCGTTCTCGAACGTCATGCCGCCGGGCTGGCTCCAGCTCGGCGTCCAGCCGTAGCCGACGATGTCGACGATGCGATGCTGCAACTCGGCGGCCGCCTTCAGGTCTCGAGGTAGCCGGCCGGCGGCAAGGAGGCGGACGGGGCGTCGACCGACCCGGCCGGCAGCAGCATGACGCCGAGGTCCTCCACGTCGCCGGCATCGTGGCCGAAGCCCGCCATGCGGGCGTAGGACAGCACGGGGATGAGGCCCACGATGCCGTCGCTGGAGTAGGTGTCGAACGACACCTGGATCGCCTCGGGCGGGATGCCGCGGCACGCGCGCCGGGTGGCCGGTCCGGGAGAGGTCGCCTTCAGCCGATCGCGCGGCGGCGGGCGCGCGGCACGACCTGCACGACCCGCGAGGGCAGGGCGACACCGGCCACCCGGGGCCGCCTCCGGAGCAGGTACCCGGTCGCGCCGGCCACGAGGAGGGCACCGCCAACGACGGCGAGGGTGAGCGGCGCGGCAGGAGGCCCGCCACGCCCGCTCCCGGGAGGTGCGGCGGCGGAAGGCCGGGTGTCCGGCGAGACGGTGTCGGGGATTGGCGCGCTGGTATCGGGGCTCGCCGCCGGTGCCGACGTCGTCGAGGTGGAGGGCGTCGTGCCGATCGTGCCTGGGGCTGCGGCTGTCGACGCCGGCGCGGTGGTGGAGGTGGAGGTGGAGGTGGAGGTGGAGGAGGTGGAGGAGGTGCTGGTGGTGGTGGTGGTGGTGGGCGACGTCGTTGCGCTCGTCCCGGCGCTCGCCGCCGGACGTGTCGTGGTGGGCGCGCCGGTCGTCGTCGATGCGGCGGTCGTGGTCGGAGCGGTGGTCGTGGTCGGAGCGATGGTCGAGGTCGGCGCGGGGTTGACGCGGATGGCCACGTCGAATCCGGTCGTGGCGCCGTCGTCGCCGTTCACCGTCACCCGGAAGGCGTAGTCGCCAGGGGCGGCGCCGTTGCCGCGCACGATCATCGACGACTGCCAGTCGCCCGGGCCGCCCCGGACGGGGTCGAACGACACGGCAACGGGCGAGGGGCTCGCCGTGAGGGTGGCTACGCCACTGCTGGTCACACTCACCGTGGCTACGGCGGTGCCGTTGCTCTGGACCTCCATCGACAGCGGCTGGGCGGCCGCGGTGCCGCTCGTTCCGAGCGCAAGCGCGAGGAGCGCCGTAGCGGCCGTCCGGTTCCATCTCCTGCGCGAATGTCCCACGGTCGGCGAGGATACGGTCGAGCCCGCTGCTACCGAGTGCGACCCGCCGCGCTAGCCCGGCGGCGCTCCCGATCGATGATCGCGAGGTAGTCGTCGCGCAGCTCGTCATCGTGCAGGCCGATGACCGTTGACGCCTCGAGCAGCCCGATCGGGCGTCCCATGTCGAGCAGCCCGGGCGGGACCACGGCGCCCAGGCAACGGCCGTCACGGGCCAGCCGGTCGATGGCGTCGGTGAGTTGGATCTCGCCGCCGTGGCCGGGCTCGAGCCCGGCGAGCACGTCGAGCACCTCGGCGGCGAACACGTACCGCCCCACCAGCGCCAGGTTGGAGGGCGCCCGATCGGCGCCCGGCTTCTCGATCGCGCCGCGGAGCTCTGCGACGCCGGGAGCCCGCCACCGGTCCACGGCGACGATGCCGTACCGGTCGACCTCGTCGCCCTCCACTTCGTTGAGGGCAACCACGCTGGAGCCGTCGAAAGCATCGAGCAACGGGCCCATGAGGTCCGCGTCGGGACGAGCGATGTTGTCGGCCAGCAGGCACATGAACGGGCGGCCGGCTACACGGTCGGCCGACTGCAGAATGGCGTCGCCCAGCCCGAGCGGCTCCCCCTGCACGACGCCCGAGAGCTCGACGTCGGGCCCGAAGTCGCTGGCGGCGAAGTGCTGGCGGATGAGACCCCGGCCTTCGGGATCCACGACGAGCACGATCTCGGTGGCGCCGGCGGCGGCGGCCTCCTGGACGACGTAGTCGATCGCCGGCCGATCGACAACGGGCAGGAGCGCCTTCGGCACGGCGTTCGTGGCGGGCCGCATGCGAGTGCCCCGCCCGGCGGCGGGGATCACGGCGACCGTGCAAGCTTCTCGATCCATAAGGGCCAACTACCCGGCACTCGACGAGCTCAAAGCATAGGGCTACAGGCCGAACTCCCCCGCCACCGGCCGCTGCGTGCCGGGCACGAAGAAGTCGATCCGCTCGTCCGGCTCCGCCGACTGCGCGAGCGTGTGCCATACGTCGAACCATCCCTGTCGGATGCGCCAGATAGCCGGCGTGTCCACGCCGTCGACCGGGCCCCAGTCCCCCGCGACGAACCAGTCGCCGGGGTCCGCGAACGTGAACTGGCCGTCTGCCGGGCCCGCATCGAGCGTGTTGCGGTAGTACAACGTGTGCGGCGGCCGGTGCACCGCGACCTCATCCCGGCCGTCGCCGTCCCAGTCGCCGGCCACCGGCAGGTCACCGAGGTCCCCGAAGGGGAACTCGATCTCGGCGGCGCCCATCGGGGCGCCGACGCAGGTCTTGTTGAAGAGGTAGAACCTGCCCTCGGACCGCCGGAAGATGCCGAGGGTGTCGTCGCCGTCGCCGTCCCAGTCGCCGGCGATCGCTACGTCGTCGGGGTCTCCAGCGAAGCACTCGACGTCGGCGATGCCCGTCGTGTTGGAGTTGCGGGCGTAGAAGAAACCGTCGGACTGCCGGTACATGCCGGCCGTCTGGTCGCCGTCGCCGTCCCAGTCGCCCACCACGGGCACGTCGCCGGGGTTGCCGTACGTGAACCGGACCACGCCGCCGCCATCGGTCTGCAGCCTCCAGTGGCCGGTGTTGACATCCACGAGGCCGACCTCGTCGCCGGCCACCGCGGCGGGCGCCCAACCCGCCAACGCGGCCACCGCCACGGCCATCGCCACCAGCACCCGAACACTTGCGGCGCGCATCAGGACTCCCTTCCTGGCCCGAGCGAAAAGCTAGCGCACGCAGCGAGCCTCGGGTTGCAGTGGCCTCGGCATTGCCGGGCTGCGTCATACCCCGCCGGTAGGGTGCCGGCAGCCGTGCATACCGCAACCACCACGCCCGTTGAGATCCCCCTTCTCGGCGACGAGCGCCGCAAGAACTGGGCGAAGGTCGTCACCAACGTCGACGTCGAGAAGACCGGCGGCTGGGCGTACGAGGGCGACTTCGTGGCGGCCGGCGGCGTGCAGGACCTGCCTGCCCCGTGCGTGCTGGTGGTCTACGGGGAGCGGGGGTCGCGGGCGAACCCGCAGGTCGAGGCGCGGGCCTACCTGGCCAACGCCGACGGCACGCTCAGCATGCATGGCGTGGCGACCGGCCGCGCCTGGGCGCGCACCCTGCGGGACACCGTGGCCGAGCTGCTCGACGTCGAGGCGTGCCTCCCCGTGGCGCGAGCGTGGGACCCGGCGCTGATGGCGTACTCGACGGCCGCCCTCGAGGAGGAGCTGGCCCGCCGCCGGGAATGACCACCGCATGAAGGCGTTGATGGCGGCGCTGCTGCTGCCGGCGCTGGCCCTGGCGAGCTGCGGCGACTCCGGCGAGCCCACCCGGCTGCCCGAGCTGGAGGCCGAGGTACGAGCCGCCACCCGGGCGCTGCTCGCCGCCCCGCGGATCACCGCCACCGCAGTCCGGACGGGCGAGGAGCGCACCGTCACCCGGGCGGACTGGGTCGATTACCGGGCCGGCGGCGACTACCGCTACGTGGCCGCCGGGATCCAGGAGCCGGGCAGCGAAGCCGCGGTCTTCGGGCTCGTCCAGATCGGGAGCGACCTGTACTCGGCGCAGCGCGGCGGCGACGGCGACCGGCCGTGGGCGCGCCTAGACGAGGACCCGACCGAGCGCATCCCGCTCAGCCTGAACCTGGCCGAGATCGCCGCAGGCGACATCTCCCCCGCAGCCGACGTCGCGGGCGAGACCGTTGCGTCCAGGGAGACCGGCGCCGCCGGCGAGGTCCGCTGGGTGATCGACAGCCCGCACCGGGGCGATCGGCTGATCCAGGCGTGGGTCATCGGCGCCGACGGGGCGCTGCGCAGCTACGTGATCCGCACCGAGGGAGGCGCCGTCATCCAGAGCGGCACGACGGCGATCGACTACGGGTTCACGCCGCTCCCCGACCCGGGGCCGATGACGCCGCCGGCCCTGGGCGAACCGCTCGACCCCGCCGAGCTGGGCGTGCCTCGCGACCTGCCTCTCGTCGGCTGACAACCCCGCCACCGGTAGGGTTCCGGCCATGCCCAAGCCCCTCCGCATCGCCTTGATCGGGTCCAAGTTCATGGGCCGAGCCCACTCCAACGCGTGGCTCAAGGTCGGTAAGTTCTTCGACCTGCCCCGCCAGCCGATCATGCAGGTAGCCGCCGCCCGCGAGGCCGCCGACCTCGAGGCCTTCGCCTCCCGGTGGGGGTGGGGGCGATGGACCACCGACTGGCGTGCAGCCGCCACCGCGGACGACGTCGACCTGGTCGACGTGGGCACGCCAAACCACATCCACCGCGACCAGGCCCTCGCCGCGCTGGAGGCGGGCAAGCACGTCGCCTGCGAGAAGCCGCTGGCGGGCACCCTCGACCATGCCCGGGAGATGATGCAGGCCGCCCGCCCCGCCGCAGGCAAGACATTCGTATGGTTCAACTACCGGCGGGTGCCGGCGGTGGCCTTCGCCCACCAGCTCGTCCGGGAGGGCCGCCTCGGGCGCATCTACCACGTGCGGGCGCAGTACCTGCAGAGCTGGGGCGGGCCCGAGACGCCGCTGCTGTGGCGGTTCCGCAAGGGCCAGGCCGGTACCGGCGCCCACGGCGACCTCAACGCCCACATCGTCGACATGGCCCGCTTCGTCACCGGCGACGAGATCACCGAGGTGACCGGCGCCATCGCCGAGACGTTCGTGAAGGAGCGGCCGCTGCCGGACGACCCGAAGCGCACCGGCCGCAGCACCGTCGACGACGCCGTGCTGTTCCTCGCCCGCTTCAAAGGCGGCGCGGTGGCGAGCTTCGAGGCGACCCGCCTCGCCACCGGGTACCGCAACCGGAACCGGCTCGAGGTCCACGGCGAGCGTGGCGCCATCAGCTTCGACTTCTCCCGGATGAACGAGCTTGCCGTGTACGACGCCACCGGCGAGGGCCGCACCGCCGGCTGGACGACCGTCGACGTGACCCGGGAGGCGGACGGCCACCCCTACGCCGGGCATTGGTGGCCCGAGAGCCACGGTCTCGGCTACGAGCACGGCTTCGTCAACCAAGCCGCCGACACCGTCCGGGCGATCTCACGCCGGAGGCCCGTCGTGCCGCTCCCCGACTTCGCGGACGCCTATGAGACGCAACGTGTGCTCGAAGCGGCGCTCATCTCGGCGAAGGAGCGGGCCCCGGTGAAGCTGTCCCGGGTGCGATGAGCTCGTGGCGCGCCGCCGCGGCCGCCGCCGGCGCGCTGCTCGGCCATTGACATCCGGCACGGGGCGTTCCGGTGGGGCGTGTCCGCCGACCCGGCGGCGATGATGGAAACGCAGCGGCGCACCGGCGTCGTCGGGCCTTCCTCCCCTCGCCGATCGGGTGAACCGCGCGTAGGTTGAGAACGTCACAAGTAGGTAACAGCCGGAACCGGGGTGGGCGGCGGTCCGTTGTCCTCGTACTCGAGCCGTGAGGTGGGTATGTCGGTCAGCCAGCACCCGCTCCCCGGCGCAGCCGCGGACCCCTTGGGGGTCGCCTCGGCGCCCGCGGTGGTGCCGTGGCGGCGAGCGTGGCTCGCCGGGGTGCTGTCCTCGATCGTGCCGGGCGCCGGCCAGATGTATGCCGGGCGGCTGCTCCGCTCCCTCTGGTTCCTGCTGCCGACCGCCGCCACAGTGGGCGCCGCTGCGGCGCTGGCCAGCCGGGGCCCGGTGTACCTCGCACGCCTGGCCGTTCAGCCACGCTGGCTGTGGGCACTGCTGGTCGTCAACGCCGCGGTGGCAATGCTGCGGCTGGTTGCAGCCGCCGACGCGTATCGCCTGGCGGCGTGGGCGCGGTCGGGCCGGGCTCCGCTGCGTGCCATGGCGCTTCTGACGGGGGTGGCGGTGATCGCCGCTCCGCATGTGGTCGCCGGGGCGTACACGGTCGATACCATCCGGCTGCTCGATTCGGTGTTCGTCGGAGACGAGCCCACCCTGTCGCCCGACGTGGACCTGGCCGCCTACCAGGGCCCGGCGCCTCAGCCGGCCACCGTCGCGACGCTCCCGGCTCCGCCGCCGACGATCGCCCCGACTGGGCCCGGCAGCGCCGCCGAAGCGCGCCGGCTCATCCCGGAGGCCGACCTGGACCCGCTTCGCCCCGAGATCGTCCCCCGCGAAGCGAGGATGGAGGACGCGCCGCTCGCGCCGGTTGACCCGTCGCCGCTGCCCGACCGCATCACGGTACTGGTCGCCGGTGGCGACGCCGGGCCCGGCCGCGGCGGGCTGCGCACCGACACGATGATGGTCGCGACGCTCGACCTGACGACCGACCGCGCGGTGGTGTTCGGCATCCCCCGCAATTTCGGCTGGGTTCCGCTGCCGCCGTCCTTCCGGGATGCGTTCGCCGATCGTGAGCGGCAGATCCGGGCCACCAACCCCGGTGTGCCGCGGGGCCCGTGCCGCTGCTTCCCGGACATCCTCAACGCACTCCGCAAAGAGACGCTCAACTGGACTCGGACGTTCCCCGACGCCCCCGACCCGGGGATGGAGGCGCTGCGGGCGACCGTCGAGCACATGCTGGGGCTGCCGATCGACTACTACGTGCTGGTCGACATGGGTGGCTTCGTCGAGCTCGTGGACGCGCTCCACGGCGTCGACGTCACCGTGACCAAGCGGGTGCGTGCCGAAGTGTCGCCGGCGTTCCCCGGCGAGCCGTGGATCAAGGTCGACCTGGCGCCCGGTCGCCACCACCTGCACGGCCGCGAGGCACTGGCGTACGTGCGGGATCGCAAGACCAGCAGCGACTACGCCCGCATGCAGCGGCAACGTTGCATGGTGCGCTCGGTCGCGGCCGCCGCGGACCCGTTGACGCTGGCTCGCTCCTTCCCGCGCCTCGCCGACGCCATCCGGTCGTCGGCCTCCACCAACGTCCCGCTCGACGTGCTCCCCGATCTCGTCGGGCACGCCGCCGGCCTCGGCTTCGAGGACATCACCACGGTCGCGCTCACCGCACCCCGCTACGCGGCGGGCGACGACGGAATGGGTCATCCCCGCCCGCACGTGGAGAAGATCCGCACGGCGGTCGCAGAGACGCTGGCCGGCGGCGCCCCGGCGGGCACCGAGGCGCCCGGCGACTGCGGGTAGCCTTCCGACCCCGACACCGAGGAGCGGCGACATGTTCAAGGGCTTCCCGAACGACGTTCGGTACAAGGTGGTGATCAACCACGAGGAGCAGTACTCGATATGGCCGGCGGATCGCGAGGACCCAGCCGGATGGCGGTCGGTCCCGCCTCCCGAGGTCGAGGGCTTCGCCGACCTGCCGGGCCCGGTCGGCTCCAAGGCCGAAGTCACCCGGTACATCGAGGAAGTGTGGACCGACATGCGGCCGCTCAGCCTGCACGACGACATGGCCAAGCTGGTGCGGGAGAGCCTCCACTAAGACGTTCGCCGCACCCGCACCGACCACAGCTCGCCGAACACCGGATGCAGGTCGGCGGGCAGCCCTCGCCCCAGCCTGTCGACCACATCGGCCAACGCAGCGTCGCCCACCGGCGGCAGCTCCGGCCAGGCCACGTCGAGCCGGTTGAGCCCGGGCCGCACTACCTCCCCCGGCACCCGCACGGTCGAGGAGGTCCATCGCCTGCCGAGGGCGGTGCTGCCCAAGGCGATGCCGTTGACCGTGATCGACGCGTCGCCTGGCGCGCCATGCCGCGGCAGTCGGGCGGTGACCGCGACTGCGTGATCGACTGCGCCGCCGGCCACGAACGCGAGGGAGACCGAAGGCCACGGGCATCGGAGGAAGGGCGGGACGGTCACGTCGGCGAAGGGCGCCACCTCGGGATGGAACCGGGAAGCGGGCTCCCACAGGTAATCCGGCGGCGCCACCAGCTCCACCGGAACGGCCCCGGCGGCACGCGGGGCCAGCGCCGCCTCGGCCTCCCCGCCGAGCACTTCCGCCATGGCGTCGAGCAGGACGGCGTCCACGTGGTCGAAGCGCCACCCGTGCTGGTAGCCGAGCCGATGGGGCGACGCCAGGTTGCGCTGCTGCGCCGGCGTCAGCACCTCGGGCACGAGGGCGGTCCTGGCCTCGGCCACGTCGAGCATGGCCGCAGCAACTCCCGGGTCGGCGGCCAGCGCCCGCCGGAGCCACTCGGCGACGGTGTCGTTGCGCGGATCGACCGGGAGGTGCCGGTGGGCGGTGTGGATGGCCGCCCCCAGCCGGGCGGTGGCTTCCACCGCGGGCGGCGGCCGCGGGTCCCGCGGGCCCACGCCCCGCCCCAGCACTACGGAGGCGACGGCGGCCATGGCCACGCCGATCCCCTCGGCCGTCATGTGGCAGTAGTCGAGGAAGAGGTGGCGGCCCGCGAAGAGCGCAGGCAGGTCGACCAGCCGGAAACCGTGGTGGCCGGCTGCCCGCCGCTGCACCTCCTGGTCGATCGGCGCGGCCCGTGGGGCGCCGAGCAGGCACATCGTGGCGTAGTGGTCCGCGGCTGCCTCCGCGGCCGCCGCGCCGGCAACGCCGGCGGCGGCGAGGAACCGGAACGGTGAGGGCGTGAGGCCGCCGTCGAGGTCGATCATCCGCTCGGCGTGCTCGCGGGCAACGGCCGGCGTCCCGGCCGCCAACGCGTCGGCGGCCGCCGCGTAGTGGCGGTGCCAGGCCGGGGTCGCGCCGCCGGGGAGCCACGGGGGCGGCTGGCGCGCCTCCCAATCGGCGACGTTGACGTCCGGCACCACCAGCACGACCGGCAGACCGAGCGACGCCAGGTGAGCCAGCGCGTCTCCTGCCTTGCGCAGCCGGCGGCGTCCGGCCAACTCGATGGGACCGGCCGGGCCCGCCTCTCGCAACGCAGCCGCGTACTCGGCTCGCCCGGCGGCGCTCGGGTAATAGGGAGACACTTCCGGCGTCTCCAGCAGGTTCCAGTTGTTGCCCGTGAGCACCACCAGCACGTCGGGGTCGAGGCGGCTGGCGGCCTCGGTGGCTGTGGTGACGAGCCCGGCGAGGGTCTCGTTCGTGCGGGCCAGGTCGACGACCTCCCAGCCGCCGCCCAGGTGCGACGCCAGCACCTGCGCCGGGGTGAGGTGCGGCGCGTACAGGTAGCCGGCGGCGGCGGACTCGCCGAATAGGCACACCCGCTGCGTCCCGGGCGCCTTGGCGGCCGGGATCACCCGGCGGGCGGCATGGTGATCGCCGAACGGCGCCGGCGCCGGCCGGACGAACGCCGGCTCGCCGTCGACCTCCGATGGCCGCCAGACGGCCACGCCGCTCATGCGAACGAGTACAGGTTGCGCGCCGCCGCGCCGAACACGGCCGGGGGCACGGTGTCCCACGCCGCCACGAGCTCGGGGAGGCCGGCCGGCAGCGCCGCCCTCTCGACGACGACGTCGTCCAGAACCAGCGCGTCGAGCCCGGCTGCAGCCATCGTCAGCAACGCGTCGGTGGGTGTGCAGGCGATCGGCTCTCCCGCAACGTTCAGCGAGGTGTTCAGCAGCACCGGGCAGCCGGTGCGGCGGTGAAACGCCGCGAGCAGCTCGGCGTAACGGGGCTCGACGGCAGGATCGACCGTCTGGGGGCGGCACGACCCGTCGACGTGGGTGACCGCCGGCAGGCCGACCGGCGACCGCACCTGGCACGTCTCGAGCATGAACGGCGACGGATGGTCGAGGTCGAGGTGCTCGGACGCGTGGCCGGCGAGCACGCTGGGAGCGAACGGACGGAACGCCTCGCGGCGCTTGACCTGGCGGTTGAGTCGCTCCCGCATGCCCGGGTCGCGGGGGTCGGCGAGGATGCTGCGGTGGCCCAGCGCACGCGGGCCGAACTCCATGCGTCCCGAGTACCACCCGATCACCTGGCCCGCTTCGAGGCGGGCGGCCACTGAATCCGGCACGTAGGGCTCGGCGGCGAGGCCGCTCCCTGCGAGGGCGCGGCCCGCGTCGTAGGCTGGGCCGTGGTCGGCGCGGGTCATCGGCTTGGCTGCCGGCCGCTCGCCGCTGAGCCTGACGTGGGCGAGCGCCGCGGCGCCCAGGCTGCCGCCGTCGTCGCCGGCCGCAGGCGGGACGAAGAGGTGGGCGAAGGGCCCTTCCCGGAGCAGCCGCCCGTTGGCGACGCAGTTCAGCGCGACGCCGCCGGCGTAACAGAGGTTCGCCGAACCGGTGCGCTCGGCGAGGTGGTGGGCTTTCTCGAGCAGGATCTCCTCGAGCACGAGTTGGGCGCTGGCGGCGACGTCGGCGTGGGCATGCTCCAAAGGCGCCCCCTCCTCCCGGGGCGGCACGCCGAGCAGCGCCGGCAGCCGGTCGGTGAACATCCGGTCGACGAAGTCGAAGTGGTCCATGTCGAGGGTGATCATCCCGCCCGGGCCGGAGCGCACCACGGACCGCAACGCGTCGGCGAGGCGGGGCTCGCCGTACGGGGCGAGCCCCATCACCTTGTACTCGCCGTCGTTGACCCGGAACCCCAGGAACGCCGTGACGGTCGCATAGAAGAGGCCCAGCGAGTGCGGGAAGCGAACCTCCTCGAACGGCTCGATCGTGGCGCCGTACGCCGTGCCGTAGGTCGTCGTCGCCCACTCCCCCACCCCGTCCACGGTGAGGATCGCCGCCTCGTCGAACCCTGAGAAGAAGTAGGCGCTCGCGGCGTGGCTGAGGTGGTGATCGAAGGTGAGGATCGTCCCCTCGTGGCCGAGCACCTCGCGGATCATCCGCTCGGGCCGGCCCGGGTGGAGGGCGTCCGGTTGGCCCGGTGGTGCGGTGAAGCCGTGGGCGTGCTGGCGCTCGGCCTTCTTCGCCGGGTCCTCGTAGAACGCCACGGCGTCGACGTCGCCGGGTCCCAGGCCGGCCGCTTCGAGGCAGTAGCGGTAGGCGTTGACGGGCAGCCGCGAGTCGTGCTTCACCCGCGTGAAGCGCTCCTCGGCGGCGGCCGCCACCAGCTCCCCGTCGACGAGCAGGCTCGCCGCCGACTCATGGAAGAACGCCGATATACCGACGATGCGCACCTGCGCGGCTACTCGACGGGCAGCGGCAGGTAGTAGCGATTCCCGCCCGCATGCCACTCGGCGACCATCTGCATGAACTCGGGGCCGAACGGGTCGGCGCCGCGGAAGCGCATCGTGCCCCGCCGGATGGTGAAGTCCTCGGGCGCCAGCTCGCCGGCGACGGAGAAGTGGCGGTTGGCGGCGTCCCCCCGACCCTGCTCGAACAGCCACCAGCCGAGGCCGAAGTGGGCGCGGGCGAGCCCCGCCTCCGCCGTCGGCCCCCCTGCCCCCGACGCCGGCATGGCCGGGGCGGCGGGTGGCGCCTCGCCCGCCACCCACCGGCGCAGCAGCGCCATCTGGTCGGCGGTCGACACCCCAGCGTACTTGCCGCCCTGTTCGGTGGTGAACGCCACGTCGTTGGGACGGGCGATCCGGCCGTCCTCGTCGATCCACACCACGGTGGGCACGTTGACCATGTGGTAGCGGTCCGCCAGGACGTGGCCCTCGTCGACGAGGCTGGGGTGGGTCGGCTCGGCCCGCTCGATCCAGCGGCGGGCGTCGGCGGCCCGGTCAAGGGCGACCGTGATGACCATCAGCCCCGCCAGCTCCTCATGGATCTCCTGCCACCCGGGCAGGTCGTAGCGGCATCCTCACCACGACGCCCAGGCGGCCAGCAGCACCTTGGACCCGCGGTGATCGGCCAGCGAGTGGAGCCTCCCGTCGAGATCGGGCAGCGAGAACGGCGGCGCCGGCGACCCGGCGGCCAGCGGCGCCCGGTCGGCCGCGGACGGCCCGAGGTAGGCGGCCCGCTCGTCGGTGTCGAGCGCCAGCGGCCGGTGGAGGGCTGCGGCCAGTCCCGGCAGCGAGACCCCATCCGCGGTGACCAGCGCCGGGTCGCGCACGGGGATGCAGATGTCGCCGCGGCACAGGCCCCGATCCTCGAGCCGCCAGCCCACCGCAGCCTCGACCATCGACCGAAGGATGCGGACGACGCCGTCGGCCAGGGCGAACTCCACCTCTGTCGGGCGGCCCTCGTCGAGGACGGTCAATGCGGCCATGGCCCCCGACGCTACCCGGCCGCGGCCGGTCGTCGCTCGTAACGCAACCGTTGCACGGCGGTGAGGGCGGTGTGACCTCGCCGCGGTTGCCTATGGGAGAAGCCACCCGCAACCCGCGAAAGGTGAGGACCATGCGACTCCGACTGATTGCCATCCTGGCGGTGGTTGCCGCGCTCGCCGTCGCCTGCGGCGACACCGATCAGGCCGCTACTCCCGACCCGACCACCCAGGCGCCGCCCACGACGCAAGCCGCTCCCGACCCCACCGCTCCTGCACCCCCCACCACGCAGGCGCCGCCGGCGACCCAAGCGCCTCCCACGACCCTGGCGCCTCCCGCCACCCAGGCGCCGGGCCTGCCCGGCGAGCCGTTCGAGCTCGGGCCGGAGCGGGGTGCCCGCCTCGCCGTCGTCGGCGTCGCCCACGACGACGTGCTCAACGTGCGCCGCGGCCCGGGGGTCGACCACGAGATCGCCGACCGGCTCGGCCCCCTCGCAACCGACGTGGTGGCCACCGGCCGAGCCCGCCGGCTCGACGCCGGCGCCATCTGGGTCGAGGTGGACGCCGGCGGCACGGTGGGCTGGGCCAACCTGCGGTTCCTGTCCCGCCTGGGCGCCACCGTCGACTCGACTGCGGCGGTGATCCAGCTCCTCGGCGAGCGGCCTACCGCCCCGACGCTGGATGAGCTCGGCCTCCTCGTGGCCGACGCCGTCACCTTCGGCGACGACTCGGCGAAGGCCGTGCTGGTCGCGGCGCCCCGGGGTGAGCACGACCTCGGCGAGGTGACCTACGACGTCGTGGGCTTCGGCGACGACTCGGTGAGCGGCGCCCGGCTGCACGTGTTCGGCCGGCCCAGTGACGACCGCCAGAGCTTCTCGCTCCACAGCGTCGAGGAGACCGCGTTCTGCTTCCGGGGCGTCGTGGACGGGCTCTGCGTGTGAGGGACGAACCGCCTCACTCACCGTGTCGTCAGCTCTCCCTCAGCGACGCCAGCAACGCACCCAGGATCACCAGACCCACCCCGACGATCGCCACCACCTCGACGGTCTCGTCGCGGAACACGACTCCCAGCACCAGCGCAACCACCGGTATGGCGTAGGTGATGAACGACGACCTGGTGGGGCCGACCCGCCCCACCAGGGTGCCCATGATGACGAAGGCGATCCCGGTGCCGAGGACCCCGACGGCCGCAACGGCGGCGAGCGAGTCCCAGGCGAAGCTCGAGTTGGCCAGGCCGTAGAGCCCGTAGGGGGTGGTCCACACGGTGGCGAGGGCCAGCATGCGGGCCATCACCGGCAGCGAGCCGTACTGCTGTTGGACGGGCGCCGCGATGTTCACGGACAGCCCGTAGAACACCGTGGCGGCGAGCACCAGCACCACCCCGATCGCCTGCGACTCGCCTTCGCCCAGCGACGGGGCGCTGATTGCGATCACGCCGCCGAATCCCACGACCAGGCCCAGGAGCTGGGCGCCGTGCGGCGCCCTGGCGAGCATCGCCGACGCGATCAGCGCCGCGAAGATCGGCATCCCACCGTTCAGCATCCCGGCGAGGGCCGAGGCGATCCACTGCTGGGCGATCGGGAACAGCGTGAACGGGATGGCCACCCAGATGAGCGACAGCACCAGCACCCGCGGCCGGTCTTCCGGCGCGATCGGCCGGCGAGCGCGGGGGAACAGCGCCAGGATCGCCGCCCCCGACCCCACCCGCGCCCAGGTGATGAGCCCTGGGTCGAAGGCGTCGAGCCCGATGGAGATGAAGAGGAACGAGGCGCCCCAGATGCCACTGATGCCCGCAAAGAGCGCCCAGTCGACAGGGGTGAACTGCCCGGTGTTGGTCCCTCGGCTCGTGGTGAGTATGGAGCCGCTCATTGGGTCGGGAGGCTATCGCTGGGGTCGGCCACTTCGATCCCTTGAACACCGCCGGCGCCGGATCGGTTGCACGCGCGCCGGGGCCCCCGTTGCCGGGGGCCCCGCTGTCAGCGACAGGGTCGGCGCTATCGGACCATCAGGTCTTGGGGCACGGTGTCGGGCACTGCGGGGGCGAGCTCCTCGTCCTTGCCGCGAACGGCCCAGATCAGCCCGCCGCCGGCGAGCAGCGACACGAACCCGAGGGCTGCGAAGAGGCCGGCGAGGGTGTAGCCCACCTGGAGCGTGGTCCAGGTGACGACGCCGACGCCGAGCTCGCCGAACAGGCCGTGGACGGTCCCGCTCCACGCCTGGCTGCGAGCCGGGCCCTCGATCGGGTGCTGGCGGTCGAAGTCGGTCCAGTAGCGGCCGTCGACCTCGAACTCGTACGTGCCGGCCGGGAACAGCTCCCCGTTGTACTCGACGTCCTCGGCGAGCACCACCGTCTGCGTGCCGTGCAGCACGTGGTAGCCGATGGTGGCCATCTGGAACATGTACTCGGTGGCCGTGTTGACCAGCGGGTCAGCAGGATCGAGTGCGCCCCGGTCCACCGGGTAGCCCCAATCGTCCTCGAGCAGCGTCAGGATCGCCTCGGCGCCCTCGGTGGTGCCCCGGTCGGTCAGCTGGCCGTCCTCGTTGTAGCTCAGCGTGACGTTCTGCGCCTCGCTGAACTTGTCCAGCGCCTCTGCGCCGTCCGAGGTCCGCATCCAGGCGACCGTACCGATCGCCAGGAACACGACCCCGAGGACGACGAAGATGACGCCGACGGCTTGGAATCGCTTCGTCATTTCGTGGTGCCTCCTTGTGGCTCCGCATTGCTTGTGATTCATTTCACAAGCTATCGGCATCGCCTGCCCTGAGAGCAGAGACCTTGGTCCCAAGCGACGGAGGACGAGGACCCGACCGCGCTACCTTGCCCTCTGTGGCAGGCAAATTGAGCAGGGAGCAGGCGTCCGAGTTCTTCGACGTGATGTACGCCGGGGCGCACCGCGACCCGCGCGCGATCCCCTGGGCATCGCTGCAGCCGAACCCCTGGCTCGTCGGATGGCTCGACGCTCGCCGTTCCTCGCTAGGCCGGGCGCTGGTCGTGGGGAGCGGGCTCGGCGACGACGCTGAAGAGCTCGCCCGCCGGGGCTGCGCGGTCACCGCCTTCGACGCCTCCCCGGCTGCCATCGGCTGGGCGCGGGACCGATTCCCCGCCAGCGAGGTCGACTACGTCGTCGCCGACCTGTTCGACCTCCCGGCCGAGTGGCGGCGGGCCTTCGAGCTGGTGGTCGACGTGCGCACCGTTCAGTCGCTGCCGCCTTACCTGCGGGGCCAGGTCGTCGCTGCGGTCGCCACCCCCGTGGGATCGGGCGGCACGCTGCTGGCGGTGGCCAACGGGCGGCCCGAAGACGAGGAACCGGTGGGCCCGCCGTGGCCGCTGTCCCGCCGAGAGCTCCTCGGCTTCGCCGACCACGGCCTGGAGTTGGAGAGCCTCGACGAGGAGGACGGCGAGCTCTTCGGCGTGTTCCGCCGGAGGTGACGAGGGGCTGTCACCCCAGCCCGGGCTCCTACGGCAGGGCGTGCACCGTGGTGCCGACGTCGGCCCAGTCGTAGAGGAAGATGGCGTCGTCCATCTGCTGGCGGACGCAGCCGGCGCTCTGGTAGGTGCCCAGCTCCGACTCGAGCTGCAGAGGCCGGCCGTCGGGGTACACCGGGATCGAGTGGAACCCGTAGGGCAGCCGGCGCCCGTGGGCGAACCGGACCATATGGGTCATCGTGATGCCGCCGTACGCGGCGTAGGCCTTCACCGACTTCGAGAACACCGCATACGTGCCCGGTGCGGGCACCCCGGCCCGGCCGGACACCGCGTGCGTCTTCACCAGCGTGCCGTCGGCTTCGATCAGCCACACCCGCTGCTCGGTGTTGGAGTAGATGATCCGCTTGCCGGAACCGACGTCGGGGTACGGCGGCGCCACCGGCGGCGGGGCGTCGCCCCCGGGCAGCGGCCCGAACCGGCCGGCGATCGGACGCTGGGACTCCCGGCCGTACTCGACGGTGGCGCTGGTGCCGCCGAGTCCGTCGCCCAACGCGAACACGCCCGCCCGGTGGACGGCCAGCAGGTCGGCGCTCCCGCTCCAGGCGCCCGCCAGCGCGACGTCCCCGGCGCCGCCGAACGTCACCCGCTGCGGCGCCCCGCTCGGAGTACGCAGGAACGCGGTGCCGGCCCGGAACACGCCCACGGTGTCGACACCATCGCCGTCGAAGTCGCCGCTGAACGGCTGGTCACCCGGATCGCCGAAGCGGTAGGACGTGTCGGCTGCTCCCAAGCCGGCGTCGGCCGATCCCAGCCGGTTGATCACGTAGAACCGCGACTCAGCGGGCCGGTAGATCGACACGGTGTCGCAGCCGTCTCCATCGAAGTCGCCCGGGATCGGCTGGTCGCCTGGGTCGCCGAAGAAGAAGGACACGTCGGCGATGCCCTGGGTGTTGGAGTTGCGCAGGTAGACGTAGCCGTCGGCTTTGCGGTAGAGCCCGGGCGTGCCCACGCCGTCGCAGTCCCAGTCGCCCATGAACGGCTCGTCCGCCGGGTTGCCGAAGTAGAACGACGTGGTCGCGCCCGACCCCGGGTCGCGCAGGTACCAGGTGCCGGTTGCCGGGTCGACCACGCCGATCCCGGCGGGCGAATCGTCGGCATGGGCGACGGCGGTGGGCAGCAGCCACAGCATGGCGGCGGCGAGCAGAGAGATGGTCAGGCGTCCGGCGGGCATGAGCCGCAAAAACCTACTACACGGCCGGCCCCCGGGCTGGTAGACATCGCGGCAGAGGCCAGGAGGAGGGCACGATGCACGACTACTACGACCTGGGCACGCACACACGCCCCATCACCACCTCGTCGGCCGACGCGCAGCGATGGTTCGACCGGGGGCTGGTGTGGACCTACGGCTACAACCACGAGGAGGCGATCGCCTGCTTCCGCCTCGCTCTGGAGCACGATCCGAGCTGCGCCATGGCGCACTGGGGCGTGGCCTATGCGGCCGGCCCCAACTACAACAAGCCGTGGGAAGCGTTCGACCCGGTCGACCTCGCGCGGTCGCTCGCGACCGCCCACGCGGCCGCCGCGCAAGCCGCCGCGCTCGGCGCCGGCGCCACGGCGGCGGAGCAGGCGCTGATCGGGGCGCTGTCCGCCCGCTATCCCCAGCCGGAACCGGTCGAGGACTGCGCCGTGTGGAACCAGCCCTACGCCGATGCCATGCGGGGGGCATACGAGGCGCACCGGGACGATCTCGACCTGGCGGCGCTGTTCGCAGAGGCGCTGATGAACGTCACCCCCTGGCAGCTCTGGGACCTGGAGTCGGGATCGGTCGCAGCGGGGGCCCACACGCACGAAGCCCGCGCCGTGCTCGAGCGGGCGATGGAGGACCCGGCCTCCCGCAGCCATCCGGGCGTGCTGCACATGTACGTCCACCTGATGGAGATGTCCCCGCACCCGGAGGTCGCGCTCCGGGCCGGCGACCGGCTGCGGGACCTGGTGCCCGACGCCGGCCACCTGCGCCACATGCCCACCCACATCGACGTGCTGTGCGGTCACTACGAGCGCGTCGTCGACTCCAACACCCGCGGCATCGAAGCCGACCGCAAGTACCTGGAGCGGGAGGGTGCGCTCAACTTCTACTCGCTGTACCGGTCCCACAACTACCATTTCAAGCTGTACGGGGCGATGTTCCTGGGCCAGCTCGACGCGGCGCTGGAAGCCGCGGACGAGATGATCGAGACGCTGCCCCGCGAGCTGCTCGAGGTCGAGGTGCCACCGATGGCCGACTGGCTGGAGGGCTTCGTGCCGATGAAGCTGCACGTGCTGGTCCGGTTCGGCAGATGGCAGGACATCATCGACACCCCGCTGCCGGACGACCCGGAGCTCTACTGCGTCACTACCGCGATGACCCACTACGCGAAGGGCGTCGCCTACGCCGCCACCGGGAGGGTCGCCGAGGCCGAAGATCAGCAGGAGCTGTTCACGGCCGCCGTCGGCCGGGTCCCCGACAGCCGTTACGTGTTCAACAACGCCTGCGTCGACATCCTGGCGGTGGCAGCCGAGATGCTCGCCGGCGAGGTGGAGTACCGCAAGGGGAACCACGACGCCGCCTTCGCCCACCTGCGGGAGGCCATCCACCGCGACGACCACCTGCCGTACGACGAGCCGTGGGGCTGGATGCAACCCACCCGCCACGCCTACGGCGCGCTGCTGCTGGAACAGGGCCACATCGAAGAGGCCGAGGCCGTGTATCGCGCCGATCTCGGCCTCGACGGCTCGCTGGCGCGCGCCTACCAGCACCCCGACAACGTGTGGAGCCTGCACGGCCTGCACGAGTGCCTGATGCGCCTCGGCAAGAAGTCGGAGGCGGCGATGGTGAAGCAGCGCCTCGACCTGGCTGCAGCCCGCGCCGACGTCCCGATCGAGGCGTCCTGCTACTGCCGGGTGGGCTGAGGGGCGCCGGTCAGTCGAACGGGCTCCGCCTCTCTTCCAGCGCGGCCACGGCGAGTTCCACCAGCCACGCCGCGGCTTCCCCGGCCACGGCGGCGTCGACGCCCAGCTCCGTGGTCATGCGGTGCCAGGTGGAGAAGCTGGCCAGGACCCGCACGGCGGCTGCCACCGCTCGGGCGTGTTCCGGGTCGAGATCTGGCCGCCGGGCGACGACCATGGCCACGAAGGCCTCGGTCCGGAGCTCCCGCAGTTCGCGGGTCCTGGAGAGCAGCGGCGAGCCGGGGTCGACGGCGGCGCTCAGCCGCGCCAACGCGTCGGCGACGTCGCCCATCTCCGTCAAGGTCCGAAAGTTGATGCGCACCGCCTCCGGCAGCTCATCGAGCCCGGGCGCGGTCATCACCCCGCCGAGTCGTTCCATGTACTCGTCGGCCCACGGCCCGAGCGCGGCCAGCAGCCCGTCCTTGCTCTCGAAGTAGTTGTACACGGTCCGCGCCGACACGCCGGCCCGAGCGGCCACCGCCGGCACCGAGACCTCCAGCACGCCTCGCTCCACGATCTCGGCGGCCAGCGCGGCCATGATCCGGTCCCGGGCGATGCGCTTGTGCTCGTCGCGCAACGTCGTCATGAATCGCAGCTTACCACGTCTTGCATTACTTGCACAATCTTTGCATGTTGTGTAGTGTTACTGCAAGTTGGCCGCACGGAGGAGGAGACATGGCCATCGCACAGGAGACCCGCACCCCACGGTCGCGCACCGCCGCGGACTTCCGGGCCGCCGGCGCCACATCCATCGCCGGGGCAGCGACGATGCTCACCGGGACCGGATTCTGGGCGGCGGCGGGCGCCGACATCGACGCGGCGCTGGACGACGGCACCGTCGCCGAGTACCTGGTGGAGGCTGCAGGCAGCACCACGCTGCTCACTGCCAACCTCGGACTCTGGATCCTCGGGGTGGTGCTGCTCGGCATCGGCGGCCTGCTGCTGGCGCGGCTGGGGGACGCCGACTCGCCAGCGGCCGCGGTCGCCCGCTTCGCCTACATCGCCGGGCCCGCCGCCGCGATCGTGTTCTTCAGCCTTTGGCTCGGCATCGTCCTCGGGCTCGCTCCGGCGCACGCAGCCGGCGAGGCCGTCGTCGGGACGGCAGCCGCGCTGGCGCACGCCGTGTCCACGGCCGACTGGGTGGCGACCATCCTCATCGTGGCCGTCGGCGCCGCCGCGGTCGCCCAGGCGGGACGGGACACCTGGGTGCCCCGGTGGCTCTTCAATTGGGCCCTGGTTGCGCTGGCAGCCGGCGGGCTAGCCATCGTGGGGTTGCTCGTCGACGCCCGCAGCTCGTTGGCGATGCCGGTCGTCCCGGTGGGGCTGGGCTGGACCATCGCTGCGGGGATCACGGCGGTGCGCCGTGGCGCCTGACATTGCGACATGGCAGGCTGACGCCGTGCGCCCCCTCGACACCTGCACTGACCCGGAAGTCGCCGGCACCAAGGCGGCCACGCTCGCGCGGCTGCTTGCGGCCGGGGAGCGGGTGCCCGCCGGGATCGTTCTTTCCGTAGGAGCGGAGGCGGCCGCCGCCAACGGCATGGACGAGGCGCTGGCCGCGCTCGGCGCCGCCGAGGTTGCGGTCCGCTCTTCGGCCGTCGCCGAGGACCTGGCCGACGAGTCCTACGCCGGGCAGTACACCAGCGTCCTCGAGGTGGCGGCGGACGGCGCGGCCGTGCTGGCGGCCGCGCAGGACGTGATCGCCTCGGCCAACGGCGCCCCGATCGCCGTGCTCGTGCAGCCCATGATCCCCGCGACGGCCGCCGGCGTCGCCTTCTCGGCGAACCCGGTGACGGGAGACGACGAGGTCGTGGTCTCGGCAGTTCCCGGCCTGGCCGACCGCTTGCTCGCCGGCGAGGCTGCCGGCGAGGAGTGGGTCGTGCAGGCCGGCAGGCCCGAGCTGCGGGCGAGCCCTGCCGCCGCCCTCGACCCCAGCCTGGTGCTCGAGATCGCCGAGCTGGCAGAGCGCGTCGCGAGCCGGCTCGGAGCGCCCGTCGACGTCGAGTGGGCCCATGACGGCACCGAGCTGTGGCTGCTGCAGGCGCGCCCGATCACCGCGCTCCCCCGCCGCCCCGAGCTGCCCAACCTGCCGGCCGGCACCTGGGAGAAGGACGCCACCCACCACCCCGTCCCGCTCAGCCCGCTGGCTGCCTCGCTCCTCGGGCGGGACGCAAACGCGGTCACCCGCTGGGCGAGCCGCACCGGGCTCCTCATCGACGGCCTCGATCACGTCGTGCGCGGCGGCGAGCTGTATCTCCGCCCGGTCCCCTTCGGTGGCAAGGAAGGCGGCCCCACCCCGCCGTGGTGGGTGGTCGCGATCGTGGCGCGCCTCCATCCGGCGATGCGTCGCCGCATGGCCGCCGCCGAGGACTTCATCGCCGGCGGCGTGTTCCGGGCGCCCCACGAGGTGTGGGAGGGGCGCTGGAAGCCGGAGCTGGCGGCCGCAATCGCTGGCCTGCGCAAGGTCGACGTGGGCGCGCTGGACGACGCCGGCCTGCTCGCGCACGTGGACGAGGTGTTCGCGTTGGCCGATCGATCGCACGACGTCCATTTCGACCTCTTCGTGCCCTACCTGGTGCGCCTGCACGAGCTCGTGGCGGCGTGCGAGGGCTGGCTCGGATGGGACGCCAGCCGCGCGATGCGACTCCTGGCGGGCCGCTCGGCGGCCTCGTCGGAGCCGACCACGGCCCTGCGCGGCGTCGTCGACCAGATCCATGCCTCGACGCCGGCCCGGGCGGCGCTCGACGGCCCCGACGGCGACCTCGTGGCGCGGCTGCGAGCCGCCGACCCGGACATCGCCGCCGCCCTCGACGCTTGGATCGACCGCTACGGGTTCCGGACCCTGCACTACGACTTCGCCTCGCCCACCCTGGCCGAACGGCCCGACCTGATCGGGCGGATGATCCGGTCCGAGCTCGCCTCCGGCACCGAGCTGCAGGACGCCGCCGCAACCGAGGCCGAGGCGCGGGCGCGGCTCTCCCCGCCCGACGCGGCCCGCTTCGACGAGCTGCTGGCGCGGGCCCGCGAGGTCTACCCAGTGCGCGAGGACAACGTCTACCTGACCACCCTCGTGCCGGCGGCGCTGCTGCGGCGCGCCTGCCTCGAGATCGGCCGGCGGCTGGCCGCGGCCGGTGCCCTCGGTGCCGAAGCGGACGTCTTCTACCTCGCCTGGGACGAGGCGGTGGAGGCGCTGGCCCGGCCGAGCGGCCTCCAGCCGCTGGTGCGGCGGCGGAGCGCCGAACGGGCCTGGGTGGCCGCCCACCCCGGCCCCGCCCGCATCGGGCCCGAGCCGAGCGCCCCACCCGACATCCGCGGCCTGCCGGCCGCCGGGCGGCGGATCAACGGTGCGCTGCTGTGGGGGATGGAGCAGGAGTTCGCGCCGATCACGGCCGGGGAGGCCGACGGCGACGTGGTGCGCGGCCTCGCCGGCGGCATCGGCCGCCACACCGGCACGGCGCGTGTCGTGCGCACCGAAGCCGACTTCCACCGCGTGCAGCCCGGCGACGTGGTCGTCTGCGCGATCACCAACCCGGCGTGGTCGGTGCTCTTCGGCATCGCCGGCGCCTTCGTCTGCGACGCCGGTGGGCCACTCAGCCACACCGCGATGCTCGCCCGAGAGTTCGCCATCCCATCGGTTCTCGCCACGGGGAACGCGACGTCGCGCATCGCCGACGGAGCCACGGTCACCGTCGACGGCAGCGCAGGCACCGTGCGCATCTGAGGCGTAGCATCGCGTCGAGCGGCGCCGCTCCGGCGCCCGAGCTGAGGAGGCCCCCATGAGCGGGTTCCTGGCACTTCCCGGCGAAGGTTCGGCGTTCGACGTGCTCGGCACGCCAGTGCTGCTGCGCGTCGGGAGCGACGACACCGGCGGGTCGATCGACGTCATCGAGGTCGACTTCCTGCCGGGCAACCCCTTCCCCGAGCACATCCACCGCAACAGCGACGAGGCGTTCTACGTGCTGTCGGGCGAGCTGACCGCCACGATCGGCGACGACGAGCACAAGGTGGCGGCAGGCACCGTCGCCTACGCCGGGAGGGGGGTAGCCCACGGGTTCACCAACCACGGCACCGAACCGGCCCGGGTGCTGGCATGGCAGTGGCCGGCACCCGGCATCGCCGCGTTCGTGGCGGCGCTGGCGGAACTCGGGCCCGGCGAGCCCGACATGGAACGCGTGATGTCGATCATGGCCCGATTCGACATCGAGCCCGTGGGCTGAGCCCGGCGCCGCCGCCTGGTCAGGGACCTACCGATACCAGCTCGAAGACGTACTCGCCCACCGGGGCGCCGTTGCCCACCGGCGGGGTGTCGAGCCGGGCGATCGGCTCCGCCGGGTCGGTGTCGGCGTCGGGCGACCCGTAGCTGGGACCGCTGTCGGTGCCGGCGTCGTAGCCGTAGAGCGTCACCACTTTGCGCTCGGCCCAGGTGCCGCCCTCGAAGAGATCCAGCCCGGACACGCCGACGAACCAGTCGGGGCTCGGGGCGAGCATCGCGACGACGGTGGCGAGCGGGTGGTCGCGATCGACCGTGAAGGTGACGGCGACCGAGCCTGGCGACAGCCCGATGCCGCCGCCCGAGATCACGGAGCGGGCCGTGCCGGCTGCGATGGCCGCCTCGACCTCCGCCCGGAGCGCCGTCTTGGAGCCCAGCTCCGCCATGTCCTCGATGCCCTGGCTGGCCTGCCCGCCCGACTCCCAGAAGCTGACCCGGGCGTCGTGGGCGCCGCCGATGAGTCCCGAGAAGTGCGGGACGGCCGGGAAGCTGACCGGATGGGTGGCGGCGCTCCACGTGGACGTGAACGTCAGCCGGTAGGTCGCCGAGAACGCAGCGGGCGGCTGCGGGCATGGCGGGCCGGGCGGGGCGCCCCCGGTGAGGCCGAAATCGCCGGCGACCGGCAGCCAGGCGGGCTCGCCGAAAGCGACGGTGTCGTCGGCGACGCCGAGCGAGTTGGCGTGCTTGAGGTAGAAGGTGCAGTCGGTGGGCCGGAACACCGCCGGCGTCGAGTTCCCGGCGCCGGTCCAGTCGCCGGCGACGAAGCGGTCGCCGGGGTCCCCGAAGATGAACTCGTGGTCCGCGGCGCCGCCGCCCGCGTTGGGCGTCAGCGCGTCCTCGAAGTAGACGAGGCCGGTCGACTGCCGGTGGAGACCGACCTCGTCGACGCCGTCACCGTCGAAGTCGCCAACGAACGGCGTGTCGCCCGGGTTGCCGAAGTCGAAGGTGTAGTCGGCGGCGCCCAGGCCGCCGTCGTCGCTGCCTAGCTCGTTGACGATGTAGAACCGCTGTTCGGCCGGCCGGTACAGCGAGACCGTGTCGCAGCCGTCGCCGTCGAAGTCACCGGCCAGCGGCACGTCGGACGGGTTCCCGAAGAAGAAGCGGATGCCGGCGATGCCCGTCGAGTTGGCGTCGCGGAGGTACGCGAAGGCGTCCGACGGTCGGAAGAGCCCGGGGGTGTCGACCCCGTCGCAGTCCCAGTCGCCCGTGAACGGCACGTCCCCCGGGTCGCCGTAGAAGAAGCTCGTCACGAGCCCGGTGCCGGCGTCCCTGAGGTGCCAGCGACCGTCGGCGGGATCGACGAGGCCGATGTCCGACGCCGCGAGGGCCGGCGGCGCTGCAAGCAGCATCACAGCCACCAGCACCGCGATCGCCCCCGCCCTCTTGCGCCGGCTCCTCGCTTCCGCCGGTCGAAGTCCCATCGCCTCAAGCGTAGGCGCGGCCTGCGGTTACCGCATCAGCCCGGCGGCAAGCCGAACGCCCCGACCACGAACGTGACCGCCGCCGGCGCCGCAAGACGCACGGTGTGATCGGCTGCGCCGCCCGTGTTGGTCAGCTTGGCGTACCAGACGCCGGTCGAGGGCCGGTAGGCGGCCGGCGTGTCGATCCCGTCGCCGTCCCAGTCGCCCGCCACGACCCGGTCGCCGGGGTTCCCGTAGGTGAACCCGCCGTCGGCGGGACCGGCCCGCTGCTCGAGTCGCCAGGCGATCAGCCCGGTGGTCGGGCGGTGGAGAGCGAGATCGGTTCGCCCGTCGCCGTCGAAGTCACCCACGAACGGCACGTCGCCCGGGTCGCCGAACGTGAACACCGTCTCGGCCGAGCCGGCCCCGAGGCGGTCGGTGACATACATGCGGGCTTCCGACCTGCGGTATGCGGCGAGCGTGTCACAGCCGTCGCCGTCCCAGTCGCCGGCGAGCAGCACGTCGCCCGGGTCGCCGAACGTGAACGAGAGGTCGGCGGTGCCCGGCGAGAGGGAGTTCCGCAGGTGCACCTGGCCGGTGGAGGGCCGGTACACGCCCGGGGTCTCGACCCCGTCGCAGTCCCAGTCGCCTGCCAACGGCCGATCGCCCGGGTTCCCGAAGGTGAACGTGTGGGCCTCGGCGCCCTGAGCGAACCCGTCGAACACCTGCCAGCGGGCTGCGGCGTCGATGAACCCGAGCGTGTCGCAAGGCGCCGGCCCCACACATGCCGGTCCCGGGTCGACGGGTACGGGCTCGAGATGGGCGGCAGGCACAACCACCCCGTCGGCGTCGAACAGGCCGGGGCAGAAGCCCCGCTCGGCCATGGCGGTCAGGATCGCCGGGAGAGCCTGCGCCACCTGGCTCGCCGGGCTGGCGTCGTGGAACAGCACGTTGGCGCCCGAGTACAGGCGGGGCAGTACGTGGCCGACGAGTGTGGACGCCGAGTGGCCCCGCCAGTCCTGAGGGTCGACCGTCCACATGACCTGCGTCATGCCGAGATCGCGGAGCACGGCTTCGACCCGGGCGCTGGTCGATCCGCCGGGCGGCCGCACCAACGGCACCATGGTGACCCCCGCTGCCTCGGCAGACTCGACGTTGCGGAGCACCTCACGCCGGATCGTTGCATCGGCGGCCCGGGCGAGCTGGGTATGGCCCCACGTGTGGTTGGCGATCACATGGCCTTCCGCCGCAATGCGCTGCACGACCTTCGGGTCGCGGTCGAAGTTGTGCCCGTTGACGAAGAACGTGGCTCGCACCTGGTACGAAGCCAGCACGTCGAGCACCCGATCGGTCCGTCCGGGCACCGGACCGTCGTCGAAGGTGAACGCCACCGGCCCGGAGGGGCATCCCTCACCGGCGGCCCGTGCGGTCGCCCCAGGCGCGGTCGCGACCGGGACCATCGAGGCCAGGGCGATGCAGGCCGCGGTCGCGAGCCGACGGCGTCGCACGCGGCGGGCCGCGTAATCCATGTCCGACACTCCCCTGTGCTTGCCTCACGTGCGCCGGACTGCCGAAGGCAACGCATGCTGCGTGCGCTACGAGCAGACTCCCCCGCAAGCCGCACGATATCACTCCGACCGGGCCTTGTCCGCGCAACCGGTAGTCATTTCGTGTACGAAGAGCAGTGGCGGCGGTGTGGTTACCGTGACGCCGTGCGCACCACGACCCCCCTCGCGGTCGCCGCCGGCGCTTTGGTGGCGTTTGGGGCGGCCTTCGGGCTGGCCGGCATCGCAGGGTGGGGGCCGCCGGCGGCCAACGAGCAGGCGATCGGCGAGGTGTCCCGCTGGTGTGAGCGGGTGAGCGGCGGGTTCCTGCGGGAGCCGGTGAACACCCTCGGCAACCTCGGGTTCGTCGTCGCCGGGCTGGCCATGTTCGCCGTGCTGGCCCGTGACGAAACGGCGGGTCGGCCGCACGTCAACCGGTTCGTCGGCAATCAGTCGGTGGCGCTGCTCTATGCGGCGGCGGTCGTGTTCCTGGGGCCCGGGTCGATGGTGATGCACGGCACCCACACCTTCTTCGGGGCGTGGATCGACAACGTCTCCATGGTGGGGTTCATCCTGATCCCGTGGCTGGTGAACGTGGCGGCGCTTGGGCGCTGGACCGACCGCGCCCTGTTCCGGACCTACGGCAGCCTGCTGGCCGCCTACGCGGCTGGCTACTGGTTCTTCGGCCCGGACCTCGGCATCGGCCTCGACCTGTTCGGGGCCTCGATCGGGCTGTGGCTGGTGTCGGAGGCCTTGTACCGCTGGTGGTCGCCGGGCTTCCGGTGGACGTCGGGGCTGGTGGGGTTCGCCGTCGCCGCGGTGTTCGGCATCACCCCCGCCGACATGGCCGCTGCGCCCGGTGAGTACTGGTGGATGGCCGCGATGTGGCTGCCGGGGCTCGCCGCCCGCCACCCTGCCCCGGCGCGGCGCCGCTACGTGCCGTGGTTCTGGCTGGGGGTGGGGTCGTTCCTCGCCGCCTACGCCATCTGGTTGACCGGCACAGCCGAGCACGAGTGGTGCGCCCCGGACTCCGTCGTGCAGGCGCACGCGATCTGGCATCTCCTGACTGCGCTGGCCACGTGGAGCTTCTTCCGGTTCTTCCGGACCGAGCGGCCCCGGGTCACGCCAGACGGAGAGCGGCCGGCGGCCCACCGTGGGCTCGCCGGCCGCAGGTGACGGCTCAGGCCCCGAAGGCCTGCTCGAAGGCGGCCCGGTACTCGGGGGTGGCCTCGCCGCTGTAGCCGCAGTAGTTGACCTGGCCGCTCTCGGCGGTGATCAGGTACTGCTTGCCGACCTGGAAGTCGATGCCGCCGATGAGCGCCTCGAGCCCATGAGGGCCGATCAGCGCGACCTCCTCGGCGTCGCCGCCGGTGAACCAGCGGTCGACCGCCAGCGTGATGCGCTCGCCGTCCTTGGCCGTGACGGTGCCCTCGAGCGCCGGCGACATGCCGGCGAGCGTGGCGACGTCGAAGGCCAGGCACGACGCCAGGGCGTCGCTTTCTCCGAGGGACAGCTCCAGCGGGGCTGCATGCGGCTCGGGGTCGTTGCCGCCGATCAGCAACGCGGCGACGATCAACGCAACGACTGCGACGGCCGCGACGGCGACCAGCGCCAACACGCGCCGGTTGCGGCGGCCGGGCTCGGTGGACGGGGGGCGCTCGATGGTGCCCGTGGACATGGTGTGCTCCTTTTCGGTGGGACCGCACTGAGACGCCGACGGCCGCTGCGCGGTTTCCGGGTTTCTGTCGCGGCAACGTGGTGTCCACGGACCCGAAGGGGAGGCGGAAGGGGTGTACGGTGCACGGCATGCAGACCAAGCTCCGTCCGGGCGACCGCATCCCGATGTCCTGGGACGCCTACCAGGACCTCCGCAGCGAGATCCGCGGCGAGTGCATCGACGATCGCGTCGTGGGCCGGCATTACGGCACACGGCCGGCCAACCTCGAGGCGGGCCCCGAGTCGGTGACGCTCGTCCCGACCCGGCCCCTCGACTGAGCGGCTATTCGGAGAGGCCGATCTTCCGCAGGAACGCGTCGGGTGAGGGCTCGCGGCCCAGGAAGTCGCGCAGCAGGTCGGCGCCGTCGACGGTGCCGCCTCGGGCGAGGATCGCCTCCCGGTAGCGGCGCCCAACCTCGGGGTCGAGCACGCCGGCGTGGGTGAACACCGAGAACATGTCGTCGCCGTACACCTCCGACCACAGGTACCCGTAGTAGCCGGCCACGTAGCCGTCCGACATCATGTGCCCGAAGCTGCCTGCGAATCGGGTGCCGGGGTGGTGCGGCACCAGTGTCAGCCCGGCGGTCGCTGCGTGGGCCTCCGACGCAGGCCGGGGCCCGTCGCCGCCGTGGAGGGCAAGGTCGAATCGGCCGTAGAAGACCTGCCGCAGCGTCTTCAGTGCCACGTTCTGATTGCGGGCGGCCACCATCCGCTCGACCAGGCCGGCGGCGATTGGCTCCCCGGTGCGGTGGTGGCGGGCGAAGCGCTGCAGCACCTCGGGCTCCCACATCCAGTTCTCCATGATCTGCGAGGGCGCCTCCACGAAGTCCCGCTCGGTCTGGGTGCCGGAGAAGCGGGGCAGCTCCACCCGGGTGAGCGCGTTGTGGAGCACGTGCCCGAACTCGTGGAACAGGGTGACCGCCTCGTCGTGCTTGAGGAGCGACGGGGTGTCGGCGGTGGGCTTGGTGAAGTTGGCCGCCACCGCCGCCACCGGCCGGCGGTAGCCCCCTTCCTCCTGGAAGCCGGCGCGCAGCCGCCAGCACGCCGCGTGGGAGTACTTGCCGGGCCGGGGGTGGAGGTCGGCGTAGTAGTGGGCAAGGAGATCGCCGGTTGCCCGCTCCCGGATCTCGTACACGGCGACGTCGGGGTGCCACGCCTGCGGCTCGGCCACCGGCACGAAGTCGATGCCGAACATGTCGCCGCAGATCGAGAACATGCCATCGACCACTGCCTCGAGCGGGAAGTAGGCGGCGACCTCGTGGTCGTCGACGCCGTAGTCGGCCTTGCGCTGCTGCGTGTCGTAGTACATCCAGTCCCACTGCTGGAGGCTCTCCCCCGGGTGGTCGGCGCCCATCAGCTCCTGGAGTGCGGCCAGCTCCCGCTCGCCGGCCTCGGTGAGGCCCGGGATGAGCGATCCGTAGAACTCCTCGACCGCAGGCGGGTCGGCCATACGAGGCTCCATCGCGTACTCGGCGAACGTCGGGTAGCCGAGCCGGGCCGAGATCTCCCACCGCACCGCCACGGCCTCGTCGAGCAGCGGGACGTTGGCTTCCGCCGCCCGGTTGAGGAACTTGTGCTGTAGCCGGCGGCGCAGGTCACGGTCGGCGCCGTCCTGCATCACGGGGACGTAGTCCGGGTAGGCGACCGTCACGCGGAACGTGCCGTCGGCCTCGCCCGGGCCGAGCCGGGCGACGTAGTCGTCGGGCAACCCGGCCAGCTCGTCCCGGGTGACGTCGAGGCCGTCCTCCCACTCGTTCAGGTTGCGGTCGAAGGCGACCTGCAGCTCGATGAGCCGCCGCCGCAGCCGTTGCACCTCGGCACGCTCGCCGTCGGCAAGTCCGTGGCCGGCCCGCCGGAAGTCGCGGAGCAAGAAGTCGAGGTTGCGCCGCCTCTCTCCGCTCAGCCCCGCTGCCTCGTCGGTGCTCGAGTAGCTCTCGACGGCCAGGTACAGCTCGCGGTTGAACGCCAGGTCGGAGAGCCACTTCTGCTGCAGCTCTTCGGCTTCGGCGCCTGCGGCCCGCACCGCTTCGTCGGGGTGGACGTTGGCCATGTAACCGCCGACTCCGTAGGCGTCGTTGACCGCGACCAGCGCCCGGTCGAGCGGCGCCAGCGTGTTGGCGTACGTGCGGGGCCCGGCGGCGGCGAGGACGGCGGCGACCAGCGCATCGCCCTCGGCAATGGCGATGATGACGACGCCCCGGGCGCGCTCAGGCGTCATCGAGGTGTAGTCGGTGAGCATCACCTCAGGCTAACGGGGCGCCTCATCTGCGCCCACTGCCCGAGTCGCTCGGCGGCCAGCCGGGCCAGCCGGGGGTGGACGGCACGGTTGGTCAGGCTGGTCTCGGTCACGAACGACTCGTGTCCCCAGCCGGCGGCCTCCTCCAGCACGCCTCGGATCAGCGCCGGCCCCAGCCGCGTGCCCCGGTACTGCCGCAATACGCCGACGAGCCCGAACCGGGGACCCGACGGGTTGCGCCACACACGGGCAAGCCCGGCGTACTCGCCGTTGGTCTCGTCGACGGCGACCGCATAGGCAGCGGGGTCGGCGAGCTCATCGAGGAACATCGCGCGGTCGCCGCGCCATCCGTCGGCGCCGGGCACGTCCTGGCGAATCGCGTTGTCGAGTGTGAAGAGCCGTCCGTGATCGGCTTCCCCGGCGGCGATGAGCGTGAACCAGGGAGCGGTGCGGGCCTTGTGCAGCGCGTCGAGCGCGTCGGCGAACCGTACCCGGAAGGACTCGGCGACCATCACCTCGACGAACCCGGCCGCCGCCAGCACCCCGCGCAGCTCTGCGTCGGCACAGTCCGCATGAGCGTGCAGCGGTCGCCGGGCCGCGGCGCCGACAGCCTCGATCAGCTCGCCGTACGCCGCCAGGTCGCCGGCGAGCGACACGAACGTCCGCCGGTCCGGCCGGGTGGTCGCGGTGGCGACTGCGACGGCCCGGCCGGCGTCGATCGCCAGCCAGCGGGGCGCCACCCGGGCACGCAGCTCGCTCGCCGAGCGGCCGATGAGCGCGGCCACGGCGTCGTACTGGTCCGTGAAGGGCTCGACGTGCAAGGTGCGACGGTACCTCGGGAACCCGGAGCGCCCGGCGGGCGTCTCTACCGTGATGACGATGGTGCGAACCGGGCAGCTGCTCCTCGGGCTTGCGCTGCTGGCTGCCGCCTGCGGCGATGCTGCCGCGCCGTCCACCTCGGCTCCGACGCCCGGCGGCGATCCCCCGGCGGCTCCGTCGACCCCTTCGACCGCCCCGCCCACGAGTTCTACCGCCCCGCCCCGCGAGCCGCTCCCCGCGTCCCTGGCACGCGCCGACGTGCCCCGGGCCGAGCCCGACGTCGCCGAAGCGGAGCTCGCCGCCCTCGTCGCCGGCAACGCCGCATTCGCCTACGACCTGTTCGCAGTGGCGGCCTCATCCGGCGACAACACCGTGATTTCCCCGTACAGCGTCGCCGCCGCGCTCACGATGACCTACACCGGCGCCCGTGGCGACACCGCCGCCGAGATGCGCGACGTGCTGGGGCTGGGCCTCGGCGACGACCGGATCCACGCCGCCCGCAACGCCCTCGACCAGCTCATCGCCACCCCGCCCGAGGTGGATCCGGACGACGACCGTCAGCCGTTCACCGTCCGCATCGCCAACTCGCTGTGGGGCCAGGCCGGCTACCCGTTCCTCGACGAGTTCCTGGTGCTGCTGGCCGAGCACTACGACGCCGGCATGAACCTCGTCGACTTCGAGGCCGCGGCCGAGGACGCCCGCGAGACCATCAACGGGCGGGTGGAGGAGCAGACCGAGGGCCGCATCGTCGACCTCATCCCCGAGGGCGTGGTGGACGAGCTGACCCGGTTGGTGATCGTCAACGCGATCTGGTTCAAGGCCTCGTGGGTCAACCGGTTCGACCCGTCGCTCACCGCCGACGGCGCCTTCCGGACGCTCTCCGGCGACGAGGTGGCGGTGCCGATGATGCTCCACGAAGACCTCCGGACCACCTTCATGGCCGGCGCCGGGTACCAAGCGGTGCAGCTCCACTACCAGGGCGACGCGTCGATGATCCTCGTGGTGCCGGACGAGGGCCGCTTCGACGAGGTGGCGGCCCGCTTCGACGAGGCGCTGCTGACCGAGGTGCGCGCCAACCTCTCGACGTTCCTCGTGACGCTGTCGATGCCCCGGTTCGAGTTCCGATCGGAGCTGGGCCTGAAGACGGCGCTCCAGCAGCTCGGCATAGAAGCCGCCTTCACGGACCCGGCGCTGCCCGGCGGCGCCGACTTCACCGGCATGACCCCGGCCAAGGAGCTGGTGATCCAGGACGTGGTCCACCAGGCGTTCATCTCCGTGGACGAGGAGGGCACCGAAGCCGCCGCCGCAACCGCCGTGGTGGTGGGGGTGACCTCGCTGCCGCCCAAGGTCGAGCTGAGCCTCGACCGGCCGTTCTTCTTCGTGATCGACCACACGCCGACGGGTGAGCCGCTGTTCGTGGGTCAGGTCACCGACCCGAGCTGACTGGCCGCATCGCCCGCCCGGCGTGCGCCTGGTACTTGGCGTAGAGCTGGCCGCAGGCGGCGTCGATGTCGACGCCGAACGACCGCCGGATCGTGGCGTGCACGCCGGCGCCATCCAACCGGGCGAGGATGCGCCGCATCACCGACTCGTCGGCGCTCTCGTAGGCGATGGGCGACTCGATGCCCAGGGGGTTGAAGCGAACCAGGTTGACGTGGAAGCGCGTCTCCCAGTGCGCCCGCTCCTTCACAAGGTCGACGAGTCCGGTGACGTGCTCTTCGGAGTCGTTGACTCCGGCCATCACCAGATAGGCCAGGTACACCTTGCGCCCGGTGACGTCGACGTGGTTGTCGAGCACCTCCAGGCAGTCGGCGAGCGGGTAGCGGCGGCTCACCGGGATCAGCTCCTGGCGCTGCTCGGGGAACGGGCTGTGCAGCGAGAACGTCAGGTTGATCTGCGGGAACTCGGCGGTGAGGCGCTTCATGCCCGGGATGATCCCGACCGTCGACACGCTCAGCCGCCGCGCCCCCAGGTTGAACAAGTCGTCGCGGGTGAGCAGTTCGAAAGCGCCGAAGGAGGCGCGGTTGGCGAGCGCCTCGCCCATGCCCATGAACGAGACGCTGTCGATGGTCTCGCCCCCGAGCTGGAAGGCGAGCACCTGGTCGCTGATCTCGTCCGCCGTGAGGTTGCGGCGCAACCCCACGGCGCCGGTGGCGCAGAACGTGCAGCCCAGCCCGCACCCCACCTGCGTCGACACGCACAGCGACGTCCAGCCCGCCTCGAAGCGCATGAGCACGGCCTCGACCCGCTCGCCGTCGGCCGTCTCGAACAGCGTCTTGTTGACCTGCTGCGAGATGCTGGCGGTCACCGGCTTCAGGCTCAGGATGCCGGGCCCGAACTCGGTGGCGAGGTCGGCCCGCATCCCCTGGGGCAGCGGGTGCATGTCGGCGAACTCGCCGTGGCCACCCCGGAAGACGGCGTCGTACACCTGCCGCGTGCGGTACGCCGGCTCACCCCGCTCGGCGAGGAAGGACGCGATGCGGTCGTACTTCGACGGCTCCATGCGCCCGACTGTACCCCCGGGCCGGCTGCGGCCCAACCCCCCGCCGAGCGCGCGGCCGGGGCGCGACCCGAGCGGGCCGCGCCCCGGCTGATCGGTCAGGAAGTGGCGGGCGGGTCCTCCGGCGGCAAGGGCGGGACCTTGAAGTTCCCCTTGCCCTTCACGCCGTTGATCGATTCCGTGTTCATGGCGTACGTGAGCACGCTGGCGGCCACCGCGTCCGAGTTGACGTCGAGCGCCTCCAGGCTCACGTTGGCGAACGTGTCGCACGCCAGGTGGTAGCAGGGGTCGTAGGCGATCCCGGCGGTGCCGCCCCAGGTCGCCGCCTCGGCGGCGGTCTTGATGCCCTCCGCACCGGTGAACAGGCCGCCGGCGGGGATGCCGAACTCGATGAACCGCCGGTAGTCGGAGCGGCCCGAGAAGTCGGTGCCCTTGAACGGCAAGCCGCGGGAAGCGTAGAACCCCTCGAAGAACTTCTCGATCTGGGCCGAGCCCGCCGGCCCGGGGCCGGCGCCGACGGCGTCGGAGTCGTCGCCGTCGTAGATGAAGTACACGAAGTTGGGGGAGCCGATCATGTCGAAGTTCAGGTAGAGCGCGATCTTCTCGCGTTCCGCCTGACTGAGGCTGTCGACGTAGAACGTCGACCCGACCAGGCCCGACTCCTCGGCGCCCCACCAAGCGAAGCGCACCTTGTTGCGGGGCTTGACCTTGGCCATCTGCTCCGCGGCCTCGAGCAGCGCCGCGCTGCCCGACCCGTTGTCCTGGATGCCGGGGCCGGCATTCACCGAGTCGAGGTGCGCGCCGGCCATCACGACGTTGTTCGGGTCGCCCGACGTCGACTCGGCGAGCACGTTGGTCGTGGTTGCGATGCCCCGGAAGGTGTCGGTCTTGAGGCGAAGCACCAGCCCCGGCGTGGCGGCGAGCTGCTGGCCCAGCGCCTGGGTCACCGCCGTGACGCCGATGTTCAGCGTGAACGAGTTGCCCAGCGTGCCGTTGAGGGTGCCCGGGATGTTGTTGTAGATCACCACGCCCGCCGCCCCGGCGTTGAAGGCGTTGGTCGCCTTGAGCGCGAACGTGCAGGTGCCCCGACTGATGAGGGCGATGTGGCCGGCCGTGAAGCCGGTGAAGTCCGTGGCGTTGCAGCCGGTGATGGGAGACACCGTGCTCACGGGCGCGGTCACGTCGCCGCTGCCCGAGTACGACATGATGTTGTTCACCAGCGGCCCCGCGGGAGAGGGCGCCACCTGCTCCAGCACCGCGGGCGTGAGGGAGATGAAGGTCTGGAACTGGAACGACTGGACCGTCACGTCGTAGCCCGCCGCCTCCAGGCGGTCCGCGACGTAGGCGGCCGACTGGTCGTAGCCAGCAGTACCGGAGGTGCGGATGCCGTTGTTGGCATCCGCAATGGCCTGGAATACCGCCTGGTGCTCGCGCACCCCGTCGATGGTGACGCACTCCACCAGCTTGGCGACGGTGTTGTTCACCCGCGTGTCGCACGCGGCGGGTCCGGCGACGGCGGCCGCCGCCGGGAAGCTCGCCGCGGCGAGCACGAGGACGATGAGTAGCGCGCGAAGCCTCGTCATTGGGGGGATCTCCCTCTCGATGGAACAGGCCCGAACTGCGCGCAAGGTAACGCCCGCGCACTGCGGTGACCATGTGTTGGTTTTCGCGTTCTCCGTGGCCCCGACAGCCAACGTGGCCGGGCTGTAGGCTGCGAATACCGGCAGGATCTGGCGAGAGGAGCCCCGATGGCGAAGTTCATCATGCTGTACAGGGGTGAGGCCACCGACATGGGCGACATGTCGCCCGAGGAGCAGCAGGAAGTGATGGCCAAATGGGGCGAGTGGATGCAGCGCGTGGGCCCGGCACTCAGCGACGTCGGCGCCCCGTTCGGTCCCGGCGCGTCGGTCGTGGACGACGGCAGCATGGCGAGCCCCAGCTCCATGTCCGGCTACTCGATCGTCGAGGCCGCCGACCTCGACGCGGCCAAAGCGCTCACCTCGGGACACCCCTACCTGAGCGAGGGCAAGGGCGACTACGCCATCGACATCTTCGAGCTGATGCCAGTGCCGATGTAGCGGTCAGATCGAGATGCCGGCGACCTTCGTCTCCAGGTAGTCGGCGATCCCCTCGTGGCCGCCCTCGCGGCCGAGCCCGCTCTGCTGCATGCCGCCGAACGGGGCAGCGGCTGCAGTGGGGTTGATGTCGTTGATCCCGATGATCCCGAAGCGCAACCCCTCGAACATGCGCAGCGCCCGGGCCAGGTCGCGGGTGTAGACGTAGGCGGCCAAGCCGTAGATGGTGTCGTTGGCCTTCTCCAGCACCTCCGCCTCGTCGTCGAAGGGGATCACCGCGGCGACCGGGCCGAAGGTCTCCTCGCGGTAGATGACCATCCCGTCCGTCACGCCGCTGAGCACCGTGGGGGCGTAGAACCAGCCCCGGTCGAGGCCGCCGTCCGTGAGGCGGTGGCCCCCGGTGACCAGCTCGGCGCCCTTGGCG
>JBFJZV010000001.1:0-37785 GCA_041621915.1 Acidimicrobiia bacterium | reverse complement strand
GCCTTCCGGGCACTCGCCCCGCACCGGGAGCCGATCCACATCCAGCGTTGGAGCACCCGCCGGGCGGGTCTGCTCGTCGGGGGTGCCGGCGCGGCGACGGCCCTCGCCTACATCGGGTTCGACACCCTGCGCCGGACGGGAATCCTGTGAAGGCCCACCCGCTGCTCGTGCTCGTCGCGGCGAGCGTCCTCGCCGCCTCTTGCAGCACCTCGGTGGAGGACGACGCGCTGCCCGATTGCGCGCTCGACAACGGCAGCGCAGTCCTGCTGCTGGCGCAGGCGGTGCCCACTGCGGAGTTGGTCCCGTGCGTCGCCGATCTTCAGCCGGGTTGGCGCTTCGGCGGCCTCGATGCCGGTCGCGGCGCAGCTCGGCTGTGGTTCGACTCGCCGTCGATGGGCAGCGACTTCCTGGACGTCCGCCTCGGCGACTCCTGTCGGGCCGCGGCGGACGAGAGCTTGGTGCTGGTGCCGGGCGGGTCCGCCCGGTTGTCGCAGGACGTGGTCGTCACCGCTCCCCCCGACTCGGACATCGCAGTCGTTCCGGTGGCGAGCCGGCACATCGCCACGGCAAACGCCCTGGCCGCCGAGCTCGCCGCCAGCGGCCTCACGGCCCTCGTCGTCCCGGCCGGGGCATCGGCGAGCGAGCGCGTCGCCGCCGCCCTTCAGGCCGGCGACTTCGCGGTGGTCGTCGACGACCTCAGCCTCGCCGACGCCGTCGTGCACGTGCACGTGCCGAGCGCCCACCGCTCCCTGGCGGTCGAGTGGGACGACGTGGCCGCCGAGCTGCGGGACGTCAAGGAGGCCTGGGAGGATCAGTCGTACCGCGGCACGTGGCAGTTCCGGTTCGACGGCGGCTGCGCGACGTACGTGGTCGACGCGACGGGTCCCGGCGCAGCCGATCTGGGGGAAGAGATCCCGGCGGGGCTGTCGTTCGTGGCCCGCACCACGCTCGACCGCTTCACGCAAGTACACGTCGGGCTGCGGCTCGACCCATGAACCCGGCCGCGTCACGAAGGCGCCGGCACCGCGGGGGTGCCCGCGCCCTGCGCCCGCCAGCTCGTGTTGCGCCGCCAGAACAGGTAGGCGGCGGCGCCGAGCGGAATCGGGAGCACGAACGTGATGAACCGGAACGCCAGCACCGCCGCCACGATCTGCGCCTGAGCCGCGCTCCCGAGGCCGATCCCCAGCGCAGCGGTGTAGCCCAGCTCGACGACTCCGACGCCGCCGGGCGTTATCGGCAGCGCGGAGATCAGGCGCACGAACGCATACGCGGCCAGCACCGCGATCCAGCTCACCTCCTCCTCCGAGATGCCCACATGGCGCAGGGCCGTCAGCAGCACCAGGTAGAGCGACAGGTGGCTGACGAGCGTGGCGACCGTGATCCGCACATGCCGGCGGTGCAGCACCGCAGAGGTGCGAGCGCAGAACCCGGCCGCCGCCCGGCCCCAGCCGGTCACCGGCGGCTTGTGGAAGAGCCGGCGCAGGGAGGAGACCCCCCGCCCGGCGGCGCTGCCGACCGCCCTGGCCACGCCCTCGTGCCGCAGCATCGCCCCGAACACGACCACCCCGCCGGCCAGGACGGCCACGCCGGCTACGGCGGCGGTCAGCAGCGCCGGAGTGACGTCGCCGGTCACCGCCAACAGCGCCAGGGCGACCACCGGCAGGCCCAGCTTGGCGAAGTTGTTCCACAGTCCCGAGACGACGGCAGCGAACACGAACTCCGATTTGGAGAACCCCCAGGACGAGTACATCGCGTAGCTGACGCCCACGGCCACCGCCGCGCCGCCGGGCACGGTGTTGGCCACCGCCGTGGACGCCTGGTTCACCACCGCCGCCTGCGGATAGGTGAGGCCGGGAAGGACCGCCACGAGCAGGAACCAGTACGTCACCATGTTCCAGATCGCCACGACCACCAACGACGTGATCTCGAGCCAGGTCATGTCGCGGAGCGTGGACCACACGTCGCCGTAGCTGGCGATCCGGGGGATGACCCCGACGAAGATCGCCACCACGATCGCCAGCGAGGCCGCGGACCTGATCACCTGCCGCCGCCGGCTGCGCTCGCCCCGGGCAGGGTTCGGAGGGCTCACCGGCGGCCCCTGCGGGGAGGGGACCCGTCGTGACCCATCGGACTTCCGGCCTCTGGCTCGCAGCAGTGGGCGGCATCGTGCTCGCCATCACGTCGCTGCTCGCCATGGAGCCCACCGTGAGTCGGCTCGAGGAGGAGGCCTTCCGGTGGGTGAACCGCTGGCCCGACTGGCTGCAGGCACCGACGTGGCCGATGATGCAGTTGGGCGCGGCGGCGATGATCCCCGTGGCGGCCCTCGTCGTCTACGTCGCGTGGCGCCGCCGCGACGTCGCCGTGGCGGTCTTCGGTGCCGGTGCCGCCGCCTGGGTCCTCGCCAAGGTCGTGAAGGCCTTCGTGGAGCGGGGCCGGCCGCAGGCGCTCCTCGAGGACGTGATCCTGCGGCCAGAGTGGGCTGGCCTGGGGTTCGTGTCCGGGCACGCCGCCGTGGCGTTCGCAATGGCGGCCGTGATCTCCCCTCACCTGCGGCGGCCGTGGCGGGCGGTGCTGTGGGCCGCCGCCGCGTTCGCCGGCATACTGCGGATGTACACCGCGGCCCACCTGCCGCTCGATGTGATCGGTGGGGCCGGGTTGGGCCTGGCGATCGGCGGCCTCATCCGCGTCGCCGCCCCGACGGTGGCAAGCACCGAGCGATCCGGGGCACATCTGAGCCCGGGAGCGACTGCTCATCTCTAACAGTGTGCGCCGGATCGGCTGTCCCCCACCAGGGCGCAACGGCCGGGCTTGGCTGGCCACTTGGCGCGCATGCCGGTACGGCCGGACGCGCCTCGTAGCCGGCAGGGCCTGTCAGTGGGCGGCCGCACCGAGAGGCGAAGTCAGCGGTGCGCGATCTGCGACCCTCTCTCGCCCTCCCGCCATGTCTCCAGCACGTGGTGGTCGGGTGGGTCGCCGAGGCGAATGGTGGAGGCGTCGACCACGTCGACCCGGAACCGGGTCAGGCCGCCCTCGCCCGGCTCCTCGACGGCCCGGCCCTGCATCTTGACGTCGCGCCTCGGCTGGCCCCCGTGCACCGGCCCGCTGTGCAGCGAGCAGCGCGGCTCGCGGCGCAGGTCGCCGGCGATCGCCGAGCCCGCCTTGGTCGACAGCCACAACTCGCCGCCCTCGACCCGGGCCACGATGCCGCTGATGCGGGGGAAGCCGTCGGCCCGGATCGTGCCCACGAGCGCGTACCGGCTGGCTGCCAAGCGTTCCTCGATCGCCGCGGCCAGTCCCGGGGCGGCGGCCGTGAAATCTGCCCACGAGCTCATCGGCGGCAGCCTACGCTCGCCTCGTGCCCGACCTGACCGCCCTCCCGCCCGACCTGCCGGCACCGGTCGACGACGGTGCGTGCAGCCACCTCCCCGGTATCGAGCTGCCCGACGTAGAGCTCCCGTCTACCCAGGGCCCGCGCCGGCTACGCGACGTCCCCACCCGCTGGCTGGTGCTGTACGTGTACCCGCGGACGGGCGGTCCCGGCATCGACCTGCCGGACGATTGGGACCTGATACCCGGCGCCCGCGGCTGTACGCCGCAGGCGTGCGAGTTCCGCGATCACCACGGCGAGCTGGCGGCGCTCGATGCCACCGTGTGGGGTCTCAGCGCCCAGCCGGCGGCCGAGCAGCAGGTGTTCGCCGCCCGGATGCACATCCCGTTCCCACTGCTCAACGACCAGGCTTTGCGGCTGGCGGGCGAGCCGCCGCGGCTCCCGGTCTTCACCTCCGGGGGTACGAGGCTCTACCGGCGGGTGACCCTGATCGCGCGGGGCGGTCGCGTGAAGCGGGTCTGGTACCCGGTCTTTCCTCCCGACCGCAACGCGGCCGACGTCGTTGCCTGGCTCAGCCGTCGATGACGCGGTCGTCGCAGTGGCGGGCCAGCCCGCGGGTATAGCGATCCATGATCTCGGTCATCATGGCGGGCGAGCGCTCCACGCCGAAGATCTCTCCGGGGAAGTCGAGGGGCTCCTGCACGGCCCAGATCTCGTCGTGGCGGTCGGGCGGCAGGAGGCGGGCCGGATCACCGACCGCGACCCACCCGATCGGCACCAGGGACCCGTCGTCCAGCCGGGTCTTCAGGTGCACGGTGCCGTTGACGCGCACCTCCACCCGCCGCCCGAGGCGAGCGCCGTTGAACACGGTGGCGCCGGTGGCGAGGAAGCACTCCTCGCCGACGGTGCAGCCGCTGAGGTAGGCGCGCGGCCCCACCAGCACCCTGTCCCCGACGTGCAACGGGTGCCGGCGGGTTCCCCGGACCACGGCGTTCTCCATCACCACGCAGCGGGCACCGATCCGCACCGGCCCGCCGTCGGCGGTGAGCACCGCCCCGAAGAGCACCCGGCTCTCCGGGCCCACCTCCACGTCGCCCACGAGCGTGGCGGTGGGCGCCACCCATGCGGTGGGGTCGACGCGGGGAGAGCGGCCGGCATGCTCGACGATCACGCGCCGACACTACGCGTTCCCGGCCGCCGTAGGCTCGCGCCCTCATGGCCTGGTACGACACCCTCATCGTGGGCGGCGGGTTCGGCGGGGCGTTCTGCGCCCACCGCCTCGAGCGGCTCCTGCGGGGCCGCTCCGAGCGGACGCTGCTGGTCGCCCCCGACAACTTCATGCTGTTCTCGCCGCTGCTGCCGGAGGCGGCCTCCGGCACCCTCGAGCCCCGCCACGCAGTGATCCCGCTGCGGGAGTTGCTCGACCGGACCACGCTGCTGGCCGGCCGGGTGACCGGCTTCGACCCGCAGGGCCGCACGGCAACGGTCACGGACGTCAACGGCGACGAGCACGACGTCGAGTTCCGGGTCGCCGTGCTGGCGCCCGGCTCGGTGCCGGCCACCCTGCCCATCCCCGGGCTCGAGGAGCACGCGGTGGGATTCAAGACGCTCGCCGATGCCATATGGCTGCGCAACCGGGTACTCCACCAGCTCGACGCGGCCGACGCCGCCCGGTCGCTCGACCAGCAACGCCGCCTGCTCACGTTCACGTTCGTCGGCGGTGGCTATGCCGGCGTCGAGGCAGTCGCAGAGCTCGAATCGCTGGCTCGCGACGCGCTGAAGTTCTACCCCGCGCTGACACGTGCCGACATGCGCTGGGTGCTCGTCGAGGCGCAGGACTCGTTGCTGCCCGGCCTCCATCCCGAGCTCGCTTCCTTCAGCGAGCGGGTGCTGCGCAAGCGAGGCGTCGAGGTGTACCTAGAGACGAAGCTCGAGTCGTGCGCCGACCAGCGCGTGGAGCTGTCGGACGGCCGGGTGGCCCCGTATCACTCGGGCACGATCGTGTGGACGGCCGGGCAGCGCCCCAACCCGGCGGCGGCCGACTGGGGCCTCCCGGTGGACGACCGCGGCTTCGTCACGGTCGACGACCAGCTTCGGGTCGACGGCTACGACGAGCTGTTCTGCGTCGGCGACTTCGCGGCGGTGCCGGACCCGGAGGGCGGGCTGGCCCCCAACACGGCCCAGCATGCGCTCCGCCAGGGGCACGTCGCGGCCGCCAACGCCGCCGCCGTGTTCGGGGTCGGCGAGCCCGAGACGTTCGACTACCGCACCCGCGGCCTGGCCGTGACGCTGGGCAAGTGGCAGGGTACCGCTCAGGTGCGGCGGTGGACCTTCACCGGCCCGCTGGCGTGGTGGATGGGCCGTTCCTACCACCTGCTGATGATGCCCGGCATAGGCCGTAAGGCGAGGGTGGTCAGCGACTGGACGATGAGCCTGCTGTTCCCCCGAGACGTCTCCCAGCTCGGCAAACTGGGGGCCCCGACACCGCTCGAGTAGGCCGGGGCGCCTGGTGGCGCACGCTCAGGGCTCGCCGGCCGGAGCGACCTCGTAGAGCACCTCGGGCTCGGCGAGCCCCTTCAGCTCGAACGGCCCCAGGCGCCGCAGCTCGATGCCGTCCGGCAGCCGCTCCAGCGCGTCGCGTGTGCCCGACGAGACGAGGATCTGGCCGCCGCGGGCGGCGGCGCAGACCCGGGCGGCGGTGTGCACCGAGAGCCCGATGTAGCCCGAGGCGGTGAGGGTGGGCCGTCCGCTGTGGATCCCGGCCCGCACCATCACGGTCTCGCCGTCCGGCCAATGCCGCGCTGCGAGCGCCCGGCTCGCCGCCACCGCCGCCCGGATGGCGTCTGCGGGTTCCTCGAACGCCGCGAAGTACTCGTCGGCGCGCACGTCCACCTGCCGCCCGCCTGCGCCCCGCACCGCTCGCCGCAGCAGGTCGCGGACGTCCCGCAGCACGGTGGCGTACCGGTCGCCCAGGCGGGACAGGATGCCGGTCGAGCCCTCGATGTCGGTGAGGAGCAGCGTGACCAGCCCCGTGGGGAGGCCTGCGGGGACATAGCTTCGCTCCGCCTCGAGCTGGCCGGCGATGAAGCCGACCGGGACGATGCCGTGCTTCTTGGCGGCGCGCAGCACCCGGAGCCGGGCCCGTTCCCTGGCGGCGTCGTCCTCGAACCGGACCTGGTTGAACCGGGCAAGGGCGTTGCGGACGTGCGAGGCGTCGTGGATCGGCAGGCGCCGGCTGCCCTTCGAGTCCACGTAGGCGAAGGCGCGGTCGGGGAGCCGGGCCCGCTCGGCGGCGGTGAGCTTCGCCATGCGGGCAGCCTACGCGGCGGCCTGGTTGGTCAGCCGCCGAGCTTCTGAGCGATGCTCGCCGCGCTGCGCAGCACCCGGCCGTCGGCACCCGCCGCCGAGAACCGGCGAGCCGGGCCGGCGGCGGCCTCGTCGATCATGTCGCCCAGCAGGCGGTGGAGGGGGATCGCCGGGTCGAGCCACAGGTACGAGGCCATGCTGCCGGGGATCGTGTTGACCTCGTTGACGACCAGACGGGCGCCGTCCTGCAGGAAGTCGATGCGGGCCACCGATCGCAGCCCGGCGACCCGGGCCACGTCGCCGGCCAGCTCGCGCAGTCGCTGCTCAGCCGCAGGCTCGAGATTGGCCGGCAGCTCCCGGGCCGCGCTCACCATCCCCTCGCCACCGGCGAGGTACTTGTCTGCATACGAGTAGATCTCCGGCTTGCCGGCCTCCCGCAGCGGGGCTTCGATCGCCGACAGCTCCAGCTCCGGGTGCGTCCGCACCGCGATCTGCACGTCGCGACTGTCGGCCAGGTAGGGCTCGATCACGGCGCCGGCGGCCAGGTGCTGCGAGGTGCGGGCCAACGCCCGGGCGGTTTCGTGGTCGCCGACCACCTCGATGCCGATCGACGACCCGCCGAACCGCGGCTTCACGATGTACGGCGCCATGAAGTCGGGCGGCTCCAAGCCCTCCGGATCCAGTGCCTCCCGGGGGATCGTCGGCAACCCCGCCTGCGCCATGACGGCACCGAAGGCGAGCTTGTCCATCGCGAGTGCGGCGTCGGTCATCGCTGGCCCGGTGTAGCGGAGGCCGGCGAGATCGAACGCGGCCTGCAGCGTGCCGTCCTCGCCGGGGCCGCCGTGGCAGCAGTTGACGACGACGCCGGCGTCGAGCCGCTTGCGCTTGGCGAAGAAGCCGCCGCCTGGCCCGATCTCGAACCGCAGGGGCCGAGCCTTGCGGGGCGGGCCCTCGGCGAAGTCGGCGCCTTCCAGGCCGGGGTCGACCTCGAACCAGTCGCCGGTCTTGGTCCAGTAGATCGCGGTGACGTCCACGGAGGCGTTGACGAGCGCCCGCGCGCACTGGAGCGCGGTCAAGATGCTGACGTCGTGCTCCGGGGACGGTCCGCCGAAGACAATCGCAGGTTGGGTCACAGGGCTCCTCGTCGATGGCTCACGGATAATGGTCGGGCAGGTCGTTCTCGTACAGGACCACGTCGCCGGCGCCGACCTCCCTGCCGACCCACGCCACGGCCGCATCCCGGTCGTCGAGCACGGTGACGGCCACCGCGCCGCCGGCACCCTCCAGCAGTGCACCCCGGTTGGTGCGCCCCACCACGACGAGATCGTCGGCCACGCCGGCGGCCTCCTTGGCGAACGCCACGTTCTCGTCGTGCTGGCGGGGTCCCAGCTCCACCATGCCGGGGGTCACCACCACGCTGCGGGCGTCGGGCCCGGAGAGCGACGCAACCAGGTCGAGGGCGGCCTTCGCGCCGGCCGGGTTGGAGTTGTAGGTGTCGTCGATGATCAGCACGCCATTGCCGCCGGTGACCACGCTCGCCCGATGATCGGGATGGGGTAGGCCGGCCAGGCGGCCCGCCAGCATGCCCTCCGGCACTCCGCACGCCAGCGCCGCGGCCACTGCGCAGGCGACGTTGCCCGGGTGGGCGCCGTCGCCCTCGACCGTGCCCAGCCGGCGGCCCGAGACGTGTACCTCGCCACCGATCACCGCCACGTCGGCTGTCGGATCGGCCGCAGAGCAGCGGTACACCCGCGTCCCGCCGGGCAGCCGGCCGGCCAGCTCGGCCAGCTCCGGATGGTCGACGTTGAGGACCGCCACCTCTGCACCGTCGAGGATCTCGGCCTTGGCGGCCGCTACGTTCTCCAGGCTGCCGAACCGCTCCAGGTGGACGGGTCCCAACGCGGTGATGACGCCGATTCGGGGCCGGACCCATGCGCACATCTCGGCGATCTCGCCGCGGCGGTACGCGCCCATCTCGGCGACGAGCACCTGCGTCCCCGGCGCCAGCTGCTCGTTGACGGTACGGGCCAGCCCGAGGCGGTTGTTGAAGCTGGCCGGGCTGGCCACCACGGCATGTGTGCCAGCCAGCAGGTGGCGGACGTACTCCTTGGTCGTGGTCTTGCCGTACGAGCCGGTGATCGCCACCACGAGCGGGGCAACCTCCGCCAGCCTCCGGCGCGCCCGGTCGACCCACTTCGACGCCAGCCGGTGCTCCACCGGTTGGAGCGCGGCCAGGGCCAGGTCGACCAGCGCCGGCATGGCGAACGCCGCCGCGAGCGACAGCGCCACCGGGGCGCCGGCGGCCAGGGCAAGTCCCACGGCTGCGCCGTACAGCACGGCGACGCCCCCGGCCAGCCGGCGCAGCCGGGCCGTCCATCGCAGCGGCGACGTGCGGCCCCGCAGCGACAACCCCACGGGCCAGATCGCCAGCAGCGCGGTCCCCGCGAGCGCCACGAGTGGCACCCAGAACGCCACCACGACGTCGGCGGCGATGGCGGCCACCAGCATCCCGTTGGGTGGCCCGCTGCGCGCCCAGCGGGCCGCGAACCGGAGCCCGCTGCCGGCCAGGTAGTGCTCACGCTGCGCCACCCTCAACCACCGCAATGCCGCCGGGGCGGCCCCAGCCAGCGTCACGACGGCGAGCAGCACAGCGGTCACGCCGCCACCCGCTCGACGGCGGCGCGCACCGCCTCCGGGTGGGTCACCGGAAGCTGATGCCCGGCGCCCACCACGACGGTGAGCCGGGCGAGCGGCATCAGGCGATGGGCCGCCTCGGCGACTGCCACCGGCACCTCCCGGTCGTCTTCGCCCCACAGCAGCTCGGAGGGGCAGCCGACCTGGGCGAGCGGCTCCTCGTAGGTCTCGTTCACGGCGTGCACGAGCACCTGACGCATCAAGGGGGATGCCGCCCGGTAATCGGGCGACCCGTGGCGGCGGCGGGCTGCCTCCATGCGATCGTCGGACACCAGCCCCAGGCGATGCAGGGCGCGGACCATGCGGTAGCTGCGCGGGGACTTCCCGGGTGCGCGGTGTCGCAGCAGCGGCACGCCGACCAGCACGAGCCCGGCCACCTGCTCGGGTGCCGCGACCGCGGCGTGGACGGCGACCCGCCCGCCGAACGAGTGGCCGACGACGATCACCGGCTCCGGCAGGCCGGCCAGGATCGGGGCCACCGTCCGCTCGGCGTAGTCACGAGGCGTCCAGGCCTCCGGCGGCGCCGGCGAGACGCCGAAGCCGGGCAGGTCGAGCGCCACGGCATCCCACCCGGCGAGCACGGCGTCGAAGTCGGTGCGGTCCCGACCCCAGCCATGCAGCGCCAGGACGCGGGGGACCTGGCCGCTGCCGTAGCGGCTCGCGAACACGGTGCCGCGCTGGTAGGAGGTGAGGGTCATGGCTGGACGAGGGTGCAGGGGAGGCGCCGCTCACTGTAGCGGTGACCGCGCCGGCGGCTCACGTACGATGAGCGGGATGGGACTGCCGTTCGACGTCGAGGGCCCGGTGCGGGCCGAGGTGTTCGTCGTGGCGTGCGCCGATGGTGGCATCGTGCTCACCGGGCCCGACGGCCCCCAGGCCTGGCACGTGCAGACCCACGGCGGCAGCCACCCGATGGACGAGGTGCGGGCGGTGGTCGAGCGGGCGCTCCCCGACCTGGCGCTGTTCCACTCGACGTCGTGGCGGTGGGACCATGGGTCGGTGGTGTTGACCTTCCTGGCGGTGATCCCGCCGTCCGCTGTGACGGCGGGGCTGCCCATCGGGCGTGCCGAGCTGGCCCGCAGCGGGGCGACCCGAGCCCCGGCCGTGATCGGCTCGACACAAGTGCTGGAGCACGCGCTGCGGCACCTGGCGTGGCTGGCGCAGGAAGACGAAGTGGTGGCGGAAGCGCTCGACGAAGGTTGGCACGCCGTGCTCCGCGGCTACGTTCCGGCGCCGTTCGAGCAGCTCCAGAAGCAGGAGGCGACATGACGATCGAGGTGACGTGCGTGTGCGGGTGGCAGGCGTCCGGTCCCGAGGACGAGGTGGTGGCCGAGACCCAGGCTCACGGCCGCGACGTGCACAACATGGAGACGACCCGCGAGCGGGTCCTCGCATTGGCCCGGCCCGAGCCCGACTGAACGCGGGCGAGCGGCCGGCAGGGCCGGCCGCTCGGTGCTGGGGCGGATCAGGGGGTAGCGAGGATGAAGCGGTGGATGGACGGGTCCCAGGTCCTCGTGCGGTTCTTGAAGACCCCGAAGTCGGTCGTCTTCGCATCGGTTCCGGCGAGGTAGGTCCCGCCGTTCATGTCGACGAAGTCGATGAGCAACTTCCCGCCGTCCCGACGAACCGCCGTCACCCAGCCGACGTGCCCGTAGGTCCCGCTCTGTTTGTAAGCGCACTAACCATAAAAGTTAGTTAACGTACGATCCATTGTCAAGAGGATCCAAGAGGGGTGCACATGGTCTCGACCAGGACCTTGCGACCAGAGCCCGATACCGACTACACGGCCGAGGCCGTGTTCGCCTGGCAACGACTGATGCCAGACGAGGTGGACGTGTCGGCGCTGGAGGCGACCCTGCGGCTGCGCCGCGCCTGCATCCTGCTCGAAGAGCACCTGCGCGGCAGCCTGCGGGATGTCCCTCACCTCGACAACTTCGGCGATTACGAGGTGCTGTCGCTGCTCCGGCGCCGTGGCAAGCCGGTCACCCCTGGAGCACTGGCGAAGCGGCTGCACGTGACGAAAGCCGGCATCACGGGACGCCTGAAGCGGCTCGAAGCACACCAGCTGATCCGCATGGACGGAGACAAGTCGGACGGGCGAAAGCGGCAAGTCGCACTGACCGGCGCCGGTCGCAGGGTCGCCGACCGAGCCTTCCGGGCTCTCCACCGCTCTCAACGTGATTTCTTCGCCCGCCTCGAGCCCATCGACCGGCACGCGCTCACCGATGCGTTGCACCGATTGCTGGTGCAGCACGAAGACGGCCCCGAGCCGGACTGATCCCGCGCCCGGGGGTAGGGTGCGCCTCAGGATGGGGGTGGCAACGTGACGACGCCGCAGCAGTTCACGCTCGGCCCGCAGACGACGCTCGACGGCGGCCGCTACGTGCTGGAGCGGGTGCTGGGCCAGGGCGGGTTCGGCATCACCTACCGGGCCACCGACACCAAGCTGGGCCGGCCGGTGGCGATCAAGGAGTTCTTCCTGGCCGGCAGCACCCGGGCCGGCGTCACCGTGCAGCCGTCGCCGACGATCGCCGACCAGTTCCGGGACCGCAAGGAGCGCTTCCGCGAGGAAGCTCGCACGCTCGCCAGGTTCCGCCACCCGGGGATCGTGCAGGTATTCGAGTTCTTCGACGAGAACAACACCGTCTACATGGTGATGGAGTACCTCGAGGGGCGGAGCCTGCGCCAGGTAACCCGGATGGCTGGCGGCATGATCCAGGAGGAGCAGGCGGTGGCCTACGTGCTCCAGGTGGCCGACGCCCTCGAAGCGGTGCACGGCGAGGGCCTGCTGCACCGCGACATCAAGCCCGACAACGTGCTGGTCCTCGACGACGGCAGCGTGGTGGTCGTCGACTTCGGCACCGCCCGCCAGTTCGGCGGGGAGGGCTCATCGGTCATGTCGCAGACGTTGAGTCCCGGCTACGCGCCGATCGAGCAGTACAGCGAGCGGGGCCACTTCGGTCCCGCGATCGACGTCTACGCGCTGGGCGCGACGCTCTACGAGCTGTTGACGGGGCAGATGCCGATGGGGTCCATCGACCGCGGCGTGGGCCACGAGCTCGTGCTTCCCCGCCAGATCGTCCCGACCCTCAGTCCCCATGTGGAGGCGGCGATCCTGTGGGCGATGGAGATGGACGCGGGGGCGCGTCCCCCGTCGGCCGCAGCGTTCGCCGCTGCGCTCCGAGGGGAGCGGACGCCCGGCGCGGTCGGCGACACGACCAGGGTCGTGACCGCCGGTGGCCCGCCTGCCGGGGCAGGAGCGACCCGCGCCGTGCCGCCGTCTCCGCCTCCACCGCCTCCACCGCCACCGGAACGGGCACCCGCGCAGGGCTCGCGGACGGGCCTGTACGCCGGGCTCGGTCTCGCCGCCGTCGCCGCCGTCGCCGCCGTCGGGGCCTTCTTCGCGTTCGCCGGCAACGGTACGGAGCCGACCATCGCGAACCTCACCCAGCCGCCACCGCCTACCCAGACCGCTCCGCCGCCGACTACCGGAGGGCCGGGCACCACGGCGGCCACCACGACGACCACCAACCCGCCGCCAACGACCAGGCCGCCCGACACGACGCTCCAGGCCGTCGTGGGGACGATCCCGGCCGACCTCCAGGCGGCCTGCCTCGCCTACCCGCTCGACCCCGGAGGCGAGCGCATCCGGTTCGCGCCCGGCGGCACCGCCGGGGAGGTGGACGGGTCGCTCGGCGCCGGCGGGCTCGACCAATACGTGATCGGGGCGCTGCCCGGGCAGTTCATGACGCTGACCCTCGACCCGGGCGCAGCCGATCTGCCGTTCCTGGTTTGCGTCGAGGGATTCGCCGACGGCTCCCTGGCCAGCGGCCTCAACGGGCTGGTGGCCGGACCGCTGACGCTCGAGCAGGACTACCAGGTCAGCGTCGCCGCGCTGGGCACGGGAGGCTCCTACTCGATGGTCATCGACATCCCGCCGCCGCCTGACAGCTCGCTGCCACCGGGGCTCTTCTGTCGCGACCTGGCCGACCGCGGCCTCAACTACTCGGCCGCCGTGTCGTACTACGTCCGCGAGGGACGGCCGGATCGGATGGACGCCGACCTCGACGGCGTCCCCTGCGAGACCGTCTACCCGATCACCGACCTCGAGACCCAGTACTTCGTCACGACGGTCGAGCCTCCAGGGCTGTTCTGTCGCGACCTGCAGGCCCGCGGCTGGGACTTCATCAGCGCCCTGGCGTACTGGGTGTTCTACGGCGGCCCGGCACAGATGGACGCCGACCTGAACGGGATCCCCTGCGAGACCGTCTACCCGGAGGTGGAGATCGAGTCGGTGCTGTTCTTCGATCGGTGACCGAGACCGGCGGCGGCCGGCCAACTAGATTCGGCGAGCGGGAACGAGCAGGGGGTGGCCGACGAGCGCGCCGTCGATCTTCATAAGCCACAGCATCCGGGATCCCGGCCCGGAGCCGGCCGGGGCGAGCGCCGGGGAGCGGGCCACATGGAGGCGAGCCGACGCCCTCCACCGGCTCCGCGAGGAGCTGGTCGACCGGCTCGAGGCGCCGGGTTCGACCCCCCCGCCGAGTGGCGTGACGGCCTGCACTTCGCGCTCGCCAAGTCCGACGGAGCGGTGCTGCTGCTGAGCGAGCAGGCCGTCGAGTCCGACTGGGTGCTCAAGGAGGCCACCATCCTCACGTGGATGCGGGCCGTGGGCGTCCCGGTCGTCATCGTGCCGGTCCTGGTCGGGGTGGCCGCCGAGCAGCTGTCGACACGCGGCTTCGGCCCGGTGCACTTGCAGGCGCCCTGACTCAGACTGACCTGGCGACCGCGGCGAGGAGCGACCGCCGCACCACGCCGCCGAAGGGGCGGATCACGGTCCAGTACCTGGCGAACCGGCGCGCCGCGCCGGCGTCGGTGGCGGCCACCCGGGTTTCGGTGCACACCACGCACCCCGGCCCGGTCGGCTCGGCCCGGACGTCGGCCGCCACCTTCACGAACCCGGGACGGTTGAAGGCGGTGAACCGGGCGGGACCGTCGAACCGGACCACCTCGCCGCCCACCGGCTTCCACGGCTGGCCGATCAGCCCCACCACCAGCTCGCCCGGCTCATCGGCAAGGATGCCGAACCCGTAGCGGAGCGCGAGGTCGACGAGGCCGCCCGCGGCAATGGGCGAGCGGCCGCGGGCCACGCCCGGCAGGGCACGCACGCCGAGCAGCAGTCGTAGCCCCCGCACGTCCCGCACCTCCAGGCGGCGCGCCGCGGCCACGGCCGCCTCGGGCGCGCCGACCACGGCTCGGCAGTTGCGGGTCCGCTGCTGGTAGTCGGGCATCAGGTCGTCGAGGCGTGTCATCGGTACTCCACCCCCGACCTTATGCTCCGCACATCGTGGGAGTCGCCCGCCTCGCCCTCGTAGCCGCGGGATTGCTGGCCGTCGCCGCCTGCAGCGACGTCGCTGCGCCGGCGACGTCCTCCGTCCCCCCGCCGACCACTTCCGCCACCCCGGCTCCACCGGCGTCGGTGGCGGCGCCGACGACCACGACCACCACGACGGTGCCTGCCCCCACGACGGCGGCGCCGACGACCACCGCTCCGCCGCCCGAGCCGTGGCACGTGCCCGGCCGGCGCTACTACTTCCCGGTCCAGCCGCCCGGGGCGGCCGACTACGGGCCCGACCACCACGACTACCCGGCCACCGACATCTTCGCGGCCGAGGGCAGCACGCTGGTGGCGGTGACCGCCGGGGTCGTCGACGAGGTCGGGCGGGTCGACGAGTGGGACCCCGACGTCAACGACCCGGCGACCCGCAGCGGCCTCTACGTGAGCATCGTCGGCGACGACGGCGTGCGGTACTACTACTCGCACCTGCGGAGCGTCGTCGCCCGCCTCGACGCGGGCGACCGGGTGCGGGCCGGCCAGGTGATCGGGCAGGTGGGCCGCACCGGCAACGCCGCCCCGACCCCACCACACGTGCACTTCGGGATCTCACGACCCACGTTCCCAGGCGACTGGGTGGTCCGGAGAGGGGTCGTGCCGCCGTACCAATACCTCCAGGCTTGGACGACCGGCGACGACGTCACACCGCGGCTACCGTAGGGCTCGGACCGCGCCGACGCTGCTCACCGGCTGTCGGCCGTGAGTTGCACCCTCCGAACATCCGCACCCCCTCGTCTCGGCCCTGCGGGCCGAGCCACTTCCCCGCGCGGCGGGGGAACCCGCACAGCGGAAGAAACCACTGCCACTACCCTCGGCTTCTCACCCGGAGGAGCCCACCATGGCCGAAGCCGTCATCGTCGCCACCGCCCGCACGCCGATCGGGCGGGCGTACAAGGGTTCGCTGATCGGCGTCAGGCCCGACGACATGGCCGGCTTCATCATCAAGTCGCTGATGGGCAAGGTGCCCGCCGTCGACCCGGCGTCGGTCGCCGACGTCATGATCGGCTGCGGCCTCACCCACCACGAACAGGGCTACAACATCGGCCGCAACGCCGCCCTGCTCGCCGGGCTGCCGGACACCGTCCCGGGCACCACCGTCAACCGCTTCTGCGCCTCGTCGCTGCAGACCATCCGCATGGCGTTCCACGCCATCAAGGCCGGGGAGGGCGACGCGTACGTGGCCGGCGGCGTCGAGAGCGTCACCCGGGCCATGGGCAAGGGCTTCTCCGCCGACGACCTCAACCGGCGCTTCGTCGACGAGGACCGCGACGACTTCATCAACCACGTGTACATCCCGATGGGCAACACCGCCGAGAACGTCGCCGAGAAGTTCGGCGTCAGCCGTGAAGCCATGGACGAGTTCGCCAAGCTGTCGCAGGATCGCGCCGTCGAGGCGCAGAAGAACGGGTTCTTCGCCCGCGAGATCACCCCCTACCCGATCGGCGATGGCGACGTCGCCGACGACGACGACGGCCCCCGCCCCAACACCACGCTGGAGCGCCTCGCCGAGCTGGCGCCGTCGTTCGTGCCGGACGGCAAGGTGACCGCCGGCAACTCGTGCCCCCTCAACGACGGCGCCGCCGCCGTGCTGGTGATGGCCGAGGATCGGGCCCGGGCGCTCGGGCTGGAGCCGAAGGCGCGCATCATCGCATCGTCGGTGTCGGGACTGGCGCCGGAGATCATGGGCGTCGGCCCCATCGACGCGGTGCGCAAGGTGCTCGACCAGGCGGGCATGGTGATCGGCGACGTCGACGTCGTGGAGCTCAACGAGGCCTTCGCCGCTCAGGTGCTGCCGGTGTGCGACGAGCTCGGCATCGACGTCGAAGACCAGCTCAACCCCCACGGCGGCGCGATCGCGCTCGGCCATCCGTTCGGCATGACCGGCGCCCGCATCATGACCACCCTCCTCAACGACCTGGAGTCGTTGGACCAGACCATCGGGCTCGAGACCATGTGCGTCGGGGGTGGCCAGGGCATGGCCATGATCGTGGAGCGGCTGAGCTGAGCACCGAGCCCATCCGGGTGGTGCTCGCCGACGACCACGATGTCGTCCGGGCCGGCCTCCGCGACCTGATCGAGTCGACCGGAGAGTTCGAGGTCGTGGCGGAGGCGGCGGGCGTGACGGCGGCTGTGGCCGCCGCAGTCGAGCATCAGCCCCAGCTCGCGATCCTCGACGTGCAGATGCCCGACGGCAGCGGCGTGGAGGCGTGCCGGGAGATCCGGTCGCGCAGTCCCGGCACTGCGGTGGTGATGCTCACCGCCTTCGCCGACGAGCAGGCGTTCGTGGCGGCGGTCATGGCCGGCGCCGCCGGTTACCTGCTCAAGCGCATCCAGGCCGACGAGCTGCTCGACGGGATGCGGCGGGCGGCGGCCGGCGAGTCGCTGCTGGAGCCCGAGCTGACCGCCAGGATGCGGCACAGAGTGGAATCTGCCGACCACGGCGACCCGCTGCTCAGCCGCTTGTCACCCCAGGAACGCCGGGTGCTCGACCTGATCGCAGAGGGAAAGACCAACCGCCAGATCGCCGACGAGATCTTCCTCGCCGAGAAGACCGTCAAGAACTACGTGTCGAACATGCTGGCGAAGATGGAGATGAGCAACCGCAGCGAGGCGGCGGCCTACGCCAGCCGGCTCGCCGCGCTGGTCGAGCCGGACGACGAAGGGTCCTAGCTCGCTTCGCGGAGCTCGCGCAGCCACCGGCGGCGAATCCTGCGGCGCTCGGTGGCCGTGTGGCCGCCCCAGATGCCGTCGGTCTGATTGGTCTCCAGCGAGTATGCGAGGCAGTCCTCTTTCACCGGGCAGATCGCGCACACTTCCTTGGCGGCGCTGATCGACTCCAGGTCGCCTTCGCCTACCGGAAAGAACAGATCGGGATCCGCCCCCAGGCACGCTGCCTCTTCGCGCCAGGAGATCGCCGTCTCGAGTGCCTCCGTGACCATGTTCCTCCGCCTCCTCGGGCTCAAAGAGTGCCCATACCCGCGCTCCCGAAACCTCAAACCTCGTCGAGCCACCGGATCGACAGGCACGTCAGCCCGCCGTCCGCCTTGGCGAACTCGGTCACGCCCACCATCTCCGGAGCCGCTCCAGCGCCGGCCACCACGGCGGCGGTCCGGGGGCACCCTGCCGGGACGAGCACGGTGCCGTTCCCGAGGTCGAGCGCGCTGGCCCGCCCCCGTTCCCCGGCCGGCATCTCGTGCCACGAGATGCCGGCGAACGGCCCAGGGTCCACGGCGTCGGCGCGACCCAGCACTGCGGACTCGCCGATGGGCACGACAGCCGACTTCAGGTGGAGGACGCCCGACACGCCGACGGGCACCACCCGCAGCCCGGCGCCGGAGCACACGTCCCTCACCTCGTCGATCCCCGCGTCGTTCGTGCGAGAGCTGCGGCCGACGTACACCGTGCCGCCCACCTGCAGCACGTCGCCGCCGTCGAGCGTGGCCGGAGCCGCCATCTGCACGGTTGGGAATCGCCGGGCCAGCGCCGCGGCCACCGCCGCCACCTCACCCCGGCGCGGCGCGGCCCCCGGCCGCGTCAGCAGCGCGACGCCTGCCAGTAGGACCGCGGTGTCCTCGACGAACGGGCTGTCGGGGTGCGCCTCGTCGGCCGGGAGCACCTCCGTCTCGTATCCGGCGGCCTCCAGCGCCTTCCGGTACCCGTCGTGCTGGTGACGGGCGAGTGCCGCGTCGATGCCGGGGTCGGAGCCGTCCATGGTGATGGCGGCTGCGAACGAATCGGGCACCGCGCGCAGCAGAGCGCCACGGCTCAGAGGTAGACGCCCCCCACCCGATCGTCCCGAGAACGGTCGAGCTCTTTCTGCGACCGCATCTGTTCGAGCTGCGACCGGGCTGCCATCTGCTGGGTGAACAGCGCCGCCTGGATCCCGTTGAACAGCCCCTCGAGCCAGCCGACGAGTTGGGCCTGGGCGATGCGCAGCTCGGACTCGGTGGCGACCTCGCCGCCGGCCAGCGGGACGAAGATCTCGTTCAGTTCGTCGCGCAGTTCCTCCGGGAGGACGCCGGACATCTCCTGGATCGAGCGAGTGTGGATCTCCTGGAGGCGGCGGCGCCCGGCTTCGTCGAGCGGAGCTTGGCGGGCTTCGTTGAGCATTGCGCGCGTCATGGCGCCGATGCGCATCAGCTTGGAGCCGTCGAGAGACATGCCCTCGTCGCCGCTGGCCTCGACGACCTCGGCGGCCACGGCATCGGGAGCCGGTACGTCGTCGGGCATCGTGGTGGTCCTTTCCTGTCGATCGGGCGCGCAGTGTATCGGCGGCCGGGTGAGGAATGCCCGCCCCATGAGCGCCACGACCCTGCTCGGCAAGCTCGAGACGCTCTTCGGCGTCGGGGCCTGAGTGTCGGAAGTCCGACAGTCTTGCGAACGGCAGCCACCCCGCCGCCGTTCTCTATCACGATGGACGGCCAGACCCGCAATCGCATCCTCGCCGCCGCGCTCGTCGTCGTCTTCCTCGTGGTCGCCGGGTTCGTAGTGTTCTTCGGCAGCTCGGGTGATGAGGCGCCCGCAGGCGACGACGTGGCCGCCATGCCGAAGCCGGCCGGCCCGCCGGTGCCGGAGCTGGCCTTTGCCATGTTCGACGGGTCGACCGCCACGCTCGCCGACTACGAGGGCCGGCCGCTCGTCGTGAACTTCTGGGCGTCCTGGTGCCCGTCGTGCGTCGCTGAGATGTCGGCGGCATTCCGTCCCGTGCAGGAGGACCTGGGCAGCGAGGTGGCGTTCCTGGGCATGAACATCCAGGACACCCGTGACGCCGCGCTGCGGCTGGTCGACGACACCGGCGTGCTGTTCGACCTCGGGGAGGACCCGGCCGGCGACCTCTATGCCGAGCTCGGCGGGCTGGGCATGCCGTTCACCGTGTTCGTGTCGGCAGACGGCCAGATCGTCGAGAAGCACAACGGCCCGCTCACCCAGAGCCAGCTCGAGGAGCGCATCGCCGAGCTCTTCGGCGTCTCCGCATGATCGACGCGCCGCTGGCCCTTGCCTTCGGGGCCGGCCTCGTCGCCACCGTGAACCCGTGCGGCTTCGCGATGCTGCCGGCGTACATGTCGTACTTCGTCGGCCTGGGTGACGAGCGCGAGGCGGGTGGGCCGGCCGCGGTGCGGCGCGCCTTGGTGGTCGGCGTGGTGATGGCGGCTGCGTTCATGGTGGTGTTCGGCGTCACCGGGCTGGTGATCTCGGCAGGGTTCCGGGCCGTCATCGACTGGATCCCCTGGATCGCGCTGCTGGTGGGCGCCGCGGTGCTCCTGCTCGGGGTGGCGATGCTGGCGGGCTTCACACCGGTGGTGTCGCTGCCGAAGGCCTCCCGGGCAGGCACCGGGCGCGGCCTGCGCGCGATGTTCGTGTTCGGCATGTCCTACGCGGCGGCTTCGCTGTCCTGCACGCTGCCCGTGTTCCTCACGGTGGTGGCCTCCCAGCTCACCACCGGCAACTTCGTCGAGGGCCTGGCCACGTTCCTGGCCTACGGGCTGGGCATGTCGCTGGTTCTGATGGTGCTGACCCTGGCGCTGGCGCTGGGCCAGCAGTCGCTGGTCCGGTGGCTGCGCGGTGCCGTGCGGCACGTCAACCGGGTGGCCGGGGCGATCCTCGTGGCGGCCGGCGCCTACATCGTGTGGTTCTGGGTGACGAACCTGTCGACCGGCCCGGAGGGCCTCGGCGAGTCTGGAGCGTTCCGGTTCCTGGAGGATCTCTCGCAGCGAGCCTTCGAGGCGGTCGACGGCAACGTCGCACTGTGGGGGCTGCTGCTGGGCGGTATCGTCGTGGGCGCCGTGGTGTACCTGCTGCTGCGTCCCGCCGACGAGCCGGACCCCGCACCGGTCGGAGCCCTGACCGGTGGGGGGGACTGAAGCCAGGCCGCTCGGCTTCGACCCGTCGCAGCAGCGGCGGGCGCTGGCGACCATCGCAGGCAGCCAGCTGCTGGTCCTCACTCTGTGGTTCTCGGCATCGGCAGTGGCGCCACAGCTCGAGGATCTGTGGGAGCTGTCGGGCGGGCAGACCGCTGGGCTCACGCTGGCCGTCCAGATCGGCTTCGTGGCAGGCGCACTGGGGCTGGCGATGGCCGGCATTCCCGACGCGGTGCCCAGCCGCCGGCTGTTCCTGGTCACCGCCCTGGCAGGCGCGGCAGCCAACGGCGCATTGCTCCTCCTGGACGCTGGCGACTACGGGCAGGCTTTCGGCCTGCGACTCGCCACCGGGGCCGCACTGGCCGGCGTCTACCCGGCCGGGCTGAAGGTGATGGCCGGGTGGTACCGGGAACGCCGGGGCATGGCACTCGGGGTGCTGGTCGGCGCGTTGACGGTGGGCTCGGCTGGCCCACACCTCATCCGCGGCGTCGGCTTTGACTGGCAGGGAGTGGTGGCGGCGGCATCGCTGCTCGCCGTCACCGGGGCAGCGGCAATGGCACGCGTGCCCGACGGCCCGTACGAGACGGCCACCCAGGCATTCTCGTTACGGCACGTCGGCAGCGTGGTCCGCAACCGGGGGGTGCGGCTGGCGACCTACGGCTACTTCGGCCACATGTGGGAGCTGTACGCCATGTGGACCTGGACCGCGGCGTTCCTGTCGGCCTCCGCGCTGGCGGCGGGCGGCGGGGACGGCTGGGTGCCGGCGGCGACTTTCGCGGTGATCGCCATCGGCGGGGCGGGCGCCTGGCTGGCCGGCGTGGGAGCGGACCGGCTCGGCCGCACGACGGTGGCCGGCGGGGCGATGGTGGTGTCGGGCGCGTGCGCGCTGGCTAGCCCGGTCGTCTTCGGCCGGTCGCCGCTGGTGGTGATGCCGCTGTTCCTGATCTGGGGTTTCACCGTGGTCGCCGACTCGGCGCAGTTCTCGACGATGGTCACCGAGACCGCCGACGACGCCACCCGCGGCACTGCGCTCACCTTGCAGACCGCGCTTGGGTTCCTGCTGACGCTGGTCACGATCCGGGGGGTGCCGGTGCTCGCCGACGCGTGGAGCTGGCAGTGGGCGTTCCCGGTGCTGGCGATCGGCCCGGCCCTCGGGGTCGCTGCGATGGTGCGGCTGCGCCGCTCGCCGCTGGCGGCGTCGCTGGCGGGCGGCCGGGGCTGAACTGCCAGTTCTCGTCACAGGGGCATGGCAGGATGCCCGACATGAGCGACACCGCCGTGCCCGTCGAAGTGATTCGCAGCACCAGACGCCGCAAGACCGTCCAGGCCAGGCTGGTCGACGGCGTGCTGCGGGTGCACCTCCCCGCCCACCTCTCGACGGCCGAGGAGGAGCGGTGGGTGCGGGAGATGCGGCAGAGGGTCATGCGGAAGCGCTCGGCGGCCGGCATCGACCTCCTTGCCCGGGCCACCGGGCTGGCCCGACGTCACGGCCTCCCGGAGCCGGCCGAGATCGCCTGGTCCGACCGCCAGCAATCGCGGTGGGGGTCGTGCAGCGTCGAGTCGGGCCGCATCCGGGTGTCGAGCCGCCTGGCCGAGTGCCCGGGCTGGGTGCTCGACTACGTCATCGTCCACGAGCTGGCCCACCTCGTGGTCCCCGGCCACGGGCCCCGCTTCTGGGCGCTGGTCGACCGCTACCCCCGGACGGAGCGGGCCCGCGGCTACCTCATGGCCAAGGACGAGGCGGGGCGCTCCGCGTCCTGACCGGTTTCCTCGTGCAGCTCAAGGAGGTGCACCCGGCGGGCCCCGCCGGCCGCGATCATCTTCCCGTCGATCGCACACGAGAACAAGGCCTCGTCGCAGCGGAAGGCAGCCACCTGGGCGAGTCGAGCCAGCTCCCACACCCGGACCCAGCCGTCGCTGAACGCGCCGACGGCGAGCCGCCCATCGGCCGAGACGGCCAAGCCGCGGGCCATGACGGGCGCCTGCAACGAACCTCCGATCGGGAGTTTCATGCCGCTTTCGAGGTGCATGATCGTGGCGTCGGCGGTGCCGCCGAGCTCGAGGTACCCGGCCTTGCGATCGTCGAGGCGCCAGGCGATGACGGCGCCGTCAACGTGCGACGACACGGCGATCGCCCCCACTGCGTCGATGGCCACGGCCACGCAGGCCGCGGCCGGCTCCGGGGGGCTCCTGGCCTCGAGACCGCCCGACAGCGGGCCCGCTCGCAGGAGGCCGTCGCCGGCGCCGACGACGGCCCGATCGGAGCGGGTGGCCACCGCCCCGACGACGGGGGGCTCCAGCTCCGTCGACGAGCGGTCGATCTCGTCCCGCTCCAGGTGCCAGAGGGCGAGGTCGCCGTCGGCGCCGAATGACCACGCAACCGGAGGCGAGACACCCAGGCCTGTCACCCCGCCCAGGCCGAAGCCGGTCCCGCCCTCGGGCGTCGAGTCGACCGCCGGCACGTGCAGCTGACGCGAGCGGAGCATCTCGGGCCCGCGCAGATTCACGAGGTGGACGATCCCGTCTGCGTCGCCGACGAGGATCAGCGTCGTGCCGGGCACGAACGCCACCCGGCGGCCCCAGCGTTTCAGCTCGATATTCAGTAGGCGCGCGCCGGAGTCGAAACCCCACGCTGTGGCCATCCGGTCCTCCGACGCCGCCATCACTCCCTGCAGTTCCGCCGAGACGGCCACGCCGTACACGGGTCCCCCGTGCGCGGAAACCTCGGTGCCCGTGGGTGCGTCGAGGTCCCAGACCCGGGCGGTGCCGTCTCGCGCCACCGAGACCACCCGCGCCCCACCCGCCGCCGCCACCCGATCGGCCATCGCGTCGTGGGCGCGCAGCCCGCCGATCCGCTCGCCCTCGGGCAGCTTCCAGATCTTCAGCTCTCCGTCTGCGTCGCTGGTCACGGCCCGGCCGTCGTCGAGCAGGCAGCACCCGAATGACCATACGCCCGTGGCGAAGGAAGCGAGCGTCTCCCCCGTTTCCAATGCGCTAAGCACAACCGTGTTGTGATTGGCCACGGACAGGCAGCGGGCGCCGTCGCGATCACACGCGACGGACCAGACGCCCGAGTCGTGGGCCGGCATGCACCACAGTTGGCGGCGAGCTTGCACGTCCCAGGCCGCGACCGCGCCGCCCTGGTCGCCGGTCACCACGATCCGCCCTCCCGGCGCCGCCACCAGCGACTGCACGCCTTCGACGTGGCGGCCGGCGAGCGGGTCGAGCGGGCTCCCATCAAGCGCGAGCACCGCCACCTCACCTTCGCCGGTTCCGATCGCCAGCCGCGCTCCACCGTCGACGAAGGCCACGCCGCGCACGGCCACGCCGGGCTCCCATGCGGTCGGCAGTTCCTGGGCGGATGCCACGTCCCAGACCGCGACGCCGTCGACGTCGAGCGCGGCCGCCACCCGCCGGGCGTCGTCGGTGACCGCCACGCCCCAGACGTGCGCGTCGGGTCTGTGAAAGGCGATCCGGCGGCGCCCGGTGGCCAGGTCCCAGAGCACCACGTGGCCCTCGGTGGTGCCAACCACGGCATGCCGGCCGTCGGGGGTTGCGGCCACGCCATGGGCGGCGCCCACGTGCCCCTCGAGCGTCCATCGCAGCGGGCCACCCGGTTGGTCGAGGGTTGCCCATACCGGTTCCAGCCAGGTGCCGTCGACCTGTTCCCTCATGCGGCCGAGGACGACGGCGAGCGCCGGTACGTCGACGCCTCCGAGCCGGCCCAGGAGCTGGGGGGCGAGCTGACGGGCTTCCGCCGCCAGGGCAGGCACCGATCGCCGCAGCGCCTCGTACAGCAGCCGCTGCTCGTCGGCGTTTCCGGGGACCAGCACCTCGTCGGCGGCCAGCGTCCACGGGTCGGTGGCCGCCAACTTGGCGACGATCCAATCCGGGTCGCCCAGCAGCTCCGCCAGCTCCGTTGTGAGGCCGGCGTCGCGCATGTGCACCGGGAGCTGCTGGAAGTAATGACCATCGTTGGGACCGGCTGCCCAATCACCGTCGCAGCATTCCCGATACGCCGCCACGACCCGGCCGTGCAGGCCGCTGAGGTCGGGATGCGTGCCCTGGAGGTAGTCGGCCTGCAGGTTGTGGAGCGTGTACCGCCCGGAAACGCTCCGGCGGAGTAGCGACCTGCTCACGAGGAGGTCGCAGAGGTCCTGCGTGCCGCCCGGGTCGAGACCGGTGGCCGCCCACACGACAGCCAGCGCCGGCTCGGGTATCTCTCCGTCACGCTCGAACGCGGCAAGGTCCTCGTAGCGGGCGCGAGCATGGTCCGGCACGTCCGGATCGGAGTCGAGCGCAGCCGTAGCAGCCTCCATTGCGGCCAGCAGGGTCGGGTGGTCGTAGCGGGGCAGCCTGTGGCGGATGTCGCCGAGGCGGGCGCCGCGCAGCCGGTCGAGCATCGTGGCCCAGCGGTCCTCCGGCTTGCCCGCCAGAGCTGCACCGACCATCGCGAGCGCCAGCGGCAGCCCGCCGCATTCGTCGATGATCGTTTCGGCGGATCCCGGTAGCTCGGCGGCGTCGACGCGGCCGGCGGCTCTGGTCAGCAACTGCAAGGCGAGCCCGCCGGCCATCACGTCCAGGTGGAGGCTGCGGGCCGCGATCGCCAGGTCGCCGCGGCGGGTCGTCAGCAGCACTCGGCAGACAGGTCCCAGGGCGTCGGCCACATGCTCCACGACCTTCTGGTCCCACACGTCGTCCAGGACGATCAGGCATCTTCGATCGGACAGGTGCTCGGAGAGGGCGGCGGCTGGGACCTGAAGCCGCTGAGCGACGCGCTGCAGCACGGCCGGCGCCGAAGCCGACTCCCCCACCCGCGCCCACACGATGCCGTCGCCGAATGCCCAACGGGTGGCACAGAGGCGGGCGAACGCAGCGGCGACAACGGACTTCCCGGAGCCGGGCATGCCGACGAGGCTGGTCACGCTCTGCTCCCCGGGCACGGCGACGGGGCCGCCGAGATCTGGCATCACGGCGGCGGCCAGGTCACGCTCGACGTCAGGCCGGCGCACGTGATACGGAGGGAGGGCGTCGACGCCCCACAACGGTCCCTGCGCCGCCGGCTGGCTACGCAGGAGTCGGATCAGCTCGTAGAGCGCCTCTCGATAGCGCCCGTCGTCGCCGAAGTCCACCCCGTGCAGGTGCTGCACACCGGGTGGGGCCTCGTCTACCCCGCCCGACCGGAACACCGGGGTGACTGCGGTGCAGGCCTCGTCGAGCGCGAACCGCCATTCCGCTTCCACGTAGTCGGAGCGGCCGGCCGCCGGGCCAGTAACCAGCACCACGCGGTCGGCGCTGCGGATGGCATCTTGGAGCTCCTGCAGGAAACCCGCCCCGCGACTCTCCATGGCGGACTCGTCCCACCAAACGTGCAGGCCGCCCGCTTGGAGGTCGGTTCGCAACCGGTCTACGAATTCGGCGTCGTCGGCGCGTGCGTAGGAGATGAACACGTGCCCGCGATTCGTCACTCGTCGCTCCCCCGTGACTTCCCCCAACCGTACACGGAGCCGCCGCTGAAAGCAGCGGGGGCCTCATCCCCGCTGGGTGAAGTCGATCAGCAGCCAGCCGAGCGTGGTGCCGCCGGCGTAGACGACGTGGTGCCACATGTCGGACAGGTTGTACCGCCAGATGTACCGCCCGTCGGGGTTGGCGCCCCACTTCCACGGCCAGGGGATCCCGAGGCCGAGCAGCGGCAGGTAGATCTGCTCGGCGCCCCACACGACGATGAAGTACGCGATGCCGGCCAGCCACAGGTCGAGCCCGAGCACCGGGTGAAGCAGCCAGAACGCCACGCCCCACGACACGCCGAGGACCCAGTGCATGTAGTCGGAGAGGATCGAGAGCATGCGGCCCTCGATCTTCTGGACGCCAAAGGGCTTGAGGAGCTGCCCGAGCGCCTGGCCGGGCACCGTGCTGGCCTCACGGCCCTCCCAGAACATCTCGGTGAAACTCGAACGGCTCATCAGCGCCGTGCCGAGTGCCGCCGCGAGCAGTGCGTGCAAGAGCTCCATTAATTGTTACCTCCTCACCGAGAGCAACCAGGAAGCGGCGCCGGCGAGACATCCCATTGTCAGAGGGGCGACAGTTGCTTCAGCGCAGTAGTGTCGGGTGGGCGACAAAGGTGGAGGTCAGCGGCTCCCACGACTGCTGGCTGTGTAGCGACTGCCGACCAACCGAACCTACGAGGAACACGATGAACGTCGCCGACCAGCAGCACTTCGCGTGGCTGGCACGCACCTTCGGCCGCACCGACTACCTGCCGCTGAGCCCCGACGACCTGCGGGCACTGTCGGATGCCGGCGAGTTCGTGGAGAAGTACCCCGGGACCCACCTCTTCCGGGAGGGCCAGCCGGCCGAAGCCGCTTACGTCGTCCAGCGCGGCACCGCCGAGCTCTACAGGGGCCCGAAAGCGGGATTGCGGGTGGTGGCCCGGGTCGGCGAGGGGGCGGTGCTCGGGGACATCGCCATGTTCCGCGGCGAGCCCTACATTTCCTCGGCCCGCGCCGTCGACACGGTCACTGCGCTCCGATTCACCCGCAACCGGCTGCTGCCGCTGCTGGTCGAGCACCCGGTGATCACGCTCCGGTGGCTGGTCGCCGGCCTGTCGCAGCTCGAGGCGACCCAGCGGCGCATGCTGCGGCTCATGCACCGGACCGTCCGGGAGCAGGTGGCCGAGCTGCTGCTGGACGAGGCCGACCGCTACGGGGAGGTGCACCTGTCCCAGGCGAGCCTGGCGACGCTGCTCGGAGCCAGCCGCCAGTCGGTCAACGAGGCACTGGGCGAGCTGCGGGAGACGGGCGCCGTGGAGACCGGCTACCGGGTGATCACCGTGGTCGACCGCGACCGCCTGAAGGCGGCCGCCGGGACGTAGCGGCAGCTCCGCCCGCGAGCCGACGGGCTGGGGGAGCGCCCTACCGCCGGTACCCGACGACCCCGGCCGTCCGCCATTGCTCCAGCGTCGAGGCGATGACCTCCCGCGCCTGGGCGAGGGCGTCGGCGGCGTCGCCGGGCTGGCGGGAGATCGGGTCGTGGAAGCGGATCCGCACCCGGTGCCCGAATGGGGTCGGAAAGAGGCCGTGCTCCATCAGGCTCCAGGCGCCGTCGATCGCCACCGGCACCACGGGCATCTCCGGCGCGGCCTGGAGGATCGTCGACGTGCCGGCCGGCTGGAACGGCAGCATCTCGCCGGCACGGGCCCGCTTGCCCTCGGGGAAGATCACCATGCCGATGCCCGCTGCCGCCGACTCGCGTGCCATGTCGCGGATCGCCCGCAGCGTCTCACGGGGCCTGTCCCGGTCGATCGGCGGGTAGCCGCCGCGGCGGATCACATACGACACAAAAGGGATCCAGCGCCGCAGCCGGTGGTGGGGCGTGAACTTCGGAGCGGGGACGCCGGTGAACGCGCCGATCAGCGGGATATCGAAGTTGCTCTGGTGGTTGCCGACGTAGACGTACGGCTTGCCGGCCTCGTAGCTCTCGGCCATCTCTGCTTCGATGCGCACCCGGCAGAACACCCGGAAGGACCCCACCAGCCCCCGCTCCAGGAGCACGATCACCCGCCCCATCGCGGCATAGGAGATCCGTCCCGCCACCCGCACGACGGGGTCGAGCACGAGCAGGATCAGCGCGATCGCCAGCAGCAGCGGGATCGTGCACACCCAGTCGCGAAGCTTGTGCATCGGGCGAATCTACCGCCCGGGACGCTGTCAGCCCTCCGGCCACCACGCCGTGTCGGGGAACGCCCCGTACCAGGCGAACCAGAACGACTGCCCCGACTGCAGGCGGGGCAGCTGCTCACCACTCGCCAGAGCCACCGCCTCCGGCCCGGCCGTCGCCGCCGCCAGATCGCCGATGTCGCCCGCGTCTGCGGCGTCGTAGAACCGGGCCCCGCCGTCGGTGGGCACGGCCACCACCGGCCGCCCGCCCACGTCCAGCAGCTGCGGACCCGCTTCCACCAGCGCCGCCACCGACACGGCGAGCTGCGCCTCGCCGAGATCGAGCGTGGCGACCTCCTCCTTGGCGCGGAGCACGTCGGGCGCGTCGAACGCCGGGAACCACAGCTCATCGCCGGCGTAGTAGGCCTCGTACGCCTCACCGGGCGCGTACGAGTAGCGGGCGCCGTAGATGCCCTCGTCGGGTATCGCCAGCACCCCCGAGCCCGGGTTCTCCGCCACCCAGTCGCCCCAGGTGGTGACGGTGAGGAAGAAGCGGTCGAGCTCCGTGCCCTCCAGCGGCCCGGCGATCGCCACCCCCGTGAGCTGCTCCCACAGCGACTCGGTGGCGACGTCGACCATGATCTTGTTGCTGTTGATCAGCAGCCCCGACGTCTGGAACTGCAGGACCTGGTCTCCGACCCGCCGCGAGTAGAGGACCCCGGTTCGGCACAAGGTGCAGTCGACCAGCGCCACCGGCTCGCCGCCGAGCGTGTCGTTCGCCAGCTCGTGGTGGTCGAGGATGCGGTGCGGGTACGAGCGGGCCTCGCCGTTCACCTCCGCTCCGAACGTCAGCTCGTCCGGCTGCATGTAACTCGCCTCGTCCGCGTCGATCACCGTGGGGTTGTTCAGCTCGGGGATGCCGCCGCGGGCCACGCCGCCCCACTGGACTCGGCTCGCCAGCACGGGGTCGTCGATCTGGAGGATCAGCTCCTCGAACGGGCCATCGATGAGCCCGTACAGCCGCGCCTTCCACTCGACGTACTCGGCGCCCGGGTCGACCGGGTTGTCGTACATCCACCCGCCGTAGACCGTGTAGACGTCGCCGAACTCCTCCGGCGGCGGCACGCCCGTGAGGTCGGCGAGGGCGTTGCGCATGGCGGCGAACGCCTGCTCGTCGCCGGTGAGCCGCAGCATGTCGACGAGGTACGGCACCCACCGGGGGTCGCCGGTGTCGTGAATGGCTGCGGCCGCCGCGGCGACGGTCAGCACCGACGGGTCTTCGACCACCTGCGCGACCGCCTCGGCAGCTTCGGGCGCCGGGGCCGCGGTCGGGGGCAGGGCGCCCACCGTGGTCGTCACGGCCGGGGCGGTGGTGGCGGGCGCCGACGTGCCGCCGGCTGCGTCGCCGCACGCAGCGAGCAGGAGCACGAGGACGGCGAGGCGGCGCACACCACGGCAACGCCGCGTGCCTGCGGATTCGTTCCTTGAACGATCGGGCGACCCCCGTCGTCGTACCCCTGCAGACGACGAGGAGGCCGGTATGAGCAAACGCGCCGCGCTGATGGTGACGGTCCTGGCGGTGGCCGCCGCGCTCGCCCTGGTGAACGTCGCCCGCCCCGAGGCGGCGGCCGGGGACGCTCGGTCCCTGCTGGTCACCACCGAAGGGGACGTGGTCCACGTGGACTTCGAGAAGGGCGAGACCACCCACGTCGCCTCCGGGGCCGTCGCCTCCGCCGACGGGACCCGCCTCTACCGCGCCCGGATCGCCGACCAGGAGACGATCGTCGAGGTGATCGACGCCGCCACCGCCGAGGTGCGAGAGACCACCCGGATCAAGGGATGGCTGGAGCTGCGCGCCGTGTCGCCCCGCGGCGGGGCTGTGGCGCTGCGCCAGAACGCCACCGGCGGGAGCGGGTACGAACCCGGCAAACTCGACTCCACCACTCTCGTGGTGGTCAAGGCCGAGACCGCCGAGCGGCGCACCTACCGGCTAACCGGTAACTTCCAGCCGGAGGCCTTCTCGCGCGACGAGAAGCGGCTGTTCCTCATCGAGTATTGGCCACCCCGTACGCCGGACCGCTACTTCGTACGACAGCTCCACCTCGACACCGGCGAGGTCGCCGACGTGTTCAGCCCCGAAGTGGGCCTGGAGCCCGAGATGCGGGGACGGGCCCGCGGCCAGGCGATATCGCCCGACGGGGATTTCCTCTACACGCTCTACGCCCTCGACACCGTGTCGCCGTCGCTGCACGACCACCATGCCGGGGGCGCGACCCGTGCGTTCATCCACGTGCTGAGCCTCACCGAGGACTGGTCGCACTGCGTGTTCCTCTCGCTGCCGTTCGGGCGGGACGGCGGCGACGCCTACGGGCTCGGGCTGTCGCCGGACGGTACGACGCTGGCTGCCGTCGACCGGACGACGGGCACGCTGGCGGTGTTCGACACCGAAGACCACGTCGCCGGCTCGGAGGAAGTGGCCGGGCTGTGGCCCGGCGAGCGGGTGAGCGAGACTCCGGTCGCCGTGGCCGACGACGGCACCGTGTACGTCGGCCAGGACAGCATGGTCGCCGCGATCGCTCCCGACCGCTCCTTCCGCCACTTCGGCGCCCATTCCAAGGTGCGTGCACTGGACGTCACCAGCGACGGGCGCCACCTGCGCGTGGCGGTCGGCTCGTCGGTGAGCGTCCTGGAGCGCGAGTCGGGCGAGGAGGTCACGACCCTGCAGATCGGCGCCGCAGTTGCCCGCTTCGGACCGCCGGCGGGCTACCTGGAGGAGATCGACCTCACCTGCGCCTGTTAGCGGTCACACCACGGCGCGCTGGTCGAGGCGCACCACGAAGGCATCCACGCCGTCGACTGGCAGCGGCTCGCTGATGAGGAAGCCCTGCACGGTGTCGCAGCCCAGGCCGCGGACGAACTCGAGTTGCTCCGGCGTCTCGACGCCTTCGGCCACCACCTGCAACCTGAGGCTGCGGGCGAGGCTGACGATGGCCTGGGAGATGGCGGCGTCGTCGGGGTCCTCGGTGACGTCACGGATGAACGAGCGGTCGATCTTCAGCGAGTCGATCGGGAACCGCTTCAGGTAGCTCAGCGACGAGTACCCGGTGCCGAAGTCGTCGATGGCCACCTGCACCCCCATCGCCTTGAGGCGCTCCAGGGTGCGGCGCACCGTGGCGGTGTCCTCGGCCAACGTGCCCTCGGTCAACTCCACTTCCAGCCAGTGCGGGTCGAGGCCAGCACCGGCGAGCGCGGCGGTGATCGTCTCCACGAGGTCGCCGTGGCGGAACTGGCGCGACGACACGTTCACCGACACCTTCAACCGGTCCTGACCGGCCCGCCGCCATTGCTCGGCCTGGGTGCATGCCTCTTCGATGACCCAGCGCCCGAGCGGGACGATGAGATCGGACTCCTCGGCCACCGAGATGAACCGGTCGGGCAGCACCGTGCCCAGCTCGGGGTGGTGCCAGCGGAGCAGGGCCTCGACGCCGACCAGCTCGCCGGAGGCCATGTTGATCTTCGGCTGGTACACCAGCTCGAGTTCCTCGGGACGCTCCAGCGCCCGGCGCAAGCCCTCGATCAGCGACAGCCGCTCCGACGTGCGCGCCCGCAGTTCGTGCGTGGAGAACTGGTAGCCGTTGCGGCCCGATTCCTTGGCGGCGTACATCGCGATGTCGGCGGTGCGAAGCAGCTCGTCGACGTCGAGGCCGTCGAGCGGGTAGAGGACGATCCCCACGCTGGCGGTGATCCGCAGCCGGTGGCCGCCCACCTCGAACGCCCGGGCCAGGTCGTCGAGGAGCTTCTCGGCGACCCTCCCGGCGTCCTCCGGACGATGCACCCCTTCGATCACGACCGCGAACTCGTCGCCGCCCATGTGTGCCACCGTGTCGCTGTCACGGACGGTGGCGCGCATGCGGGTCTCCACCTGCCGGAGGAGGGCGTCGCCGACCTCGGGCCCGTGGCGGTCGTTGATGGCCTTGAAGAGGTCGATGTCGGCGAACAGCAGCGCGGCCATCTCCCCCGACCGTTGCGCCCGCACGATCGTGTTGCCGAGGCGATGAGCGAGCTGCGACCTCCCGTTGTGGCCGGCCACGGCGGCGAGGGTCGAGCCATCCCGCTCCATGTTGCGGCGGATACGCAGCGCGAGGGCTGCGAGCGCCACCGCCAGCAGCGCGGCGGCGGCGAGCAGGACCACCCGGACCCGCCGCTCGGCCTCCAGCTCGGCCTCGGCGGCCATGCCGACGTCATAGAGCAGCGCATCGATGCCCAGCCGGTACAGCTCGGCGCGGCGCTCCAGCTCGGCGAGGTGCGCTGCGAGGGGGGCGCCGGCCTCTGCCGCGCCCACCATGTCGCCGGCGGCGGCGGCCAGGGCATCGAAGGCGACGGCGACGCCGGCGGCCCGGCCCGAGCCCTCCGCCACCTGGCTCAGCGCCGCGGGAGGCCCTGCGGACAGCTCGTGCCTGGACTCCTCGAGTGCTTCGAGCCCGCGACGCCGGGCCACCGGGTCGTCGCCGGCCACGGCTCGAGCTGCGGCGATGACGTCGTAGCCGACGATGTTCTGACGGGCGGCGGCGACGGCCGCCGCAGTGGCGGCGCTGGCGTCACGCGCAGTGGCATTCACGACGGTGGCCAGAGAGAGCACCCCGATGGTGAGCACCGCACCGCCCAGGAACAGGCGCGCCGCGCCGCGCTGTGCCACCGGCGCCCCCGCCCGCCGTTCGACCGTGCCGTCCGGCTCCGACGTCATGCCTCGTCCTCGTCCCGTCGCAGGGAGGTGCCGGCCTCCGACCGGCACTCAACGCCTATCGGCCGCCCGGGCAGGGTCCATGAGGTCTTTGGAACGGTTCAGGGGCGTTTGGCCGAGGCCCACGCGAGGAAGTCCGCGGCGGGCAGCGCGTTGACGACCCGGTCGGGGGTGACCCAGGCACGTTGGGCGTGGCGCACCCCCCACTCGGCCCGCCGGTACTCGTCGACGTGGTGGCTGTCCGTGCTGATCGTGAGGCGGACGCCCGTGTCGCGGGTCAGCCGCAGCACCTCCTCGGTGGCGTCGAGGCGATCGATGGCGCCGTTGACCTCGATCGCGGTGCCGGTGTGCTCGGCGGCGGCGAGCACCATGTCGGCATCGAACTCGATGCCGGGGCGGCGCCCGATCTTGCGGCCGCTCAGGTGCCCGATGGCACCCACCGCCGGGTCCTGCATCGCCGCCACCAACCGGGCCGTCTGACGGGCCGGCTCGAGGTCGAAGTACGAGTGGACGCTGGCGACACACCAGTCGAACTCGAGGCGGAAGTCGAGGTCGTAGTCGAGCGTGCCGTCGGGCCCGATGTTCAGCTCGCAGCCGTACAGCAGCCGTAGGTCGGGATAGCGCTCCTGCAGCGTTCGGAGCTCCTTGCGGCGGGCCCGCATGCCGGCGCGGGATACGCCGTTGACCGCCAGGTCCTCGCCGTGCTCGGTGAAGGCGATGTACTCGAGGCCACGCGACGCGGCGGCCGCGACCATGGCCTCCAGCGGGCTGCGGCCGTCCCCCGACAGCGTCGTGTGGACGTGGAGGTCGCCGCGCAGGTCCTCGCCGGTGATCAGGCGCGGCAGCTCGTCCCGGGCCGCCAGGTCGATCTCGCCGCGGCCCTCCCTCAGCGACGGTGGCACGAAGGCCAGGTCGAGCGCCCGGTAGACGTCCTCCTCGTCGACGGCCGCGATCACCTCGCCAGTCTCCGCATCGCTCAGCGCGTACTCGTTGAGCGTCCAGCCCCGTTGCAGCGCCCGCTGCCGCAGCTCGATGTTGTGCTGCTTGGACCCGGTGAAGTAGAGGACGGCCGCGCCGAACTCCCCGGGCGTCACCACCCGCAGGTCCACCTGGAGCCCGTCGCGGGTGTGGATCACCGACTTCGTCTCCCCGTGCGCCGCGACCTCGGCGGCGAGCGACAGGCCCACGAAACGCTCCATCACCGGAGCGGCGTCGGTCGCGGCGACCACGATGTCGACGTCGGCGACCGTGTCCCGGAACCGGCGCAGGCTGCCGCAGTGCTGCACCCGCTCCACTCCCGGCACGTCCCGCAGCGCCGCGGCGATCTCGGAGGCGACGGCCAGCGCCACACCCACCGGGGTGCGCCGCTCCTTGCCGTGGAGGCCCAGCCGTTCGATCGCGCGCGCCACGTTCTCCTCGGTCTTGGCGCCGAGGCCGCGCACGTCACGCAGCCGCTGCTGCTCAACGGCCGACCGCAAGTCGGCGAGATTCTCCACTCCCAGCTCGGAGCGAAGCAGCGCCAGGGTCTTCGGACCGAGGCCCGGGATGCGGGTCAACTCGACGAACGCAGGTGGGAACTTCTCGCGTAGCTCGTCGAGCTTGGCGAGGCTGCCGGTGTCGACATACTCGCGCAGCTTGGCGGCGATGCTCTTGCCGATGCCGCTCACGGCGGTCAGCTCGGCTGCGCTCATCGTCACGGCCGGTTCGGTGAGGTCCCGCAGGGCCTGCACCGCCTTCTCGTAGGCCCGGACGCGGAAGCTCTGCGGGCTGCCGTCTTCCAGCTTGGTGAGCTGGGCCAATTCGCCCATGATCCGGGCCAGTTCGGCGTTGGTGGGTGAGGCCACGAGCGGGAATCTACCGGTAGATTCGTTCGGCGTGAGGTGGCGGTATCGCGAGCTGGCGGCGGGGGTCGTGCTGCTGGTGGTCGGCGGGGCGGCCCTGTTCCTTTGGTCCGATGGCGGCGCGCGCCCTCCCAAAGCCTTTCGCGACGATGCGCAGCTGGTGGCGGCCACCCACTCCGACTGCGAGCGCCCGCGGGCCGGCGCACTCGCCCAGCCTGCCAACGCGCTGTCGGCGTTGGCGTTCGTGGCGGTCGGGCTGGGCGTGCTCGGTGGGGTCGGCCGAAGCCGGGGAGCCACCCCCCGGCCGGCGATGGGCAGCACCATGGGGGCGCTGTACGGCGGGGCGCTGCTGGCGGTCGGCGCCGGCAGCTTCGCCTTCCACCGGTCGCCGACTGTGTGGTCGGGCAACCTCGACGCATGGGGGGTGACGGCGGTCGCCATCTGGTGGCTGATGTGGAACCTTCACCGCAAGTTCCGCGTCCGGGCGCCGGTGCTCGATCTCCTGGTGCTCGCCGGCGTGACGGGCGTGGTGGTCGCCGCGGCGCCGGGCGCGACGGTGGAGCTGCAGGTGATCTGGCTCGGGGTGGCCGCCTGGTCGGAGGTCAGCCGTCCCAGGCTGGGCCGGGAATGGCGCCGGCTGGCCGCTGCCCTGCCGGTGGTGGCCGCCGCCGTACCCCTGTGGGCGCTCTCGCGCGACGGCCAGCCGTGGTGTGACCCCGACAGCCTGCTGCAGGGGCATGCGGCATGGCACGTGCTGATGGCCGTCGCCCTGGCGCTCGCCGCCTGGTACCTGTGGAGCGAGCTGGACGACCCGCCGGTGCTCAGGACCGCGCCGGCGCCGTAGGGTGCTGATCGGTTGCTCGGCCGCTCGGCTCTAGTGTCCCGAGTCGCAAGTCATGCACAGAATTTCGCCGGCCCTCGACCCCCCTGGCGGCGTCCTCCTCCTCGACGCATCCACCGATGCGCCTCCGTCGTGCGTCCTTGCCAGGAACGCCGATGACTCGGCGAAATCAGCACGGACTCACGACTCACAACACTAGGCGAAGTGGGCGGCTACCGCCGCGGCCGTGCTCCGGTCGATCTTCCAGCGGCCGTTGTCCTTGGCGCTCGGGTGCACCTCCTCGAGGTAGGCCCGGACGGCAGCGGGGTCCCGGTCGAGCGCCCGGGCGAGCCGCGCCGCCGACACCGTGTCGGTCAGCTCGAACAGGCCGGCGATCTGCGCGCCGCCGGATTCGGCGGCCGCCGCCGCGGCGTGCAGCTCGGCGAGCGACGCCGTGATCGCCTCCGCCATGCGGTCGAGGTCGGGCACGAGGTCGTAGTCGGCCGAGAGGCCCCAGTCGATGTCGCCGTCGTAGGAGAACAGCGCAACACCGATGCCGTGGTCCATGAACAGCGGCACCATCGGGAACTGGGCGAGCATCTTGGACCCGAGCATGTAGATCGGGATCTGCGGCCCGGGCACGTTGGTGACGGTCATGTTGAACGGGCGCACCGCGCTCCACGCCAGCCGCACGCCCAGCGACAGCAACGCGAGTGGCATGAACGAGGCTGCCTGGGTGAGGGTGGTGGCGCCGAGGGCGGCGTCGGTGGTCTTGAGGGTCTCCGTCGCTTCCCGCACGACCTCCAGCCGGCCGACCGGGTCGGCTTCCGAAACCGGCAGCTCCACCAGCCACATCGCGACCTGGTTTCCCATCTGACCGCGCTCCTCGGGCTGCCTGACGCTCACAGGCACCATCACCCGGTACGGCTCGGCGAGGCGGTCGGCGTCCTCGTCGCCCAGGTAGCGGCGCACCGCGCCCGCCACGACGGCCAGCACGGCGTCGTTGACGGTGCCGCCCAGGTGGTTCTTCACGTACTTGACGTCCGTGAGCGGGGTGGTGAGCCATTCGAACCGGCGGTTGGGGCCGAGCTTCTGGTTGACCGGCGTGGCGGCGCTGCGGGTGAACCAGCCGGCGCGGGCCACCTTCAGCGCGGCGACCACCCTGCGCCTCAAGGCCCCGCGGGCCTGCTCGCCGTCCTCGCCGACGAGGTCGCGAGCCGTCCTCAGCGCTTCGAGGGGCAGCGTCGCGATGCGGACCGCCTCGTCCACCGCCAGCGCCGTCGCGGTCGGGGCCGGCCGCGGCTCCCACGGCACGGGCTCCGGCATCTCCTCGTCGGGGTACAGCGAGAGCAGCACCTTCAGCAGGTCGACGCCCTCCATCCCGTCGATCATCGAGTGGTGGACCTTCACGACCACTGCGAAGCGGTCGCCGTCGAGACCCTCCACCACCCACAGCTCCCAGAGCGGCTTCGAGCGGTCGAGCTGCTGGGCGAACACGCGGGCGGCCAGCCTTTTCAGCTCGGCGTCGCCCCCCGGGCGGGGGAGGCTGGTGTGGCGGACGTGGTACTCGATGCTGAACCGTTCGTCGTCGACCCACACCGGGAAGCCATCGAGCGGGATCCACGCCAGCCGCTGCCGGTACCGGGGGACGTGGTGCAGCTTCGCTGCGATGTACGCGCGCACCCGGTCGATGTCGATGCCGCCATCGGGTCTCGCCAGCGAGCCGGCCTCGAAGACCTGCACGGCGGCGATGTGCATGTAGCTGTTGCCGCGCTCCATCGCGAGGTACGTGGTGTCCTGGAACGAGAGGCGCTCGTAGTGGGTGTCGGTCATGCGTGTGCGATTGTATTGCCCCCCGCCGGGGCGAAACGCGGCGCGGCTAGATTGGGTGCATGCCCGACACCTCGCCAGGCCGACTGCGACCAATAGAGCGACGGGTGCTGGCGCTCCGTGCCGAGGGCCGCGACGCAGCCGAGATCGGCCGTATGTTCCGCCGCTCCCCCGAACACATCGACCGGATCATCGCGTTCGCCGAGCTGCCCGGCCGGTCCGGCCCCACCACCGACGATGCCACGCTGCGGCCGCTGGAGCGGTGTGTGCTGCGGTGGCGCCGCCGGGGTGCCGGCCACGACGAGATCGGCGCGAAG